>NZ_MDEJ01000151.1 GCF_002940065.1 Xanthomonas populi
GCTGATCATGTCTGTCGTTCTCCGCTGGCAGGGCGTCAAGTCAATGATGGCAGATTGCTGGGGTTTTTAGAGGCTCCTTCTAGCCGATCACTCGATCTGGGCAACATCCGCCGGCACGCGCACCCAACCTTCCATCATCACCCGCGCACTGCGGCTCATCAGCGCCTTGGTCACCTGCCACTGGCCGTCCACCAATTGCGCCTCGGCACCGATGCGCAAGCTGCCGGACGGATGTCCGAAGCGCACCGCCGAGCGCGTTGCGCCACCCGCTGCCAGATTGACCAAGGTGCCGGGCACGGCGGCGGCAGTGCCGATCGCCACCGCGGCGGTGCCCATCATCGCGTGATGCAGTTTGCCCATCGACATCGCACGCAACAGCAGATCGATCTCGGCCGCGTGCACCGGCTTGCCGCTGGAGGCGGTGTAATCGGCCGGCGGCGCCACGAACGCCACCTTTGGCGTGTGCTGCCGCGTGGCAGCGTCTTCGACCTTCGCAATCAAACCCATCCGCACTGCGCCGTGCGCACGTAACGTTTCGAACATCGTCAGCGCACGCGGGTCACCATTGATCGCCTCCTGCAGCTCGGTACCGGTGTAGCCCAGATCGCGCGCGTTGACGAAGATGGTCGGGATGCCGGCATTGATCAGCGTCGCGGCGATCGTGCCCAGGCCGGGAATCTCCAATTGGTCGATCAGCTTGCCGGTGGGGAACATCGCCCAGCCCTCGCCTTCGGCGTCATCGGCCGGGTCGAGAAATTCCAGCTGCACCTCGGCCGCCGGAAAGGTGACTCCATCCAGTTCGAAGTCGCCGGTTTCCTGCACCTGACCACCGGTCATCGGCACATGCGCCACGATGGTCTTGCCGATATTGGCCTGCCAGATCCGCACCGTCGCCACGCCGTCGCGCGGCACGCGCGCCGCGTCGATCAGACCATTGGCAATCGCAAACGGCCCCACCGCCGCCGACAGATTGCCGCAGTTGCCGCTCCAGTCCACGAACGCGCTGTCGATGGACACCTGCGCGAACAGATAATCCACATCGTGCCCGCCACGCGTGCTGGCCGAGACGATCACGCTCTTGCTGGTACTCGAGGTCGCCCCCCCCATGCCATCGATCTGCTTGGCATACGTATCGGGGCTACCGATCACCCGCAGCAACAACGCATCGCGCGCAGGACCGGGCTGCTGTGCGGCAACAGGCAGATCCGGTAGGCGAAAGAACACGCCCTTGCTGGTGCCGCCGCGCATGTAGGTGGCAGGAATGCGGAGTTGGGGAAGATGGGTCATGGGGTAAAGACCGGGATTGGGGATTGGGGATGCAGATGGCAGCACGAAGCCAGGAGCCATGGACACTAGGGCGCTTGCGGTGCCGATGTCGCTTTTAACGATTCCCGATTCCCGGCTCCCGATTCCCGGCTCTCCAGAAAATCCTGCGCAAACCTTTGCAGCACGCCGCCCGCCTCGTAGATCGACACTTCTTCCGCCGTATCCAATCGGCACGTCACCGGCGCCTGCAGCTGCTCGCCGTTGCGGCGATGGATCGACAGCGTCAGCGTGGCGCCGGGGGTGCGTTCGCCCATCACCTCGAAGGTTTCGCTACCGTCGATGCCCAGCGTCTTGCGGTCGGTGCCCGGCTCGAACTCCAGCGGCAACACGCCCATGCCGATCAGGTTGGTGCGGTGAATCCGCTCGAAGCCTTCGGCGACGATCACCTCCACACCGGCCAGACGCACGCCCTTGGCCGCCCAGTCGCGCGAGGAACCCTGGCCGTAATCGGCACCGGCGATGATGATCAGCGGCTGCTTGCGCGTCATGTAGGTTTCGATCGCCTCCCACATGCGCACCACCTGCCCTTCCGGCTCCAGCCGCGCCAACGACCCCTGTGTTACCAACCCATCGACCACCGCCATTTCGTTGACCAGCTTGGGGTTGGCGAACGTGGCGCGCTGCGCGGTGAGGTGATCGCCGCGATGGGTGGCGTAGGAATTGAAGTCTTCTTCCGGCACGCCCATCAGCGTCAGGTATTGGCCGGCCGCACTGCTGGCCAGAATCGCATTCGACGGCGACAGATGGTCGGTAGTGATGTTGTCGCCCAGCACTGCCAACGGCCGCATGCCACGCAAGCTGCGTGCGCCGGCAAGCGCGCCCTCCCAATACGGCGGGCGACGGATGTAGGTGCTGGTCGGCCGCCAATCGTACAGCGGGCTCACCTGTACGCCCTGCCCCAGGCTGCGCTTGAACATCGGGTCGTAGACGCTGCGGAAATGCGCCGGTTTGACGCTGCGCGCCACCACCGCATCGATCTCCGCATCGGTGGGCCATAGATCCTTGAGCGTCACCGCCACGCCATCGGCATCGATGCCCAGCACATCTTTTTCGATATCGAAGCGCACCGTGCCGGCGATGGCATACGCAATCACCAACGGCGGCGATGCAAGAAACGCCTGCTTGGCATACGGATGGATCCGCCCGTCGAAATTGCGGTTGCCCGACAACACCGCCATGGCATACAGATCGCGGTCGATGATCTCCTGCTGGATCACCGGATCCAGCGCGCCGCTCATGCCATTGCAGGTAGTACAAGCGAACGCGACGATGCCAAAGCCCAGTTGCTCCAACTCGCTCAGCAGACCCGCGTCCTCCAGATACAGCTGCACCGCCTTGGAGCCCGGCGCCAACGAACTTTTCACCCACGGCTTGCGGGTCAGTCCACGTGCGTTGGCGTTGCGCGCCAGCAGGCCGGCAGCGATGACGTTGCGCGGATTGGAGGTGTTGGTGCACGAGGTGATCGCCGCAATGATCACTGCGCCATCGGGCATCTGGCCCGGCACCTCTTCCCACGCACCGGCAATGCCGCGCTCGGCAAGCTCGCTGGTCGCCACACGCTTATGTGGGTTGGACGGCCCGGCCATGTTGCGCACCACGCTCGACAGATCGAACTCCAACACGCGCTCGTAGTGCGCGGTAACCAAGTCATCCGCCCACAAGCCGGTCTGGCGCGCGTAGGTTTCCACCAACGCAATCTGCGCCTCTTCGCGCCCGGTCAGACGCAAATAGTCCAGCGTCTGCTGGTCGATAGAGAACATCGCCGCGGTGGCACCGAACTCCGGCGTCATATTGGAAATGGTCGCGCGATCGCCAATGGTCAGCGCACTGGCGCCAGCGCCATAGAACTCAAGATACGCACCGACCACACGTTGCTGACGCAAGAACTCGGTCAACGCCAACACAATGTCGGTGGCGGTGATGCCGGGCGCTGGCTTGCCCAACACCTCCACACCGATGATGTCGGGCAGGCGCATCCACGACGCGCGCCCCAACATCACGTTTTCCGCTTCCAGTCCGCCCACACCCAATGCGATCACCCCCAGCGCATCCACATGCGGGGTATGGCTGTCGGTACCCACGCAGGTATCCGGAAACGCCACGCCGTCGAGCGTGTAGATCACCGGCGACATTTTTTCCAGATTGATCTGATGCATGATCCCGTTGCCGGGCGGAATCACTTCCATGTTTTCGAAAGCCCGCTTGGTCCACTCGATGAAATGGAAGCTGTCGGCATTGCGACGATCTTCCACACTGCGATTCTTGGCGAACGCTTGCTTGTCGAAGCCGGCGTATTCCACCGCCAGCGAGTGATCGACGATCAATTGCACCGGCACCACCGGATTGACCTGCGCCGGGTCGCCACCCTGCTCGGCAATCGCATCGCGCAAGCCGGCCAGGTCGACCAAGGCGGTCTGCCCAAGAATGTCGTGGCACACCACACGCGCCGGAAACCAGGGTAAATCCAGGTCTCGCTTGCGCTCGATCAGCTGGCGCAGGTAGGCCTCCAGCATCTGCGGCTGCGCGCGCCGCACCAGGTTTTCGGCATGCACGCGCGCGGTGTAAGACAGCGCCGCATAGGCGCCGGGTTGCAGCGCATCCACAGCGGCACGTGCATCGAAGTAGTCCAACGAGGTGCCCGGCAGGGGCTTGCGGTACTGGCTGTTCATGGCTGGCGATATCGAAGCGGGTGGGGGTATTTCGGAAATCGGAAATCGCATTTCAGACGTCTGTGGGTTTCGCCATCTCTTCCCGCGCTTGCAAGAGCTTGGTCGCCTTCATTGCGAGAAAGCGACCGAGGCGGAGAGACCCAACCTACGGACCACTACATCTTCAGGGACGCTGATTCAACGGCACGAACACCTGATATTCCGGGCCGGTATAGTTGGCCGATGGGCGAATGATCTTGCCGTCCACGCGCTGCTCGATGATGTGCGCGCTCCAACCGGCAGTGCGCGCCAGCACGAACAGCGGCGTAAACATCGCGGTCGGCACGCCCATCATGTGGTAGCTCACCGCACTGAACCAATCCAGGTTTGGGAACATTTTCTTGATGTCCCACATCACCGTCTCCAGGCGCTCGGCGATGTCGTACATCTTGCGGCTGCCCTGCTCGTCAGACAGCTCGCGCGCCACCTCCTTGATCACCTTGTTGCGCGGGTCGGACACGGTATACACCGGATGCCCGAAGCCGATCACCACTTCCTGGCGCTCCACGCGCACCTTGATGTCGGCCTCGGCCTCGTCCGGGGTGTCGTAACGCTTCTGTATGTCGAACGCCACCTCGTTGGCGCCGCCATGCTTAGGCCCGCGCAACGCGCCGATCCCGCCGGCGATGGCGCTATGCATATTGCTACCGGTGCCGGCAATCACACGGCAGGCGAACGTGGAGGCATTGAACTCATGCTCGGCGTACAGGATCAGGCTGGTGTGCATCGCACGCACCCACGACTCCTTCGGCGCAAAACCATGCAACAGATGCAGAAAATGCCCGCCGATCGAATCGTCGTCGGTCTCCACCTCGATACGCTTGCCGTTGTGGCTGTAGTGATACCAATACAGCAACATCGACCCCAACGATGCCATCAGCTTGTCGGCGATGTCGCGCGCGCCGGGATGATTGTGGTCGTCTTTCTCCGGCTGCAGGCAGCCCAGTGCCGACACGCCGGTGCGCATCACATCCATCGGATGTGCCGACTGCGGCAATTGTTCCAGCACCGCTTTCACAGCGGCCGGCACGCCACGCAGCGAGCGCAACTTGGCTTTGTAGCCGCGCAGTTCGCCGCTGTTGGGCAACCTGCCATGCACCAACAGATACGCGATCTCCTCGAACTCGCTGGTGATCGCCAGGTCCAGAATGTCGTACCCGCGGTAATGCAGATCGTTGCCGCTGCGCCCCACCGTGCACAACGCGGTGTTGCCGGCAGCGGTGCCGGATAACGCAACGGATTTTTTCGGCTTGAAAGGCGTAGCGGTCTGCGGGGCGGCGCTGTCGTTCATTGGATCTCTCCGGATGTTCGCGGTCGTCTAGGCAAGGCAGTCAGTGCGCGGGCGGCGCTGTCATCGCGCGCTCGATCAATTGTTGCAACAGGGCGATCTGGTAATTCTGCTGCTCGACCAGCGCGGCCCAGTCCTGCTCGCGCAACTGATTGAGCTTTTCGTGCACCTGCAGAATTTCCAGTTCGGATTTGATGTTCACTTCGTAATCGTTCTGCGCACGCAAGCGGTCCACCGCCGCCTGACGGTTCTGGCTCATCATGATCACCGGCGCCTGGATCGCGGCCAGGCACGACAGGCACAGGTTGAGCAGGATGTACGGATATGGATCGAACCCATGCGTCAGCACCAGGCTGTTGAGCGCGATCCAGGCCAGCAGCACCACACCGAAGCCGATCATGAAGCTCCAGCTGCCGCCGATTTCTGCCACCCGGTCGGCGATGCGTTCGCCCAAGGTGCGGTCATGATCGGCCTGCTTGATGATGTCGCGTGCCACGTGGCGCTTGGCGATAAAGCGCTCCACCACCGCGCGCTCGGCATCGGGCAGCTTTTCCAATTCGGTCTGCAACAGCTGCCGCGCAGTCTGGCGACGATCGATGCGGCCGCGCGGCTGCGAGGTGGCGCTGGCTTGGCTGTTCATGGACGTGCTCGGGCAGGAGAACCGGCCTGGATCATGCGCCTTTGCGCGCAAACAGCGCATCCAGACGCTGCTCGTAGCCGTGATAGCCGATGCGTTCGTACAGCTCTTCGCGCGTCTGCATGCTTTCCAGCACGGCCTGTTGATGACCGTCGCGCCGAATCGCGGTGTAGACCGCCTCGGCTGCCTTGTTGGCAGCACGGAACGCCGACAACGGAAACAGCTGGATCGCCACACCAACCTGCGAAAGTTGGTCGCGCGTAAACAGCGGCGTCTTGCCGAATTCGGTGATGTTGGCCAACACCGGCACGCGCACCGCATCGACAAAGCGCCTGTAGGTCTCCAGGTCATACGCGGCCTCGGCGAAGATGCCGTCTGCGCCGGCCTCCACGCAGGCGATGGCGCGTTCGATCGCCGCATCCACGCCTTCCATCTGGATCGCGTCGGTGCGTGCAATCAAAAAGAACGCCGCATCGGTCTTGGCATCGGCCGCCGCCCTGACCCGGTCTACCATCTCGGCCTGGCTGACGATCTCCTTGCCCGGCCGATGCCCGCAGCGCTTGGCGCCAACCTGATCTTCGATATGGCAACCAGCCGCGCCCGCCTTGATCAGCGATTTGATGGTGCGCTCGATGTTGAACGCACTCGGCCCGAAGCCCGTATCCACGTCCACCAACAGCGGCAGTTCGCAGACATCGGTGATGCGGCGCACATCGATCAGCACGTCTTCCAGTGTGTTGATCCCCAAGTCCGGCAACCCCAGCGAACCGGCCGCCACACCGCCGCCAGACAGATAGATCGCCCGGTAGCCGGCACGCTGGGCCAGTAGCGCATGGTTGGCATTGATCGCACCGATGACCTGCAACGGCGATTCAGCAGACAGCGCGGCGCGCAAGCGCATGCTGGCGGAAGCGGTAGGCGAAGACGTCATGGCGATTCCTGAGTTGGGATACGGGAGCACGCGCAAATGGCGTTCCAATCGCAAGCTGTTGATTTCACTAAGCGAAGCGCCGCTGATCGTTGCAAATATGCAACATTCCGAGCAGCATGCAACATCGTTGCAACATGGCAGTCGAATGCGCAGCCCTCCTCCTCCCCAGTCGGCAGACGCCTCCCAACCGGTGATCTGGACCGTCAGCGTCTCTCGCCTGACCGGCCTGCTGTCCGACGTCATCCCCGAGTTCGACCAGCGTGCGCGCATGGAGCAGATCAACCTCGGCTTTGCCGAGGCGGTGGAGGTCATCGGCCAGCGCCTGCGCCGCGAGCGCTGCGACGTGCTGGTGGCAGGCGGCTCCAACGCTGCTTATCTGCGCAGCCGGCTCGCGCTGCCGCTGGCACCGATCCAGGCCACCGGCTTCGATCTGATGGAAGCGCTGGCGCGCGCACGCCGCATCGCACCGCGCATCGGTGTGGTCACCCACGCCACCGATGTGCCCTCGTTCCGCGCTTTCCAGGACAGCTTCGACCTCGACATCGCACACCGCCGCTTCGTCACCGCCGAAGACGCGCGCGACTGCATCGCCGACCTGCGCGCCAGCGGCATCCAGGTCATCGTCGGCACCGGCATGGCAATCGATTTCGCCGAACAGGCCGGCCTGCCTGGCGTACTGCTGTATTCCGCAGATTCGGTGCGCTTGGCGCTCGAACACGCCATCGCCGTGGGTACCGCGCCAAGCAACGATCGCCCCACCGGCCGCACCAGCACACGTCGCGCTCGCCGCACCGAGGCCTTGCTTGGCGAAGACGCGGCAATGTCCCACGTGCGCGAACTGGTGCAGCTGTACGCACCACACCCAAGTACCGTGTTGATCAGCGGCGAAACCGGCACCGGCAAGGAACTGGTCGCGCGCCAACTGCATGCCGGCAGCCGTCGGCGTGGCCGCTTCGTCGCCATCAACTGCGGCGCCATCAGCGAATCGCTGCTGGAAGCGGAATTGTTCGGCTACAGCGACGGCGCATTCACCGGCGCACGCCGCGGCGGGCACACTGGCCTGATCGAAGCAGCGCAGGATGGCACGCTGTTTCTCGACGAAATCGGCGAACTGCCGATGCCATTGCAGACGCGCCTATTACGCGTACTGGAAGAGCGCGAAGTGCTGCGTGTCGGCGCAACGCTGCCGATCGCCATCGATGTGCGTGTGGTCGCTGCAAGCCTGCAACCACTGCAGACACTGGTCGAACAAGGACGCTTCCGCCGCGATCTTTTTTATCGCCTGGCAGCGCTCCGCATCGCATTGCAGCCGCTACGCAACCGACCCGGCGAGATCGCAGTGTTGCTGACGCATTACTTCCGGCAACTCGGCAATATTCCTTCGCCACTAACATCGAAAGCGCTACAGCGGCTGCAATACCACGCATGGCCGGGCAACGTGCGCGAACTACGCAATCTGGTCGAACGCCTGTGCATCCATTGGAAGGCACAAGCACAAGACAATCTGACCCTTGATCAACTCGAACAGTGGGCGCCAGAGCTATTGGACATGGACGCTGGCGATAGTGTGGCAGCACACGAACACACCGATCTTGCAACCTCACGCATGCAACTCACTGCAACAGCAGTAAGCGCAGCGCTCAAGCGCGCAAACGGCAATCGCGCCCTCGCCGCACAAGCACTTGGCATCTCGCGCACCACGTTGTGGAGATGGATGCAGACGCACGCTTCGACATGGCATGCTTGAGATGCAGGCGCGGGCTTTGACATCGACTGCTTAGGACGCAAGCGCAGGCCTTGGCACCGAGTCATCAAAACGCAAGACTCGCGATCAGAGGTCACAAGCCGTGCGACGCAATCCACACGACATTGTCGTTGCTACGTTGGTGATGTGATCCCGCAGCACGCAGCGCCGCTTAATCCAGCGCTCGCCCGTTGATCGAGCTCGCAGCGATCACTTGACACGCGTGTGCTGGCTATCGCCCGCGCTCAAGTGACCGGTCACCTCGTCGATCGCGTAATTGACGGTGCCATCAGCGCTGGACACCTGCGGCACGCCTCAAGATCGCCGGATGACTCTTCGTCTTGACGCCGCTGCCGAACAGCTCCGGTGTCGTATCGCGAATGATGAAGCTCTCACCGTTGTGCTTGATGCTCAGTACGTTTTTCTGCGACTTCACATTGACCCACTTGCCTACGTACTGCTCGCCCACATCGCGAGCGCAGCCAGCCAAGGAAGGTTTGAACAACTCGCAAGACCCAAAAATTTCAGCATCGAGAGCACCAGTAACGCGTAACTTGGGTGTGTAAGACGAGATTTTGCGCTTGTCTGGCGGGGGGGGGGATTCACTCGCGAAGTGCAAGGGCGTCGTCATTGCAAAAGACCTCAGCAGGTGTGAGATAGCGTAAGCGTTTTGTGGAT
>NZ_MDEJ01000152.1 GCF_002940065.1 Xanthomonas populi
TACACGATGCGCGCACTTGTTTCTACACGATCCGGGTGCAACCAGCTGATCTATCTCGGGAAAACGTGGGGAAACCTCAGTCTCCGACAGGTTCAGCCACGCGGCAATCTGCTGCATCTGATTGGACGACAACGTGTCCGCCTTGAGGACCACGCCCAAGGGATTGCCGTTGCCGTATTGGCCGCCGAAGACATCCAGTTGCAGGTAGCGGTGCTGCTCATGGTCTGTGAATCTCGATCAATGGAATGCGCGTCGATGGTTGCAGCGCAAACCGTTGCAGTAGTAGAGGCGGCAGTCGGCGTGCTGTGATCGCACCCGGCCTCATGCGAGCGATATTGGCAGTAGAATCGGAGGTTCCGCCCGGCGTGCCGTGCATCTTTCCCACCATCCTAAACGCCTATCTCAATGTCAGCTCTCCACACTACCGATCGTTGGATCGTCCTCAAGTTCGGCGGCACCTCGGTGTCGCGTCGTCATCGCTGGGACACGATTGGAAAACTGGCGAGCAAACGGGCGAACGAAACCGGCGGCCGCGTGCTGGTGGTGGTGTCCGCACTGTCGGGCGTGACCAACGAACTCACCGCGATCGCCGACGGCGCCGCCGACAGCGCGCAGCGCGTGGCCGCGCTGGAGCAGCGTCATCGCGAATTCCTGGCCGAGCTGGAACTGGACGCCGATGCGGTGCTGGGCGAGCGACTCGCCGCGCTGCATGCGTTGGTGGGCGATGCGCGCGCGGCAACGTGCACACTGGACTGGCAGGCCGAGGTGCTGGGGCAGGGCGAGTTGCTGTCCTCCACCATCGGCGCGGCCTATCTGCACGCCAATGGCCTGGACATGGGTTGGCTGGACGCGCGCCAGTGGCTGTCGGCATTGCCGCCGCAGCCCAATCAGAGCGAATGGTCCAAGCGCCTGTCGGTGTCCTGCCAATGGCAGTCCGACGCCGACTGGCGCGCGCGTTTCGATGCGCAGCCCACGCGTTTACTGATCACCCAAGGCTTCATTTCGCGGCATGCCGATGGCGGTACCGCGATTCTCGGACGCGGCGGTTCGGATACCTCGGCCGCCTATTTCGGTGCGCTGCTCGGCGCCAGCCGGGTGGAAATCTGGACCGATGTGCCCGGCATGTTCAGCGCCAATCCTAAAGAGGTGCCGGATGCGCGGCTGCTGACCCGTCTGGACTATTACGAAGCGCAGGAAATCGCCACCACCGGCGCCAAGGTGCTGCATCCGCGTTCGATCAAGCCGTGCCGCGATTCCGGCGTGCCGATGGCGATTCTGGACACTGAACGCCCCGATCTGCCGGGCACCAGCATCGACGGCAATGCCGAGCCGGTGTTGGGCGTCAAGGCGATCAGCCGCCGCAATGGCATCGTGCTGGTGTCGATGGAAGGCATCGGCATGTGGCAGCAGGTGGGCTTCCTGGCTGATGTGTTTACGCTGTTCAAGAAGCATCGGTTGTCGGTGGATTTGATCGGCTCGGCCGAGACCAATGTCACCGTGTCGCTGGACCCGTCCGAGAACCTGGTCAACACCGATGTGCTGGCGGCGCTGTCGGCCGATCTGTCGCAGATCTGCAAGGTCAAGATTATTGTTCCTTGCGCGGCGATCACGCTGGTCGGGCGCGGCATGCGCTCGCTGTTGCACAAGCTCTCCGATGTGTGGGCCACGTTCGGGCAGGAACGCGTGCACATGATTTCGCAGTCGTCCAACGACTTGAACCTGACCTTCGTCATCGACGAAGCCGATGCCGATGGCTTGCTGCCGATCCTGCATGCGGAATTGATCGACAGCGGCGCGATGCCGGTGAGCGAAGGCGAGGTGTTCGGTCCGCGCTGGCGCGAGATCATCGGCTCGGTGCGTCCGCGGCCCACGCCGTGGTGGCATGCCGAGCGCGCGCATCTGCTATCCCTGTCCAAGGCCGGCACGCCGCGTTACGTGTATCACCTGCCCACGGTGCGTGCGCGTGCGCATGCATTGGCGCAGATTGCCGCAGTGGATCAGCGCTATTACGCGATCAAGGCCAATGCGCATCCGGCGATCTTGATGGCACTGGAACGGGCCGGTTTCGGGCTGGAATGCGTGTCGCACGGCGAGTTGCGCCGCGTGTTCGATACCTTGCCAGAGCTGTCGCCACGCCGTGTGTTGTTCACCCCGAGTTTCGCGCCGAAGGCCGAATACGAAGCCGGCTTTGCGCTGGGCGTGACTGTCACCGTGGACAACGTCGAAGCGCTGCGGCGCTGGCCGGAGGTGTTCCGTGGCCGCAACGTGTGGTTGCGCATCGACCTGGGGCATGGCGACGGTCACCACGAGAAGGTCAATACTGGGGGCAAGGCCTCCAAGTTCGGCCTGTCGTCCACGCGTGTGGATGAGTTTGTCGACGTGGCGCGCACGCTCGAGGTCACCATCACCGGCGTGCATGCGCACCTTGGCAGCGGCGTGGAGACCGGCGAGCACTGGCGAATGATGTACGACGAACTGGCGGGCTTTGCGCGCCGCATCGGCACCGTGGAAACCATCGACATCGGTGGCGGCTTGCCTATTCCTTACAGCGCCGAGGACGAGCCGTTCGATCTGGATGTGTGGGCCAAGGGGCTGGCAGAGGTCAAGGCCGTGCACCCGGGCTATCGGCTGGCGATCGAGCCGGGCCGTTATCTGGTGGCCGAGGCCGGCGTGCTGCTCGCGCAGGTCACGCAGGTGATCGAAAAGGACGGCGTACAGCGCGTCGGCTTGGATGCGGGCATGAACACGCTGATCCGCCCCGCGCTGTACGACGCCTGGCACGACATCGAAAACCTCAGCCATCTCGACGCGCCGGCCGATGGCACCTTTGATATCGTCGGGCCGATCTGCGAATCCTCCGATGTGTTCGGCAAGCGCCGTCGTCTGCCTGCCGCCACCGCGCCGGGCGATGTGATGCTGGTGGCCGATGCCGGCGCTTACGGCTATTCGATGGCCAGCAGCTACAACCAGCGCGAATTGCCGCGCGAAGATGTGATCGATGCGTCCGCAGGCTGAGTTCATCGCGTTCAGCACGGTGGCTGGTGGCGTTGCGATGGTGTTCGCCACCGCGCTGCAACAACTGAGCCTGGGCATGCCGTGGTCCGATACATTCAAATGGGCGTTGCCTGCGCTGGTTGCCGCCGGTAGCGGTGCGTGGTTGGCCGGGCGTTGGCAACATCGACGCGATGAGCGGGTTCCTACGCGCCGCAGTGGCTGGATGGCGGTGCGCACGGTGCTGTTGAGCGCGCTGAGTTATGTGCCGGTGGTGGCCCTGTATCTCGCAGTTGCCTTGGCGGTATCTGGCGATGCAACGGCCGGACGTCTGGATGTGCTGCTGCTGGCGGTACTGTTCGGTTGCCTGCCGCTGCTGGGGGCCGCGGTGCCGTTTTCCATGATTGAATATGTCCTGTGCCGACGTTATCTGCGTCGCGTACGTGTTCTTGCAGGTAGTCCATGAGCGCTTTCGACAAGCACCAGATGTCCACCTTCCGTTTCGTGCGTTGCGCACTGGATGCGCAGACCGGCGTGGCGACGCTGGTGTATGCCTTCGATCAAGGGCCGGAGCTGGTCGAGACGGTCGCGGTACCGGGCGCACCGTTTGTGCTGGACGGTGCGCATGCCACTGCCGTGCAGCAGGCATTGCGCATCCTGCATCTCATCGCGGGCGTGAGTTATTTCAAAGCCGCGGTGCCGCCAAACATCCAGATCGACGACTATGTGATCGATACCGACACCGCTGCGCTGGTAGAGAGCGTTTATCTGCATGGCCTGGGTGAGTTCGCCTATCGCAATGGCTTGAACCTGCACGGCAAGATCAACTTTCCGGTGGGCACACAGTCGATTGGCGATGCGCCTGCGATCGGTCTGCGTGAGCATGCCTTGGTTGCGATTGGTGGCGGCAAGGATTCGCTGGTCAGTATCGAAGCGCTGCGCGATGCCGGTGTCGAGCAGACCGTCAGCTGGATCGGTGGCTCGCAGCTGATCCGCGCATGTGCCGAGCGCACCGGTTTGCCGGTACTCAATATCGGCCGCGTGCTGGCCTCGGAATTGTTCGAACTCAATCGCCAGGGCGCCTGGAACGGGCATATTCCGGTCACCGCGGTGAACTCGGCCATTCTTGTGTTGGCTGCGTTGCTCACTGGCGTGGATCAGGTGGTCTTTTCCAACGAGCGTTCGGCCAGTTACGGCAGCCAGATTCCCGGCACCGGCGAGGTCAATCACCAGTGGTCCAAGGGCTTGGCGTTCGAGCAGGCGTTCGGCGACTACGTGCAGCGCCATGTAGCCGCCAACCTGCGCTATTACTCGTTGCTGCGGCCGTTGTCGGAGCTGGCGGTGGCGCGACAGTTCGCCAAGACCGATCATTACGAAGCGCATTTTTCCAGCTGCAACCGCAACTTCCACATCATGGGCGAGCGCCCGGTGCATCGTTGGTGCGGTGTCTGCCCGAAGTGCCATTTCGTGTTTCTGGCGTTGGCCCTGTTCATGCCGAAAACGCGCCTGGTCAAGATCTTCGGGCGCAATCTGCTCGACGATCCCGCACAGGCCGGTGGCTACGATGCGCTGCTGGAATTTCAGGATCACAAGCCGTTCGAATGCGTTGGCGAAGGCCGCGAATCGCGCGCGGCGATGGCGGTGCTGGCAACTCGTGCCGAGTGGAAGGAAGACGCGTTGGTGAAGCGCTTCATTCGCGAGATACAGCCGCAACTGGACCAGCAGGAGTTGCAACTGCAGCCGCTGATGGCCATCGACGGCGAGCACCGTATTGTGTCGGCGCTGTGGGAGCGCGTGCGTGCGAATTTCGCAGCTTGAAGGCAGGGCGGTTGCGTTATGGGGTTGGGGGCGCGAAGGACGCGCCGCGTATCGCGCGCTGCGCGCCGTGCTGCCCACGCAATCGCTGACGGTGTTCTGCAACGCTGAAGAAGCGTCCGAGCTCGACACACTGGCCGACGCTGCGTTGCATGTAGACACCAACGCCAGCGCGCAAGCGCTGGGCCGGTTCGACATTGTGGTGAAGTCGCCGGGCATCAGCCCGTATGGCGCGCAAGCGCACACCGCGGCAGCCGAGCACGGCACCCAGTTCATTGGCGGCACCGCGTTGTGGTTTGCCGAGCATGCGCTTGCTGATGGCAACGTGCCTGGCGCCATTTGCGTCACTGGCACCAAAGGCAAGAGCACCACCACCGCGCTGTTGGCGCATCTGCTGCGCGCGGCCGGGCATCGCACCGCGTTGGTCGGCAATATCGGCCAGCCGCTGCTGGAAGTGTTGGTGCCGCAACCGCCGCCGGTGTATTGGGCGATCGAGTTATCCAGTTACCAGACCGGCGACGTGGGGCGCAGCGGTGCGCGTCCCGAGCTGGCACTGGTATTGAACCTGTTTCCCGAGCACCTGGACTGGCATGGCGATCAGGCGCGCTATGTGCGCGACAAGCTGTCACTGGTCACCGCGGGTCGCCCGCACATCGCCTTGCTCAACGCCGCCGACCCGTATCTGACGCAGCTGCAATTACCGGACAGCGAGGTGCGCTGGTTCAACCATCCCCATGGCTGGCATCTGCGCGGCGATGTGGTGTATCGCGGCGAGCAGGCGGTGTTCGATACCGCCAACGTGCCGCTGCCGGGCGAACACAATCGGCGCAATCTATGCGCGGTGTTGGCGGCAGGGGAAGCATTGGGCCTGGACGCGGCAGCGTTGGCACCGGCTGCACTGACGTTTCGCCCGTTGCCGAACCGCTTGCAGTTGCTTGGCAGCGTGGATGGCATCAGTTACGTCAACGACTCGATCAGCACCACCCCACACGCGTCACTGGCGGCGTTGGCCTGCTTTGCGCAGCGTCGCGTGGCCTTGCTGGTCGGCGGGCACGATCGCGGGCTGGATTGGCACGATTTTGCCCTGCAGATGGAGCAGCAGGCGCCGCTGGACATCGTCACCATGGGGGGCAATGGGCCGCGGATCCATACGCTGCTGGCTCCGTTGGCGCAAGCAGGTCGCTTCGGTTTGCATGCTGCCAACGATCTGGAGCACGCAATGCAGCTGGCCCGTGATGCCCTGGGAGAGCAGGGCGGTGTGGTGTTGCTGTCGCCGGGGGCGCCCAGCTTCGGTGCGTATAGCGATTACGTCGCACGCGGCCGCCATTTCGCGCAACTGGCGGGGTTCGACCCGGCCGCGATCAGTGCGATTCCCGGCTTGGGTGTGCAGTAGGTTTATCGCCGCCAATCAGGTGCCGATCGACTCAAGGCGAGCATTCGCACGAGGTGCTGTTTTACTCCCCCACCACGCGTCGCTCCGGCAAGCGTGCCGATGCCGGCTGGCTGCGTAACCTACGCGCGGCGCGATGCGCATTGCGCATGCTGAAAAATTGCTTCAACGCACGGTTGGGCGCTTGATGGGGGGCCCCAAAGCAGCTTGATCAATGTGTGCGTTCTACTGCGTAACGAGCAAGGCCACGCAACGCTGCAACCGCAGGGCTGGCCTGCAGGCCAGCCAACGCCTGTTCGGCGGCGGCGGCATAGTCGGCCGCGCGCTGGCGGCTGTAGTCCAGGCCACCAGTGGCGTGGATCGCCGCCAGCACGTCGGGCATCGCGCCTGCATCGCCTTGTTCGACGATCTGACGCAGACGCTGCCGGGTGGTCGCATCCGAATGCGCCATGGCGTGGATCAGCGGCAAGGTGGCCTTGCCTTCGGCCAGATCGTCGCCCAGGTTCTTGCCCAAATCGATGGCATCGGCGGCGTAGTCGAGTACGTCGTCGGCAATCTGGAAGGCGAAGCCCAACTGCATGCCGTAGTTGTAAAGGCGTTGCTGCACCTGCGCATCCGCGCCTGAGGCCAGCGCGCCCAGCCGTGTGCCGGCGGCGAACAACACGGCGGTCTTGCGCTCGATCACGCGCAGGTAGGCGGCTTCGTCGGTGTCGGGGTTATGCACGTGCAATAGCTGCAGCACCTCGCCCTCAGCGATGCGGTTGGTGGTGTCGGCCAGGATCTGCATCACTTCCATGCGGTCCAGCTCGACCACCAACTGGAAGCTGCGCGAATACAAAAAGTCGCCGACCAGTACGCTGGGCGCATTGCCCCACAGCGCGTTGGCGGTGCTGCGCCCGCGACGCAGGTCCGATTCGTCCACCACGTCGTCGTGCAGCAGCGTGGAGGTGTGGATAAACTCGATGATCGCCGCCAGCTGATGGTGTTCCGGGCCGGAGCCGCCCGCAGCGTGGCCGGCCAGCATCACCAGCATCGGACGCAGGCGTTTGCCGCCGGCGGAGATGATGTGATCGGCAATCTGGTTGATCAGTACGACGTCCGACGCCAGACGACGGCGGATCAACGCATCGACCGCAGCCATGTCGGGCGCGGCGAGGGACTGAATCTGGGGCAGGCTCAGAACGGTGGGGAGGTCTTCGGCGATGGTCATGCGCAGGCGTTCGTGATGTGCGTCGATTATAGGTGCCTGGGGCCAGATCCGTCCCGCCGACGCTGTTGCCAGCCTTCACATCAGTCGCAAACCCTTGTGGCGCTTGATACCGGCATGGCGCAGAGATGCAGGATCCCGACCTGCCCGCGCGGCATTCCCCGGCCCGCAGGTGCGCCGACGCGCCGGTGTCGGAAGCGGGGAGTGCGGTAACATTGGCGCCAAGACATTCACCGCCGCGCCCCATTGGCGCCGGCGCACCATCTCGGAAATATCTATGGCCCGCGGCATCAACAAAGTCATCCTCGTCGGCAACCTCGGCAACGATCCCGACACCAAGTACACCCAGGCCGGTATGGCGATCACCCGCGTGAGTCTTGCCACCACCAGTATGCGCAAGGACCGCGAGGGTAATAATCAGGAGCGTACCGAGTGGCACCGCGTGGTGTTCTTCGGAAAACTTGGCGAAATCGCCGGCGAGTATCTGCGCAAGGGCTCGCAGGTGTACGTCGAAGGCGAGCTGCGCTACGACAAGTACACCGGCCAGGACGGCGTGGAAAAGTACAGCACCGACATTGTCGCCAACGAGATGCAGATGCTCGGCGGCCGTGGTGAAGGCGGCGGCGGTGGTGGCGGCATGGGCGGCGATCGCCCGCAGCGCGCGCAGGCTCCGCGTCAGCAGCAGGGTGGCGGTGGTGGTGGCGGTCAGGGCGGCGGTCAGGATTACGCACCGCGTCGTCAGCAGCCGGCCCAGCAGCAGTCCGCACCGCCGATGGACGACTTTGCGGATGACGATATTCCGTTCTAATTCCAACAAAATTTTGTGTAAACAGAATCCCAGTAAGGTCTTACGCCTACTGGGATTTTTGCTGTTGACGCGGGCTGTCGCTCTCCTTGCGCACATGGCCGTGGTGTGCAGTTGCAGCCGGCCTAGCCAGGCAGGCAGAACCAACGCTGATGCCCAACCTCTTCCAGCACCGATGTCATCGACCAAGGACATCAAGTCCGCGTCCTGCTCCGGGCAGGAGACGTCGCAGCGTGTCGGCAAGCAACGGGGCGCCGCGCGCTTCGTGGTTGCAGTGCGTGCAAGCCTCCGGAAATTTTTGAATGCTGTGAAAAGTGCCATAATTGCACCTCGTCTCGGTGCGTTTTGACGACTCCTCAGCCAGAGAATCTGCGTCCCCCAGCCAGCGTCTCACTTCAAGCTGACCAGGTCCCCTGCAGGCGTTCCCATATGCCGCATTTCCTGTCGCTGCGCCCGCGCGCGCGACTGGCTGTTGCCATCGCCTGTTTCTGTGCCGTGCCGATCGCAGGGTCGCAGCAAGCTGCGACACCCCTCTACGATGCCAAGACGCTCGACACGTTGACCGTCACTGCCAACGGTTCGCAGGTCGAACTGCCGCCCGCCTATGCTGGCGGCCAGGTCGCCACCGGCGGGCGTGTCGGGCTGTTCGGCAACCTCGACGTCATGGACACGCCGTTCAACAGCATGAACTTCACCGCCGAGCTGATGCGCAACCAGCAGGCGCGCAGTGTGGCCGACGTGGTGCAGAACGACCCGGCGGTGCGGGTTGCGCTTGGTTTCGGCAATTTCCAGTAGTTGTACGTGGTGCGCGGCTTTCCCGTTTACTCCGACGACATGAGCTACAACGGCTTGTACGGCCTGCTGCCGCGCCAATACGTGGCGGCCGAGTTCCTGGAGCGGGTGGAAGTGTTTCGCGGCGCCAACAGTTTCATCAACGGCGCCGCGCCCGGCGGCATCGGGATCGGTGGCGCTTTCAATCTGGTGCCCAAGCGCGCTGGCGAGAACGACTCAAGGAGCCTCTAAAAACCCCAGCAATCTGCCATCATTGACTTGACGCCCTGCCAGCGGAGAACGACAGACATGATCAG
>NZ_MDEJ01000153.1 GCF_002940065.1 Xanthomonas populi
GAAGCTCGACGTCATGTTCCTCGGATTCCTGAGCTTCGTCCTGATCGTTGAAGGGCTTCTTATGTGTTAACAGGCCATAGTGAAAGCGCATCTATCGACAGATCAATCCAACTCCGTTCGTTTAGCCACGCCCAGAACTTATAGCTCCGCCGACTCTGGAACTCTGAGTCGTACTCCCCGACATACAGATGCCACGCGCACCACTTGTTGACAAACGCCAGGATCACTTGGAGCGCAACACCAAGAAGGAATAGATCGACGATCCAATCACGATGAGGAGAAGCCTTTAGTGCAGCGGACAACTGGTTGTTGGTGAGGAAGAGGACGGGAGCGCCAATACCATATGCCACCAGCCAGGCGCGCAACGTCTTGGCATACTCTGAGTAATTGGCGAAAAAAGCTATCTCTGCTGGGCTTGTGGGTGGTGGCGCTTCCGCGGAAACGGCCAGTACGTTTCCGGACGGAGGTTTGTGCAGACGCGCTGGAGCTTCCTTCTTTGGTGGCTTCATGCAACTCCCCTAGCCATCTAACGCCTGAATTAAGCCGACCCGCGTAGCGGGTTCGGCTTGAATGAATTGTTAGGCCGGCGTGGCCTGCAACACCGCCTCAGCTATGATCCTGTCGAGTCGGCGCACGTCAAGGCCCTTATGGAGATTGACCTTAATGTGACCCGCTTTGGTCCAGAGCTCAATCTCTGAATTAACGTTGAAGATGCCATGACCGTTCTCAGAAGACCACATGAAAATTGACGAGTAAGGAAGTGAGTAGATCTCTATCTTCTTGCCAGAGAAGCCTTGAGCGTCTCTGACGATGAGGCGCTTGTTCGTGAAAATGGCCGTATCTCTGAACGTCTTGTAGGCAGCAATTGCGGTCTCGCCGGTTACAAGAAGATCATTTACGTCCCCAGGAACCGGACACTCAGACACCAAAGTCCAAGAAAGGATTCCGTTTGTCTCAGCCATGTAGCTTTTCCCCAAAGTTGCCGGATTTCTCGGCGCCGATCTAACTACTATTGGACCGCCAAAAGGCGGTGTTGCAGCGAGTATCTTCTGTTGCAAGCCCTTTGTACAAGGGGGAACTCCTAGCCGCAATCACGGGGTCGCACGATGGCAAGCCGACGCGACCATACGGATGCTTTTAGCGTTATCCAGCAAGGGCGCAGGCGGATGAGACACCCAGAAAAACGACGGCGTAGCACCACGCCCATCGGTCAGGCTGCTGGATCAGGTGCGCAACCGCTTGCGCGTGCGGCATTACAGCGTGCGCACCGAGCAGGCGTACGTAAGTTGGATTCGGCGTTTCATCCTGGCCAACGGCAAGCGGCATCCGTGCCAGATGGGGCAGGCGCAGGTCGAGGCATTCCTGACCCGGCTGGCGACCGACGGGCAGGTGTCTGCGGGGACACAGAATCAGGCATTGGCAGCGCTGTTATTTCTTTATCGCAAGGTTCTGCGCATCGAGCTGCCGTGGATGGAAAATCTAGTGCGTGCCAAGCGACCGAGGCGCATTCCTGTGGTGCTCTCGCGCGAAGAGGTATGCATCCTCGCCACGTCGCATTCGCTGGCCCTAGCCGTCCAGCAGCGCCTTATCCCGCACCGCACCCTTATCGGCACTGGTTGCCAGCAAGGCATACGCTTTCAACGCCGTAGTGACCTTGCGTGGGCGTACTTCGACCGGCTTCCAGCCCTTGGCATTTTGCTCCGCGCGGCGGCTGGCAAGCTCTTCGTCGGAGACCAGCAGGTTGATCGAGCGATTGGGGATATCGATCAGGATCTTGTCGCCGTCGCACACCAGGCCGATAGCGCCGCCCGCTGCCGCTTCCGGCGACGCATGGCCGATCGACAGGCCCGAGGTACCGCCGGAGAAGCGGCCGTCGGTGAGCAGGGCGCATTGCTTGCCCAGGCCCTTGGATTTGAGATAGCTGGTGGGGTAGAGCATTTCCTGCATGCCGGGGCCGCCCTTGGGGCCTTCGTAGCGGATCACCACGATATCGCCGGCCTTCACTTCGTCGGCGAGGATGCCTTTGACTGCCGAATCCTGGCTTTCGTAGACGCGGGCGTTGCCTTCGAACACATGGATGGATTCGTCCACGCCCGCAGTCTTCACCACGCAGCCGTCTTGGGCGATATTGCCGTACAGCACGGCCAGGCCGCCTTCCTGCGAGAACGCATTGGCGACGTCGCGGATGCAGCCTTCGCTGCGATCGGTGTCCAGGGTGTCCCAGCGCGTGGCCTGGCTAAATGCAATCTGCGTGGGGATGCCGCCTGGGCCGGCCTTGTAGAACGTGTGCACTTTCTCGTCGCTCGTCTGGGTGACGTCCCACTGCGCGATGGCGTCGGCCAGGGTGCGTGCGTGCACGGTGGCCGCGTTGGTATGCAGTAGCCCACCGCGTGCGAGTTCGCCGAGAATGGCCATGATGCCGCCAGCGCGATGCACGTCTTCGATGTGGTGCTTCGGGGTGTTCGGGGCGACCTTGCACAGCTGCGGCACGCGCTTGGACAAGCGGTCGATATCGCGCATGCCGAATGGCACTTCGCCTTCCTGTGCGGCGGCGAGCAAATGCAAAATGGTGTTGGTCGAGCCGCCCATGGCGATATCCAGGGTCATCGCGTTTTCGAAGGCTTCGAAGGTGGCGATGCCACGCGGCAAGGCGGTGGGGTCTTCGCCGCCATACCAGCGGTGACACAGTTCCACTGCCACCCGTCCGGCGCGCAAAAACAATTGCTCGCGGTCGGCGTGCGTGGCCACCACGGTGCCGTTGCCCGGTAACGACAGGCCCAGCGCTTCGGTCAGGCAGTTCATCGAGTTGGCGGTGAACATGCCCGAGCACGAGCCGCAGGTGGGGCAGGCGCTGCGCTCGAACTCGGCCACCTGTTCATCGGAGGCGCTGTCGTCGGCAGCGATCACCATCGCGTCGATCAGATCGAGTTTATGTTCGGACAACGTGGTCTTGCCCGCTTCCATCGGGCCGCCGGAGACGAACACCGCGGGAATATTGAGCCGCAGCGCGGCCATCAACATGCCGGGGGTGATCTTGTCGCAATTGGAAATGCACACCAGCGCGTCGGCGCAATGTGCGTTGACCATGTATTCGACCGAGTCGGCGATGATCTCGCGGCTGGGCAGCGAATACAGCATGCCGTCGTGGCCCATCGCGATGCCGTCGTCCACCGCAATGGTGTCGAACTCCTTGGCCACACCGCCGACGCGTTCGATCTCGCGCGCGACCAGCTGACCGAGATCCTTCAGATGCACGTGCCCGGGCACGAACTGCGTGAACGAGTTGGCGATGGCGATGATGGGCTTGTGGAAATCGCCATCGCGCATGCCGGTGGCGCGCCACAGTGCGCGGGCGCCGGCCATGTTGCGGCCGTGGGTGGAGGTCTTGGAGCGGTACTCGGGCATGGCGGATTCGGCGGTTGATCGGCGAGCGGTGGCTGGCAATTAGAGCGCGTCGAAACTGTTGCTGCTGCAACCGTCGCGGCGCGTTCCGGTGATCTGGCACGGTAGCACGCAGCCGTTCGGCGCGGCCGTCATCGCAGCGCGCACTTTGCCAGGCGATCAGGCTGCAACGGCCTGGTTCCAACGGACGTGGAGAAAGCGGGGAGCGCACGCAGCTGGCCGCGTTTCCGGAGAAAGGGCTCGACAAGCGGGGTTCTTGCGCCAGCGTCGCACGTGCGCCGCGCCGCTACACTGTGACGATGTCTTGCACGCTTTCCTGCCGCCTGGGCTGCGCTGCCTGCTGCATCGCGCCTTCGATCAGTTCGCCCATTCCCGGCATGCCCAACGGCAAGCCGGCCGGGGTGGCGTGCGTGCAGCTGGATGCGCAGCTGGGCTGCCGGCTGTTCGGTTCGCCCTCGCGCCCGGCGGTGTGCGGCAGCCTGCGGCCATCGTTGGAGATGTGCGGCGCTTCGCGTGAGCAGGCGTTGACGATGCTGACGGCGCTGGAGCGTGCGACCCAGCCCTGAGCGCGGCATCTGCGGCTGGCGCTCAACCGGCGCTGGGCACGCCCAGATACTGGTCCTTGAGCCGCACATAATGTTGCGCCGAATAATGCAGGCTCTCGATCTCCTTGTCGCTGAGTGTGCGTGCCAGTCGTGCGGGGTTGCCCAGCCACAATTCGCCTTCGCCGACGATCTTGCCCGGGCCGACCACCGCCCCGGCGCCGACAAAACCGTAGCGTTTGACGGTGGCGCCATCGAGCACGCAGGCGCCCATGCCGATCAGGCACAGGTCTTCGATGGTGCAGGCGTGCAGGATGGTGCCGTGGCCGACCGTGACGTCCTCGCCGATCACCGTCGGGTAGCCGGCCTTGTTGAAGGGGCTATGGTGACTGACGTGCATGATGGTGCCGTCCTGCACGTTGGTACGTGCGCCGATCTGCACATGATTGACGTCGCCGCGAATCACCGTGCCCGGCCACACCGACACGTCGTCGCCCAGTTGCACCTTGCCGATGATGGTGCAGGCCGGGTCGATATAGACGCGTGCACCCAGCTGCGGGGTGTGTTCCAAAAACGAGCGAATCGGGGTCACGGTGATCTCCAGCATGTCGGCGTGCCGCCCGGTGCGGGCACTGTCTGCATGATAGCTGGGCGATCGTGGGGACGCGGCACGCGCTGGCGCGACAGGAGAAATATGTGACTGTGGTCGTGCACGACACAGCGGCTCACCAGGTCACGCACTGCAGCATTACGCGCGAGGTCGATCGTTTCTGTGCAGCCAATGCGTACAACCCAAATGCCGCTGCGCAGACAGGTCAACATGCAGAGCAGAGCGAAGTGACATGGCGGCCTGTTCGATAAGCGCACACCAGTGCATGCCGCTGTATTGAACGCCACCTGCGATGAGCCTAGCGTGCCGGTGATGTTCTGCAATGCGACTGTTGTTGATGCGTTGCAGTGCCGATGCGCTGTCGAATGCCGTCGCAGAGTTGAGGCTTGCTCGCCCCTTCGCAGTGGTCGCGCTGCGTGGTCGCATGGCCACACGCGAGGCTGCCAACGCAGATGCCATCCCTACAACAGGATCACCCGATGACCCAGAGCGCCGTGACACCCGCAAGCTTCGTGCTGGAGCGTATGACGCCGTTTCAGTGGAGAGCGGTGGCGGTGTGCGTGTTGCTGACCATGCTCGATGGCTTCGATGTCATGGCGATGGCGTTCACCGCGCCGCATGTGTCGGCGCAGTGGCAGTTGTCGGGCAAGTTGCTCGGGGTGTTGTTCAGTGCCGGGCTGGTCGGCATGGCGGTAGGGTCGTTGGTGTTGGCGCCGTTGGCCGACCGCATCGGGCGTCGCGCGATGATCCTGGCATGCCTTGCGATATTGACCATCGGCATGGGTGCATCGGCGTTCGCTACCAATGCGTGGCAACTCGGTGCGCTGCGTGCGTTCACCGGCATTGGCATCGGCGGCATGCTGGCCTGCATTGCGGTGATCGCCGCCGAGTATTCCACTGCCCATTGGCGCAGCACGGCATTGGCGCTGCAGGCTACCGGTTATCCGATCGGCGCGACGCTGGGTGGCGCAATCGCGGCATTGCTGTTGCAGCAATGGTCCTGGCACGCGGTCTTTGTCCTCGGTGCGGTCGGGTCGCTGCTGTGCGTGCCGTTGGTGCTGGCGTTTTTGCCAGAATCGTTGGAATTTCTGATCGCGCGCCGCCCGCCCGGCGCGTCTGCACGCTTCAACGCGGTGCTGGCCCGTATGGGCATGCCGCCGCGTGCCGAATGGCCATTGCCCCCGACGCAGGCAGCCGATGACGCGCGGGGCTATGCGGCCTTGTTCGTGCCTGCATTGCGGCGCCAGTCGTTGTTGATCGCACTGGCGTTCTTCCTGCTGATGTTTGCGTTCTACTTCGTGCTCAGCTGGACGCCCAAGCTGTTGGTGGTGGCCGGCTTGTCGGCAGCGCAGGGCGTGACCGGTGGCGTCTTGTTGAATCTGGGCGGAATCGTTGGCGGTGCGTTGTTCAGCTGGCTGGCCGCGCGTGCGCGCTTGGCGCGGCTCACCGCCGGCGCGCTCGGGATGTCGGCCTTGGCGATGCTGGCATTTGGCATCTACAGCACGGTGCTGAGCTGGGCGTTCGCCATTGCGCTGCTGACCGGTGCAGCGATGTTCGCCGCAATCGCCGGGCTGTATGCGGTGGCGCCGGTGGTCTTCACAGCGGCGGTGCGGTCCACCGGCATGGGCTGTGCGATCGGCGTGGGCCGCTTCGGTGCGATTGCCTCGCCGTTGTGCGTCGGTCTGCTGATGGACGCGGGCTGGTCGCCGGCTGCCTTGTATGTGGCATGCTGCGTGCCGCTGCTGCTTGCGGCGGTGGCCGTGTTGGCGATGCGCCTGCCTGATCGCTGAACTGGTCAGGCTGCACGGCTCGCGACTGACTGGCGAGCCCAACGGGCCAAAGAATTCCACCCAAGTGCCGATATAGCGTCTGACCCAGCACGCTGTGGTGGGCGTCTCGTGGACTTCAAGCAGACCAGCGTCGGCATGCTCAGAACCATCGACTCAGATCAGCTCCGCCCCGGCATGTATGTCTACAAGCTGCTGGGCGCGTGGGTGCACCACCCGTTCTGGAAGACCTCGTTTCTGGTCGACTCCGACGATGTGGAGAAGATCCACGGCAGCCGCATCGCGCAGTTGGTGATCGATACCGCGCGTGGGTTGGATCTGGAGGCGCCGCCGGCGGTCGCTGCGCAAGCCCAGCCGGTCGCCGGGAGCCCGCCGCTGCCTCCCGCAACGGAGCCCTCCGCTGCTGAGCCGACGGAGCCCGCCGCCAAGGCGCGCACCGTCCGCACCACCAGCGTCACCGCCCAGGTTGCCATCGAGTCCGAAGTGGTGCGTGCACGCAAAATCTTCGAAGACGGCCGCGAGATGGTCGAGGCGATGTTTCGCGACGTGCGACTGGGTCGCACCGTCGACACCGAGGCGGCGATGCCGCTGGTGCAGGCCATCAATGATTCGGTGCTGCGGCATCCGCAGGCCTTGATCAGCGTGGCGCGGCTCAAGACCGCCGACGACTACACCTATCTGCATTCGATGGCCGTGGCCGGCCTGATGAGCGGGCTGGCCCGTCAGCTCGGTTTGCCCGAGGCGCAGGTCGTGGACGCGGCGATGGGCGGCCTGCTGCACGACATGGGCAAGGCGGTGACGCCGCTGGAGATTCTCAACAAGCCAGGCAAGCTCACCGACGAAGAGATGGACATCATGCGCCATCACCCGACGGATGGTCATCGCCTGCTGGTGGCCGGCGGTGTGCAGAACGCGGTGGTGTTGGAAATCGCGCTGCATCATCACGAGAAGATGGACGGCAGCGGTTATCCGAATCAGCTGGCGGGCGAGAATATCTCGTGGATGTCGCGGATGGGCGCGGTATGCGATGTGTACGACGCCATCAGCTCGGATCGCCCCTACAAACGGGCCTGGGATCCGGCCGAGTCGCTCAAGCGCATGGCATCGTGGCAGGGGCATTTCGACCCTGCGGTGTTCCAGGCGTTCGTGCGGCGGCTGGGCATTTATCCGGTCGGCTCGCTGGTGCGGCTGGAGTCGCAGAAACTGGCGGTGGTGATCGAGCAGACGCCCGATGCGCTGCTCACACCCAAGGTGCGCGTGTTCTATTCGGCCAAGCTGCGCAGTCATGTACTGGTGCAGGACATTGATCTATCGCGGCCGGACTGCCAGGACCGCATCGCACAGATGGAAAGCCCCACCGATTGGGGCTTTCGCGATCTTGAGAAGCTGTGGCTTCCGTAATACGCAGGCCGTAGGACGCACGTGTGCACGCGGCCTTCTTGGCACGGATATCTGCTGGGCGAGCGGAATGGATGCGCAAGCGTTGTGTGGCGACAACCGCAGCCTTGTCGTGTTGGTTGCCGCTACGCAGCCATGGCAGACATACCGCGCGCACCTCTGCCCGGCTTGCCGGTCACACAGCAGTTACCGTCACCACGTCAAAGACCGCCCTGGCTGCCCGGGTCGCCTGGCGGGCGCGACCATGCTGCGCTGCAGCTTGGCAATTTAGTTATGATCAATAACTATTACGGAACGCAATCACTTGCCGACCCCGTCTCCCATGTCCCAGCCGTGCCTGGATGATCGTCGCTTCTCACGCTTGTCTGCCGCCGCGCGCGGCGGCTATGTGCTGGCGCTGGACCGGCGCCGGTCGGCCGTCGCGGCCTGCCTGCACGGCGTGGCCACGCCGCTCGCGCCCACGCCCACATCGGCACGTCTGACCGCGTCTACAATGCAGCCCACGCCGCAGATCGGCGTTGCGGGCCGGGAGCGTTGCGCGCACCGGTCCGCCCGTCGTCTTCGCTGCGAGAACCTTCATGCACGTCACTGCCAATGCCGCACCGCTGCCCGATGCCGTCACCACGGTAGATCAGGCGCGCCTGCTGCGGTTGTTGGGCTACCGCATCACCCGCACCGAATTGCTGGTGCGGCGGATGTTTCAGGACTGCGTCGCTGCATTCGATCTCAAGCCGGTCGACTTCTCGCTGCTGATGCTGGTGGACGGCAACCCGGGCATCAACCAACGCCAGATCGGCGATGTGCTGCACGTGTCGCCGCCGAATCTGGCGATCGTGGTGGCGCGGCTGGTCAAGCGTCGCCTGTTGCGGCAGGTGCGTGGACGCCAGGACCGCCGCATGCAGCATCTGTCGCTCACCGCTGCCGGCGTGGTCTTGCTGACCGAGGCCGAGGCCGAAGTGCTGCGCATGGAGCAGCAACTCAGCGCGGTGCTTGGCAGCAGCGAAGCGCCGTTGCTGCGCGCACTCGATCGGCTGGATCGTCTGCACACGGAATGATCCGCCGCTGCCGCGCCCGCGCTCGGCAGCTCCGTGCGTTGAACGTGTACATCGCACGCGCCGTAAGCGGCGCGGCGATTGTGGCTGCCTGACCGTTGGCACCTCGTCCCTCCCGCTGTTGCCTGCCAACACTGGAGATGGTCGCAGTGAGCTATTTATCGGTTGTAAGCCGTCTGGGTTGGCGTGCGTTATTGCATTGCAGTGCTTCGCTCGGGTTGGTGTCGCTGCTTGCAGCCGGGCCGGTGTTTGCGCGGGGCGCGCGGCAGAGTGCGACGCTGACCAATGGCATCAATACCGGCTGTACCAGCTACCTGGATGGGTTAACCCGCACCACGCCAGGGTGGGCGGTGATCACCCATCTTCGCCAGGGTTCGCTGGACGCGATCAAGGATTCCCGCCGCAACGACGTACTATGGCCTGTTAACACATACGAAGCCCTTCAACGATCAGGACGAAGCTCAGGAATCCGAGGAACATGACGTCGAGCTT
>NZ_MDEJ01000154.1 GCF_002940065.1 Xanthomonas populi
GATCATGTCTGTCGTTCTCCGCTGGCAGGGCGTCAAGTCAATGATGGCAGATTGCTGGGGTTTTTAGAGGCTCCTTTGTTATAGACGGGAGAGCGCGCAAACCCGAACTGATCGAGCGGAGGAATTGCGGAGCCGCCATAGGCAGCATCAAATCCATTATGAGGGAACAGATAAAGCAGACCACCCGTATTGGTCGTGCAGTTACTGGCACCAGGAAAGAAAACGCCAGCGCTCGAGAAAAAACTGGCAGAGCAATTATTCCATCGCAGGTTCAAGTCACCAATGGCTGTCAGCGTTTCAAAACCCATCGAGTTTGAGTCATCGACCGCCATGATAAAAGCTGGCTGCGTTGTCGTCTGGGTATTCATCGGCGCCTGTGCCAACCGGCCTTGGCCCTGCGCGGAAATCGCGGCATATATCCCATATCCGCACATCGCTGCCACGGCGAAGAAGGCAATGAATCTCAATTTATTCTTGCGAACTGACATGGACATGCCTCAAGGGCGAAAGATGGTGTCGACAGCAGCATCGGCGGCATCGCCATCTGCCCCGTCAGCGTTATAGGCCGTGATCTGATAAACAGGATTGGGATCTTCATTAACCACCTTACCCATCCCAAGACTTGAATTTCCCGAAATGCAAGGACCTAGTGAACGAATATTGGTATTAGCTCCGTCACTAGGTTTCAAATTCATCGCCCAACCGGTCGGATCGAATCCTTGGGCGCACGCCTTGACATCAGTGACGGTTTCGCAGCTGGCGTCCTTTGTCGGATTGACCAGATTCTCCACACCGCATTCCGTATAACGCGCCAATTGCTCGGCATTTTGAAATGCGACATTTGAAGAACGATAATTAAAGGCCATGCGCTCCTGCAAGCCGGTAACCTGCATTCCGGCAATGCCTAGTAAAGCGAGCAAAATCAGCATGATGAGCGCGACATACAGCACAGCGCCCGATTGTGCATTCTGAGGTTTCCACCCGTACTGCGGGACCATTGCTATAGCGACTGAGGGTCTAATTTCCATACAAACGATTCCTCAAGGCAACCGTCGTTTCGTAGACGCCTCTAACCTTACCGTCGAAGGTAGCCGGCGGAACAAACTGCACACCTAGCACCCGCGGACGGTTAGCGGCCTCCGGCACCGCTGCAGAGGCGCTGTCCGGACTTCTGACAAGCAGCCCCACCTGAACACTCCCGACGCGCCGCCACTCGGCCGCATCATTCGCCAAGGGGGCTGCAGTGTTCTGTACATCTATATAACCGCTCGGGGGGCTCACGTTGAGATTAGTCACTCGATCTTGCCCATAGATGAGTTGGAGGTTTTCGATACCTTCGACAAGTTCTTCCGACGTGTATGCGGTCCCGTTATAGCGCGCGCGAAACAACGCAGGCTCTCCGCTCGCTCCCCTGCCGACGTAATACACCAGCGACTCAGCGCGGTACAGAGTGGTCTGCCCGGAGGGCTGACCGGTATAACGCTCGATTAATCCGGCTACCGTCACCTCCCCCGCAGAAGAAGCGACAACGGATGCCTGGAACACATCCGCAAAGCGGCAATCGGCGACACCAAAGAGTCGCGGATTTGACACTCCCTCCTGGGTCAGCGCGCTCCACCTGGCAGCTGGCACGGTAAACCTGGTGGCGCTTGGATTAGTCGTGATGGTCGTGACGGGCACGCCTTGAGCAGAAAGAAAGTGCAGCACGACGATGTCGCTTCCAGCAAGCGGAACGAGAGCAGCGATAGATGCGGGGAGTCCAGGCGTCCATCCCGACGCCTCGGCGCCTAAAGTGACCACACCAGAAGGCGCCGTACCGCTAGCTTCGTATCCCTGGATGGAAACCCTAAAGTTAAGCGCCTGATCAGCAGAACTGGCAAAATTGGATTGAAGAGCATCTGCGCTTTGCAAATGCGCCTGATCAGTTGCGCATCCAAAATGCCCGGCCATGCGAAGGTCGCGCTGTAAATAATCGATTGCAAAGCGTGCGTTCTCCTGCGTCCTTGCCAAGCCTTCGGAAAGACGATATGCACTCTTTGAAGCAGCGAATACCTGAATGACTCCCAGCAACAGCACCAAGCCAATGACAAGCGCAATCATCAACTCGATCAGTGAAATACCAAGGGCGTAGACTCTGCTGGAAATCGCAGATTTCATAGCCGTGTACTCACATCAAATCTTGTATTGTCGCCGCCACGATCACTCCAACTCAACTGAACGGTTGCAATGCCATCGCTGTAGAGTACCGTTGCACTTGCTTGATCACCTAACGATCTGACCACTTCGCACTTCCATATGGTCACCATGGCTGAGACGTCGGCCGCGCCCATCGTAGGATTGCAAATCGCCGCGGTAATAGATCCACTGGAGAAGGTAGCCTGTCCAGGAAAGGACGCCGCGCTGAGTCGATTGACTCGCATTTGATCGAGCAGTTCTGTCGCAAGATTTGTTGCCTGGGTACGCACACTTGCACTCTTTGACATACGCACGCTGGTGGTCTGCAGCAAAGCAAAGCCAAGCAGGCCAATCGCCAGAACCAGCACGGCGATCATCACCTCAATTAGGGAAAATCCTGTTTGCGACTTCGACTCGCATACATGCTGCCAAGACCGGCTCGTTCGCCTGCTCATGTGCAATTGCTCCTGGAAATTCGCACCTGCCCGGTGACGCTGATCGTCAGCGTACGCGCCATCCCGACATCACCTGACTTGCAATTGACCGGTTGCAGCAAAAGCGTCTGTGGACCAGTCGGCACAGCTCCACCCGCCCCAGTCCCGACCACTCGGCCGCGCCGATCGAAGGTGAATCTTTCCATCGGATTGCCCTTGAAGACGATAGCCCCTTTTCCTTGGCCGTATCGAATGACAGGCTCAGCTCCATCCATAACGCCGTTGGCGTTTTCGTCGCGCCACACAAGCCAGCCATTTTCCCAACTACCGCCGCAGGTTGTCCCAGAGCTCGAAGGACACATCCCGGCACCCGCATTCGTGCGTATGGCCTCACTGCGCCCGAAAGAAAGCGAGGCCAACATTTCATTGGAAGCGGTGGCAACCTGATTGGACTGAATGACCCCTCTGAAACTTGGATAGGCAATCGCAGCCAATATTCCGACCACAGCGACGGTGACCATCAGCTCAAGCAAGGTGAATCCGGGCTCACGACGAACTGCCATCAAGACGCTCCCCAGCGTTGATGCTCGATAATGCGCCTGCCGCATAAGGGGAGCAATCGCCGGCTAGACGAACGGTCGTGTCTACACGACGAACGCGACCGTGAACTCCAAACTCACGTCACCACCCGATAACAAGGCCGGTAATCCCCCGAAATCTTCATCCGGCGCTGCTGGACAAACCCGCGCAGGAGCTCGTCCAGCGCCTGCATGATGTCGGGGTCACCGTGGATCTCGAAGGGGCCGAACTCCTCGATGCGGCGCATGCCGTCTTCCTTGACGTTGCCGGCGACGATGCCGGAGAAGGCGCGGCGTAGGTCGGCGGCCAGTTCGGGCGCGGGACGTCCGTGGTGCAGATCCAGCGCGGCCATGGCCTCGTGGCTGGGTGCGAACGGCTGCTGGTATTCGAGCGGGATGTGCAGCGACCAGTTGAAGTAGTACGAGTCCTTCTGGCCCTTGCGGTGCGCGCGCACTTCGTGGATGCCTTCGGCCATGCGACGTGCGACCGCGACCGGGTCGCCGACGATGATCTCGTAGCGGGAAGCGACAGCTTCGCCCAGGGTGAGCCGGATGAAACGGTCGATCTGCTCGAAGTACGGGGCGGCGATGGTTGGGCCGGTGAGGATCAGCGGGAACGGCAGGTCGGCGTTTTCTTCGCGCAACAGGATGCCGAGTAGATAGAGGATCTCCTCTGCCGTGCCGACGCCGCCCGGGAACACCAGGATGCCGTGGCCGATGCGGACAAAAGCCTCCAGACGCTTCTCGATGTCCGGCATGATCACCAGGTGGTTGACGATCGGGTTCGGCGACTCGGCGGCGATGATGCCGGGCTCGGTGACGCCGATGTAGCGGGTGTGGTGTTTGCGCTGCTTGGCGTGCGCGATGGTGGCGCCCTTCATCGGGCCCTTCATCGCGCCCGGGCCGCAGCCGGTGCAGATGTCCAGGCCGCGCAGGCCAAGCTCGTAGCCTACCTGCTTGGTATAGAGATACTCGTCGCGCGAAATGGAATGGCCACCCCAGCACACGACCAGATTCGGGTCGGACGGCTGCAGGATTCGTGCGTTGCGTAGCTGGCCGAACACCGCATTGGTAATGCCTTCGCTGGTGTCGAGATCGGCGCGCTGCGCTTCGAGCTCAATCGCCATGTAGGCCAGATCACGCACGACGGCGAACAGCAACTCAGACACACCACGGATGATCTCGCCATCGACGAACGCCATCGCCGGCGCGTTGCTCAGATCGATGCGGATGCCGCGATCCTGCTGGTTCACCTGAATATCGAAATCCGGATACAGATCACGCGCCGCGCGCGGGTCGTCCGAAGCGCTACCGCTGGTGAGCACGGCCAGCGCACAACGGCGCAACAGCTCGTGCATGCCGCCACTGGATGCATCGCGCAACCGCGCCACTTCCGCCTTGGACAACACATCCAGACCACCACGTGGGTAGATCCGCGCATCCACTACCGGCAGCGCCCGTGCTGCCGTACTGCTGAGTTCCATATCTTGCTCCTGTCGTATCTCAGGAACTTTAGCGTACTCACCCTCACAAAAGAAAACGGCCTGGAAAACAGGGCCGTTTTTGCAAACTTCGACACGCTAGCCAGCTTTAGAACTGGTAGCGGAAGCCCAGCTGCAGCGCCCAGCGGGAGATGCCGCGATCGTCGTAAACCGTCGACTGATCCGGGGTATTGAAGCGATAGACGTACTTTCCGGTGGTCTGATCGATACCGCCGTACTCGACGACACCGCGCATGCCCGGGAAGCCATATTCCTCGACGCGGCCCCACTTCTTGTTGAGCAGATTACCGACGTTCATCACGTCTACCCAGATCGAAGCTTTGTTGCCTGCGAAGAAGCCAGGGACTTCCTGTTCGATATGCAGATCGAACTGGTTGATCCAGGAGTTGCGAGCGCCATTGCGCTCGACGACCTGGCCGCGTCGCGCAGACAAATATTCATTGCCTTCGATGTAGTTCCAGAAGTCCTGCTCTTCTCGTGCAGAACCGAACAACACGTCGCCGCGACTGGCCGGGATGTACAGCAGGTCGTTTAGGCGACCATCGCCGTTGGCATCGTTGTCGAACGCATAGCTGTACGGACGACCATTGCGCCCTTGGTAAATCAGGCCGACCTTAAGTCTCGTAATCGCCAAAGAATGCATGCTTCCAGTTCAACGTACCGAGGATGCTGTTCTTGACCTCGTATGCCGCAGTCGATGCGACGTTTTCATTTGCCTGAAAGACCGCATTGTTGCCCAGCTGCGAGCCCGAGGTCGAACTGGTCAGGCCACTGACTTCATTGGCATCGGTGTACGTGTAGTAAAGACCCCAGGACCAATTCCCGCCGTTGAAGGGCTTATTCAGACCGAAGGTGAAGCTCTCGCTACCGCCTTTGTCGGTGGGACGAGCGATGATGGCGTCGTTATAGTTCGGATTGCGTAACCCGCGCGCATCGACAGAAGAACCCGTTCCACGCAGACATGCAGCCGGAGCGCTTGCACCGGTCGGGTTGCGACCGTCAACCAACCAGCAGGCCGGACTCAGACCCGGGGTATTCCAATACAGATTACGACCATCCTGGCCTACGCGGGTGCTGCCGCCCAGATTGAGCTGCTGGTAATAAATCGCCTCGTTGACCTGAGTTACCACCGCTTCTGCAGACGCAACGATGCCATACCAAGGCAGCTCTGTATCAAATGCCAGGTTGGCCTTCCACACCGATGGCTGACCCAACTTGCTGTCGACAAAATCGACAGACTGCGTCGCGCCATTCACAGAACCATTGCCGATCGGCTGGTTATCGATGTCGGGAGTGAAGCGAATCCCGTTCGAGTTCACCAGCGCCTGGCTGGAGAAGTTGTAATCCGTGTACGTCAGACCGGTGTTGGAGTATGGGTTCGAAAGCCATACAGTTGCCGCGGCACCCTGGAAGAGGCCCACGCCGCCACGCAACTGGGTGGGGCGATCGCTATCGAAGGTGTAGTTGAAGCCGAAGCGAGGCTGGAACAGACCGTTGCCATCAATGGTCTGGTCGTTACCGAAGCCGAAGATCGTCGACGCAGCGGCGTTATAGGCAGGAGTGTTCTTGACCATCGGCTCGTCGTAACGCAGACCAAACGTCAGCGTTAGATTGTTGTTGAGGGCCCAACTGTCCTGCAGGAACACACCTACATTGCGCATGCCCCAGTCCGCAGCAACATCGTCGATGTCGCCGCTATCAGACTGCGAGTAACGATAGTTCAGCGGACGATTGGCTGCATAGTCGGCAATGGAATCGAACGTGTAAGAACCGAAGACGCGCTGTCCAAATAAATTGAAAAGATCATTATCTTCGTAGTCGAAACCGAACTTGACGGTGTGGTCGTCCAGGAACAAGCTGCCGGCGAAGAATGCATTCCACGTTTCGGTACGCAGTTCGTTGGCTTGCGTGCTCTGCTCGGTACCCAGGTTGACGGTGTTGTTACCGATACGCACGGCTACAGCTGGCAGCTGTGAGGCGGCAGTACGCACTGTAGAATAATCGCGGTACGACACCTTGGCTTCGGTGGAGAAGGTATCGGTCCAATCGCTGAACAACTGAGCGGTATAGGTCTTGAGGCTGAAATCGCGCACGTAATGGAACGAGTTCAGCGACAGCGCTTGGTTGCCGAAGCCGTTGAGGTTGGCGGTGCTCTGCTCGCTCTCACCGTAGCGAAACGCTGCGCGATGCTTGTCGGAGATGTTCCAGTCGAGCTTGAAGCCCTTCTCTTCGGAATCCGAGTCCAGCGCAGGCAGCGCGAGAGTGCCCGGATCGAACCCGTAGACATTGCGCGAGATGTCGATGATCTGATCGACTTCCTCCTGGGAAATGCCCACAATATTACTCTCGTCCGAGCCTGTCGGACCGTAGCCAGACGCACCGGTGAACACGCCCTTGCCCTTGTACTTCTCATAGTTGGCGAAGAAGAACAGCTTGTCCTTGATCACCGGGCCGCCCAGGGTCAGACCGTAGACGGTCTCGTTGTCGAACAACTTCGGGCGGATATCGTTCTGATTCTTGCCTGACCAATCGTTTTCGCGGTAGGTGCTGTAAACCGACCCATGAAATTCGTTGGTACCGGACTTGGTGACCGCATTGATTACGCCACCGGTGGCACCGGTGATGGTGACGTCATAGTTGGCGACGTCGACCGAGATTTCGTCGATGACGTCCATCGAGAACGGCTGACGCGGGGTCGGCATACCGTTCGACTCGAGGCCGAAGGCATCATTGGTGTTGATGCCGTCCACGCGGATCAGGTTGAAGCGCGGGTTCTGGCCACCCACCGAGATCTCATTACGCGCCTTGTCGGTCTGCGCCACGCGTGGATCCAGGCGCACGTAGTCCTGCAGGTTGCGGTTGATCGACGGCAGCGACTCGATCTGCTCACGGGTCACGTTGGTGCCGGTGCCCATCTTGTTGGCACTGAACAAAGCCGAGCCGTAATCGCCGCCGATGGCCTGCACCGCGCCGGGTGTGGTGACGTCGCCCCCGAGGAAAACATTGACACTGTTGACCTGATTGAGGGTCAGGTAAACACCTTCCTCAGTCTTCGTACCTTCACCCGACTTGGCGATGGTGATCGTGTACGGCCCACCCACACGCAAGCCGCGCGCGTTGTAGCGTCCGCTGGCATCGGTGGTGGCGCGGCTGACGGTGCCCGACTCGACGTGGGTGATCGTCACTTCGGCATTCGGCACCGGCTGGCCACCGCTGCTGGTGACGACGCCAACGACGCCGGCAGAGGTGCTCTGGGCAAATGCGGAGGCAGCGGCAAGTGCGCCAACGAGGCCAAGCGTCAGCTTGGACATGCGGAGACAGCGGGGGTGGGTCATTTCGGTAGCCTCGATACAGGTCAGGCAGTGACAAAAAGACGCAGTCAGCCCAACGGTTCCCGGGGGTGGGCTGCCGATGATCTGGGGTTCCTTGCTGCGCGGCTGGTTGCTGTCGCAAATTTTAACATAACATTAACACTCTAAGGCCTGGTTGTGACGGAGACGCGACAAACTTCGTGCAGCGCAACATGAAATTCGCATATGAAGACGCAAACGCCATATTGTGCAAAGTCGCAAAGGGAGCGAGGCATGGGTCTCGGATGAAGCGAGCGCAGGATTCGACGCTTGAGGTGTCGAATGGGCGCCGCTTTGCGCCTCGGATGCGATGTGAAGCCATCTAGTAGGTTGATGCGTTCGTTGTGTCATAGCGCGGACCGCTTTTCGCCACGCCTTCGGCCAGACCGAGCCGGGCCGAACGAGCGACAGTGTCAGATCAAGCTATGTTTAGCTTGCGCATCAGGAAACAGGGAGTGCGTGGGATCAATCAAGCGCTTGAGCTTCAGTCAACCACGCACCGCAGCCAACTCCTTCCACGCACACCAACTGCCCTGCCCCAGCACGCGCTGGGGAAGGTATGAACAATTCGCAAGACCCAAAAATATCAGCATCGAGAGCGCCATAACGCGCAAATTGGGTATGTAAGACGAGATTTTGCGCGTATCTGGCGGCTTCAGCTGCCGCCGGACAGCATTATGCCTTGGCCGGTAATCACTGTCGGCGCACCATCCATAGATTGGAAGGCTTCTTCCATCGCCGGATCGCTCAGCGCGTACCACTGTTGCAGCAGATGAATCCGCAACATCGTGGTCAGTGCGTACGGCTGCCGACCTGGCCGTCTTGACACCGGATCGTGCCGTGCAATCAGCGCAAGCAACTGCTGCCATGGCACCACTTTCTCCATCTCAGTCAGGAAGATTTCGCGGCGGGCTGCTTGCGCTTACCCAGACCCTCAGCGTCACCAAACGTCAGTTGCATGGATCACTCCTCAACGTAGCTGTGTAGTGTCGCGCATCTGGGGACGTTGTTCAGAGGTTCCCTAAGGCAACGCTGAAAAAGTCCCCAGATCTGCGAAAATTGCTATCCAGCAGCGTGCTTTTGGATAGAGCGATGACACAGCAGACATTGGCGATGGCAGCG
>NZ_MDEJ01000155.1 GCF_002940065.1 Xanthomonas populi
CGCACTTGTTTCTACACGATCCGGGTGCAACCAGCTGATCTATCTCGGGAAAACGTGGGGAAACCTCAGATCCAGCTCCGGTTCCGCGAGCAGCTCGGCGATCGGCCTCCACGCCAGGGCCAGCGACTCCTCGCTGACCTGGAAGTCCTCGTTCTCGCCGGCGATCACCACATAGCCAGCGTGCGCGGTAGGCAGCCAGTTCCTGTTGCAGAGTCGCATCCACCATCTGTCGTTCTCGGTCGCCCGTTGCGGGCCAAGCGGCCATTATCGTCGTTCATGCTGCGTACGTGCTTGTCGTGAGCGCGTAGCTTTGGCACGGTAGGCCGCTTGCCTGTCCCATCGGGATGCGGCGCACCACCTTCTTCAAGGCGCGCACGCCTTAGCTTTGCCACTTAGGATGTACCGAATGCTGAAGTCTTTGTTGAGGGTCAAACCGATCGAACCTGCCGGACATGTCGATGCCGGCGAACCGGTCGAGGGCAGCCTGCAAGGCGAGGCCACGCTGCAACGCACCCTCACCGCCAAGCACCTGATCATGCTTGGCATCGGCGCGGTGATCGGCGCAGGCATCTTCGTGATGACCGGTCAGGCCGCCGCCAACCACGCAGGCCCGGCAGTGATGCTGTCGTTCGTGTTTGCCGGTCTGGCGTGTACGTTCGCCGGCCTGTGTTATGCCGAATTCGCCGCGATGATGCCTGTCTCCGGCAGCGCCTACTCGTATTCATATGCGACCCTCGGCGAAGGCGTGGCATGGTTCATCGGCTGGTGCCTGGTACTGGAGTATCTGTTTGCAGGCTCCAGCGTCGCGGTGGCGTGGTCGGCCTATCTCATCAGTTTCATCACCGGTACGCTGGGGTTGCCGTTCCCGACGGAGCTGACCAACGCGCCGCTGGCCTGGGCCGATGGCGCGTTCGTCGCTTCCGGCAACATCCTCAACCTGCCCGCTGTGCTGATCGTGACTGCGGTGAGCGGGTTGTGCTACGTCGGCATCACACAGTCGGCCTTCATCAACGCGATTGTCGTAGCGATCAAGATCGCGGTGATCTGCCTGTTCGTCGGCTTCGGCGCGGCGTATATCGATCCGGCCAACTGGCACCCCTTCATTCCCGAAAACACCGCGCCGGGCGTGTTTGGCTGGAGCGGCGTGTTCCGCGCCGCCTCGATCGTGTTCTTTGCCTATATCGGCTTCGATGCAGTCTCCACCTCGGCCGGCGAAACCAAGGACCCGCAGCGCAACATGCCGATCGGCATCCTGGGTTCGCTGGCGGCGTGCACCATCATCTACATCATCGTCTGCGCGGTGCTGACCGGGCTGATGCCGTACACGCAGCTGGGCACGTCCAAGCCGGTGGCCACTGCGCTGGAGGCACATCCGCAGCTGACCTGGTTGAAGACGCTGGTGGAGATCGGCGCGATCGCAGGTCTGTCATCGGTGGTGCTGGTGATGCTGATGGCGCAGCCGCGCATCTTCTACACCATGGCCCGCGACGGCTTGATGCCCAAGCTGTTCGGCAAGGTGCATCCCAAATTCCACACGCCGTATGTCGGCACCGTGATTGTCGGCGTGGTGGCGGCAACACTGGCCGGGCTGATCCCACTCAGCGTGCTGGGCGAACTGGTGTCGATGGGCACCCTGCTCGCCTTCGCTACGGTGTGCGCCGGGGTGATGGTGCTGCGTTTCACAAAGCCCGAACTGGAGCGCCCGTTCCGGGTGCCGCTGGCAATGGTGATCTGCCCGCTGGGTGCAGTGGCCTGTCTGTTCCTGTTCTTCCAGGCCTTCCAGGAACACTGGAAGGTGTTCCTGGGCTGGACCGTGATCGGTCTGTTCATCTATTTCGGTTACGGCATCCGCCATAGCCGGCTGGCCCAAAAGGTTTGACTGCGAGTCCCTCGCACGAGCCCGCACCCGCACCTGCATGTGCGGGAATTTGGTGACGCGACCCCCTCGCAAAAGCCCGCACCTCCACGTGCAGGGATTCAACAGGAACCGCTGCATGTTCAAACAACTCTGGGCCACCAAACACCCGCACGCCAGCCATGAGGCGGCCGACGGGCTGGGCCTGCAACGCGCACTCGGGCCGTGGGGACTGACCGCCCTGGGCATCGGCGCGGTGATCGGCGGCGGCATCTTCGTCATCACCGGGCAAGCCGCGGCCGACCATGCCGGACCGGCGATCATGCTGTCGTTCGTGCTGGCGGCGGTGTGCTGCGCGTTCTGCGCGATGGCCTACGCCGAATTCGCCGCGATGGTGCCGGTCTCCGGCAGCGCATACACCTACACCTACGCCACCTTCGGCGAACTGGCCGCCTGGTTCATCGGCTGGATGCTGGTGCTGGAATACGGCGTGTCCGCCTCGGCAGTGGCGGTCAGCTGGACCGGTTATTTCCTCAGCCTGCTGGAACACTTCGGGATTCATCTGCCGGCCGCCTTCGTCAGCGCACCGCTGGACGGCAAGCTGCAGCAAACCGGCGCGATCGCCAACCTGCCCGCGGCCGGCATCGTGCTGCTGCTGACCTGGCTCTGTTATGTGGGCATTCGCAAGTCGTCGGCGATGAACATGGCGATGGTGATCCTCAAGACCGCGCTGATCATCCTGGTGATCGCAGTGGGCTGGAAGTATGTGGATACGGCCAACTGGCACCCGTTCATCCCGGCCAACGAAGGCCCGGGCAAGTACGGCATGGAAGGCGTGTTGCGCGGCGCGGCGATGGTGTTCTTCGCCTACATCGGCTTCGAAGCGGTGTCGGTAGCGGCGCAGGAATCGCATCGCCCGCAACGCGATCTGCCGATCGGCATGATCCTGTCGCTGGTCATCTGCACCTTGCTCTACATCGCGATGGCCGCGGTGATGACCGGCTTGGTGCCGTACACCTTGCTGGGCACAGACGAACCGGTGGTGACCGCAGTGGCGGCGCATCCGCAGCTGGCCTGGTTGCGCGTGATCGTGGAAGTCGGGGCGTTGATCGGGCTGTCGTCGGTGGTGCTGGTGATGATCATCGGGCAGCCGCGCATCTTCATGATCATTGCGCGCGATGGGCTGCTGCCATCGATCTTCACCCGCATCCATCCCAAGTACCGCACCCCGCATATCAATACCGTCATCACTGGTGTCGGCATCGCCTTGCTGGCGGCGGTCTTTCCGCTGGACGTGCTGGGTGAGTTGACCTCGATGGGCACGCTAATCGCGTTTTCGGCGGTATGCGCCGGCGTGTTGATCCTACGCCGCACCCACCCGGAACTGCCGCGTCCGTTCCGCATGCCGGTGGCCTGGCTGATCTGCAGCGCCGGCGTGTTGAGCTGCCTGGCATTGCTGTCAGCGATGACCCTGCACAACTGGATGCTGATGGGCATCTGGACGCTGGTCGGGCTGGTGATTTACTTCGGCTACGGTTATCGGCACAGCCGTTTGCGCGACGGTCGCTGAGCACGCGCGTGGCAGGCGAGCGGCCTGCTGGGCTGCACCTGGCCGTGATCCGGTGGAGCGGTAGAATAGAGGCATGAATGCGACCATTGCCCCCCTGCCCTATAGCGCCGCGCGTCTGCACGAGCTGGCGCAGTTGCTGATCGGCAACATCCGCGAGCTGGCCCAGGCCGGCTGGACGCCTGCCACCAGCAGCAACTTTTCCCATCGTCTGGACGAACAGCACGCCGCGATCACCGTCTCCGGCCGCGACAAGGGCCGCCTGGTCGAAGAAGACATCATGGTGGTGGACTTCGATGGCCTGGCGGTCGGCCGGCCGTTGCGCCCGTCTGCGGAAACGCTGCTGCACACCCAGCTGTATCGCCGGTTTCCGGAGATTGGCTGCGTGCTGCACACGCATTCGCTGGTGCAGACCATTGCCTCGCGGCTGTACGCCGGCAGCGGCGTCATCCGGCTGGAGGGCTATGAGCTGTTGAAAGCCTTCGAAGGCAACACCACCCATGAAAACTCCGTAGACGTGCCGGTGTTCGCCAACACCCAGGACATGCAGGTGCTGGCCGCGCAGGTCGAGGCCTTGCTGGACAAACAGAACCTGTGGGGGTATCTCATCGAAGGGCACGGTCTGTATGCCTGGGGCCACAATATGGCCGAGGCACTCCGCCACCTGGAGGCCTTCGAATTCCTGCTGCATTGCGAACTCGAACTGCTGAAACTGCGCGCCAGGCGCTGAGTGATCGCCGCCTTCCCCACCCCCTTGTGAGCCAGATCGCCATGAGCCGACTTCGCATCTACAACGATTCAGATCCCAACCTGCTGCAGTTCGATAGCCGCGACGGCGAGCAGATCGCTGCCGCGCTGAGCAAGATCGGGGTGACCTTCGAGCGCTGGCATGCCACGCAGCCGATCGAGCCGGGCGCCACACCCGAACAGGTGATGGCGGCATACCGCGACGACATCGAGCGGCTGAGCGCCGAGCGCGGCCTGAAGACTGTCGATGTGGTCAGCATCGCGCCGGATAATCCCAAGCGCGAAGAAATGCGCGCCAAGTTTCTGGACGAGCACTTCCACAAGGAAGACGAAGTGCGCTTTTTCGTTGCCGGCTCGGGCCAGTTCACGCTGCACGTGGACGACACGGTCTACGAGATCGAATGCGTTAAGGACGACCTGATCGCGGTGCCAGACAGCACCTTGCACTGGTTCGACATGGGGCCGGAGCCGCACTTTGTGGCGATCCGCTTCTTCACCGAGCCCGATGGCTGGGTCGGTCACTTCACCGGTACCGAAATCGCCCAACAATTCCCCCGCTACGCCCCCGAGAAACCTCCAAAGGCCAGCTGACGATGACACGACCGCACGCGCTCCTTACCGATATCGAAGGCACCACCAGCAGCATCTCGTTCATCAAGGACGTGTTGTTTCCGTATGCGCGCCGCGCCATGCCGGCCTATGTGCAAGAGCACGGCGGCCACCCGCAGGTGCGGCACTGGCTCAACCAGGTGGCCGACGACATCGGAGAGGACGTGCCCGACGAAGTTCTGGTCAGCACGCTGCAGACCTGGATCGACGAAGACCGCAAGCACACCGCGCTCAAGGCCCTGCAGGGGATGATCTGGGGCGATGGCTACAGGACCGCCGACTTTACTGCGCACATCTACGCCGATGCAGCGATCCAGCTGCAGGCATGGCATGCGGCGGGCATTCCGCTGTACGTGTATTCGTCGGGCTCGGTGCCGGCGCAGAAACTGTTCTTCGCCCATAGCGATGCGGGCGATCTGAGCGGGCTGGTCAGCGACTGGTTCGATACCGAGGTCGGCCCCAAGCGCGAGAGCGCCAGCTACCGCCGCATCGCCGAACGCATCGGTGTACCGCCTGGCGAGATCCTGTTTCTGTCGGACGTGATCGAAGAACTCGATGCCGCCAAACGTGCCGGTATGCGTACTGCACTGCTGGACCGTCTTGAGGACTACCCCACTCCGCGCTCGGCCGAGGATGTGGGTAGTCATCAGCGCGTGGAGAGTTTTAGCCAGTTGGTGCTGTAAGCGCGGTCGACAATCCGACTGCGCTCATTGTTAGGTGAGCGCAGTCGGTGTTCGGCGTGGTCTGTGTTATTTGTACGCTGAAGTATCGAGCACGCCTTGCGCATCCACTTGGCAAACGCCCGCTAGTTTTTTGCGGCGTTCTGCCGGCAGGCGTCGCCGCTCACTGTTGGCAACGGTTGTTCTACAAGGCCAGCTTTTATAAAACGTGGCTTCTGCAAAACCTGCTTCTGCAATACGTGTGCTGCAAGACACATTTGAAGTGGATCGATGCACGTTGTGCGATCTCACGGTCTGCATTGCGATCACTGCGCCCAGGCGCTCCACCCGTCTCTCTCAGACCTCGGCGTTTTTCATGTCGCTGCATGCCACCTTCGGACCGAACGCCTTGCTGCGGCGCCTCTCGCTATTGATCGTCGTCGTTACCTTGATGTCGGGCTGCCATCGGGATGCCGGTGCCGCATTGCCGAGCCAGTCTGCGGCGAGCCAGGCGTCGACAAGTCAGGACGAGGTCGATCCGGTCGATCCGGTCGACCAGGCCGCACTTGCGCAGGCAGTGAAAGCGCTACAGCAACAGCGCCCAGGGGTGACCGATTTATTCGTGGTCGGCTTTGCCGGCGATGCCAGCGACGATGTGTTCCGCAACGAAACGCTGTACCTCAAGCAGCTGTTCGAACAACGCTTCGATGCACGCGGCCGCGTGGTCACGCTGGTCAACAACCCGGACAATTTGGGCGAGCATCCGTACGCACCGCTGGCGACCTACGACAATCTCTACGACACGCTTGCCGCGGTCGGCAAACGCATCGATCGCAAGGAAGATGCGCTGCTGCTATTCGTCACCACCCACGGCACCGAAGATCGCACGCTCTACGTGCAAGTGGACCAGGACGAAGAAGATTTCATCAGCCCGCAGGACCTGCGCAAGGCGCTGGACGATGCCGGCATCGGCAATCGCATCATCGTGCTGTCGGCATGCTATTCGGGCGGTTTCATTCCGGCGCTGCGCTCGCCTGACACGCTGATCCTCACCGCTGCGCGTGCCGATAGGTCCTCGTTTGGCTGCGGCAATACCTCCAACGCAACCTATTTCGGCCAGGCCTGGCTGATCGATGCGATAAACCAGAGCGACGACCCGGTGGCCGCGTTCGATATGGCCAAGGCGGCCATCACTGCGCGTGAGAAACAGGAGGGCGAATTGCCTTCGTTGCCGCAGCAATCGCTCGGCAAACGCATCGCGCCGGTGCTGGCACGCTGGCGTGCGGGGCTGCACGCAGGGCCGGCCGTTGCCTATCCGTATCCGCCGCTGGAGGATGCGCCGGAAGCCGAGCAGGCCGTCGATCCAAAAGCCCACTCCGACGCTGAGTCAGCGGGCAGCCCGGCGAAACCCAAGGTGCCGGCGGCCTCCACCACTGCGCGCGCACCGTCGCATGTACCTACGCCATCGACACCATGACAACTGCAACACGCTGAGACTAATTCTCATTTCATCAGCGCCTACGCGGCCTCGCTACACTGGCGCAGCCAGCAAGCTCACGCCAGCCAGCATCGATCCCCGCCAGCGTGCCATCGCTTGCCAGCCTGGATCCCAATACGCCTCCCTCGTGGAGGCGTTTGTGTTTCTGACGTTAGGGATTAAGCGGCGCATCCAACGCAACCGATTCCTCACAGCGATGCCGTAGGAGCGTACCTGTGCGCGACGGGCTTCACCGCGACAACCTGCAGCGCCATGCACGCTCGCCTCCCCATCAAGGATCGGCACGCTGCAAGAGATACACCGTGCGTGCGCTGTACTGCCCGGTCGGCAGCGCAGCGCGCACCTCGACCGCGTGCTCACCAACCTCCAGCGTGGTCGGCAACGCGCCACGCCATAGATGCGTGGACGGTGTGGCCTCGGGCGAGCGGTCGTAGCCGCGCAATTGCTCGGCCGCATCGTCGCGCACCTTATCGGCCAGCAGGCGCGGGTCGGCGCGCTCCACCCGCTTCATCGGCTGCCATGCGCCAGTGTCGATCCGCATCTCGACAACCGTATCGTCCTGGCCCATGAACACATTGGCGTAGATGCCCCACGCCGCATACGCGCCCTGGCGCAGCACCTTGGGCGCCTGCAGCAGCAGCTGGGTGTCACCGGCCGCGCGCGCGGCGTGATACGCCAGCGTGTAGTCGCCGCTGGGTGCCACCTGCAGCACCGCTTACCATTCGGCGTGCCGTCGCTCATCGTGGCGGTGGGAATGCCGTCTGCATCCTTGGCGCCCGACCAGAACGCACCGCAGGCCGCGCCCACATTGTATTCGTGCAGCGGGCGAGCGCCCTGCCAACCTTCGTCGGCGCCGTGATCGACCTGCCGCTGGGTATGGCTGTGCCCGCTGAGCACCAGCACACGCGGAAACTCCTTCAGCAACGCAAACAAACGATTGCGATCGGCATGCCGGAACGTCTCCTGCCCGGGCGCTGCATCGAACAAGGGAATATGCATGCCCAGCACCAACAGGCGCTCGCGCGGCAACTGCGCCAGATACGCCTGCAGGAACACGAATTGATCCTCGCGTAGGCCGCAGACATAAGCCGGTTTGCCGCCCGGCGTATAGCTCACATCGTCCAGGAACACGAAGCTGGCGTTGGCCTCTTCCACCGCATAGGTGTCCGGACCGTAGACCGCACGCCAGCGATCCAGCGAATGCACATCGTCGCCCGCATCGAAGTTGAGATCGTGATTGCCCGGTACATGGAACCACGGCACGCCCAGCTGCGTGGTGACCTTGTTCAAGGGGTTGTAAGCCGGAACCGCCGGAAATTCCGTCACCCAAGTTCCAGCCCCGCGTCACCACGCAAGCCGATCAGCTCAAACGGCGGATTGGGCTTTTGGCATCGACACCTCGACGTATTCGGCCAGGCGCTCCCTGGCCTCATCAATATCGAACACCTCATGATCGAAGGGCCCGCCCAACTAGGTGTGGTCGATGGACTTCGTGTTCGACCGCCCAACCACTCGACAGTTCACTCCTACGAATGTCGCGTCGGCCCGCAAGCACTCTGAGCATGTCGGCATTGCCCCAGGGTTCGCCGCAATCTTTCGGGTGGGCAGGCGTACTTGCCGGCAAGCACGCGCGTGTAGCTGCCCGTCGGTCTTGCCATCGGAATGGCATTGTCACCGGGGCGCCAGCGCCAATTCTTCGTGGTCCCAGCCATGACTTCGGTGAGCCTACGCGAATCGGAGAGCTTCTCGCTAACCTTGATGACTCAGTACTGCAGGAGTTGAAAAATGGGTCTATGCGCTTCAAAGCCGAGCGTGGCAGGTTCACCTGGTCATTATCCAACCCACGCCACAGAGCAAACCCCGCCCTCTACGCCTTCATTTTCCGAGGCGTCCATGTCACCCAGCCTGCATGGCTTTCCATCACTCGGGGCTCGCAGGGCGAGGCGGGCTGGCGCCGGGCATCCGACCCTACAGCCGCACGAAGTTCAGCAGGCGGCCTACCAGCTTGGTATGTGCATCAACGGCAGACCCATCGAAGACGCTAGGGCCTGTTAACACTAATGGCCTGAGCGAGTAAACTATCGGGTATGGAGATCACACCAGAGCAATTTTCCCTAAT
>NZ_MDEJ01000156.1 GCF_002940065.1 Xanthomonas populi
TGCGCGCACTTGTTTCTACACGATCCGGGTGCAACCAGCTGATCTATCTCGGGAAAACGTGGGGAAACCTCAGATCCTGGCATCTTCTCTACCGATCGGGATCGTGTCTTTAATCCTGGATTCTCTTTACGCGCAAAAGGCAAGGGCTACGGCCTCTACCTGGCGCGAGAAGTGGCGGAATACCACGGCGGACGCCTATATTTGGCTCCGACGGCTGGCGAAGATGGTCAGCTACGTACGTTCATACTGGAACTGCCTAGGACAGAAAAATGAGCTTGGAAGCGAACTTCATGAGCGCCGGTATTGGGCGTGTGCTTATCGTGGACGATGATTTGTCCCACGCGGTCGATATGGCTAGTCTCGACAAGCATGGTCAGGGGGTGGCGATCTCACAGGTGCTTGCCGACGAGAATCACGACTACACGTTTGCGCTTGACGAAGAGCTTGAACGGATGGCGTTACCGCATGGAAGCGCTGATGACCGCCTCAAGGCTCTTAAGGCTCCTGCCGTTCGGGCGGTGGCCCACGAAGTTCTTCGCGGCGCCTACGAGCGCGCGATGACGGACCGGGAAGCACTGCGAGCTCCGTTGGACAAGATCAAGAGCTGGCTCACCGTCCGCGGAGTCGAACTAGAGGAGTGGTCGGAGACTAGAGATCTTCCCGAGGCGGATCGCTACGATTTGCTCGTGGTCGACTACTTCCTGATGGATAACGACCCGCAAGCTACCTACAAGCTCATCCGAGATTTCAAGCGGGCGCACGCCAACAGAGAGCACCCACTCCTTGTTGTTCTCATGTCATCAGACATCAGTGCCATTCGGGGGCATTTCGAGGACATCCGGGACGAGTGCGAAATATCTGCCTCTCGGTTTCGGATTCTGGCGAAACCTGTCATCGCCAATCCCGACTCGGATGAGGATGTAAAGGAGAAGTGGCTGCGGGCGTTGCAGCAGCTTGCCACCGAGCGGCCCTTGGTCATGCCGATCGAGCGATTTGTTGAGGCTTGGAAGACGAGCTTAAACAAAGCCGCCGAGCAGATGGTTCGTCGCCTTTATGACCTCGACGCCAGCGCTTTCGCCTTGCTTTCGGCTACCGCCAGCCAGGATTCGATGAAGTTGGAGGAGTATCTGGCAGATGTGCTTTCGCGGCGTGTCAGTGCGGAAGCCGAGGAGCATGGATTTCCTTTCGATGAAATTGATGCGCTCAGGGAGGCACTGAACGACGCGCAATCGACCATTGGGCCCACGATCGACCAGGGCGTGGAAGTGCGGCATGCGCAACGAGCGATCAGGATTCTCATGAGCGATGTCGCTTGGCACCGCCGACCCTGGTGGGAACCTAAGGCTGGTCCGCCCAGGCCAGCGGTGGCACCACCCGCGGACCCTCCTGCGGTGGCGCCCGCAGAAGCCGCATCCGAGGCACACCAGAAGCTGCAGACTGAAGTGCCTGCCGAGATTGCCCAGGAAGTAACCGCGGCAAATGCAGGTGCCCCAGAAGAAGCAGGGGGCCCAGCTATTGCGCCCGAGATGCCGCATCCAGCGCACACCGAAGATCGTCTGATCTGGATGAAGCGGTACATCAGATTCGGCACGATTCTGCGAGAGAAGGAAGGCGCCAGGCGCTACTTCGTCAATCTGACTCAGGCATGCGATGTCCAGTCAGAAAAGCTGAACACCGTCGCTGACGTGCACTACTTGCTGATCCAGGGCAATAGATTTCCGGTGGATCGCGTGGCAGTGGGGGAAAAACTTTTCGACTCTCCCTACTGCTGCGATGACCTCGATTCAGACGACTTCTTTGCGCTTCAGTGGCGCTTACGGCAGCCATTCACCCCTTCGATGGCGAAGCTGCTGGAAACACTTGAAGATTACAACTGGGTAGGCCAGCTTCGTAGCGATACAGCCTACGCGGTTTTGTCAAAGTATGTCTCTCAGGCTTCGCGTGTGGCCCAGATCCGCATGCTTAAGGTGTACCGCTATTCCGCGTCGGTCTACCACAAGCAAGCCACAGGTTGGGTCCAAAAGGATGTCAATGAACCGATTGAGGCCAGCGCGTGGCAGACAGAGAAAAAACTGTGGAGAATCCAGTTTCCCGTCGCCGATGCTCGAGCCCTACTGCCGCTTCTGAGTGGAGTCGCAGATGCTAAAAAAGCTGAGTTCGTTAGCGAGCTCGTCTCTGGTATGGAATTGAGTCAATGAGCACCCTTTTCTTCGAAGGCGATCAAGAACACTGGCGCCCTGCTGATTCGCATGGACGCGAGCGCTGAATCTGATGGTGCTGCATTGGTAGATGAGATCAATAAGGCTGGACTGGGAAGCAAGCTACCCGTAGGGGCCACCCTGATTCTTGCCCGTGCGTTCGTATAGGTTGGCAGGCCACAAGAACACTTCGACTTGTTCGCAGGCTTCTCCGCGACCGGCTTCCATGCGGATTCTGGTCAAGTTCGATGTGCTGACGCTTATCACCCACGGCGATGACGATCAGATCTTTCCCGTCCAGGCGTCTGCGGCGATGATCCGGGGCTTGAGGCTGCCGGCCTACCATGGCGCTCTGCACTAACCGACATACATGCATGCTTGGCCGCTGTGCCCCTGGACTGCAGTGGATGTCGTCAGCATCTGTGCCACGTATCAAGCTAGCGCTGGCGCGCAAGGTGGATTCAGCATTCTGATCGCACGCTGAGGCGGCCTACCCATCGCCTGCTACGTCGGTGTCGGCGCCAATTTGGCGCCGCTCGCAGCACCGCAGTGGCTAGGCTGCGCACGGTGACCTGAAGGCGCTCCCGCTATTCAGCAGTTGCGGGTCGTCTCGGTGCTATGAGAGTTGCATCCTCTTTGCCTAGTTGCACTGACTTTGCCAATTCACACCCTTGCTGACGAATACGCCCACGTAGAGGCAATCGAGCACGATCCACAGCACCCAGTTGGCGATGCGTTTGCGTGCGGCCCACACGCTGGCAACCAGGCTGAAACTGGCCAGCGCCGCGTCCAGCCATGGCAGCGCGGCATCGGTGCGGTGATGCATGTAGGCACCCAGCGCGGCGGCAAACAGGGCACCCATGCCTAGCGACACCCACAGCTCGATGTGCGGCATCGGCAGTGGGCGAATGCGCGTGTCTGCGACAGTCCCGCGCTGCCAGTGCCACCAGCCGTACAGCTGGGTCAGTACGTACACGCCTTGCAGCAGCATGTCCGAGTACAGCTTCCACTGATAGAACAGCCAGGCATACAGCGCCACCGCCACGATGCCGACCGGCCAGCACCAGCGAATGCGCCGCGCGGTCAGCCACACCCCGAGCAGGTTGATCACGACGGCGATGGATTCGAGCAGTGACATGCAAAGCCTGATGGCAGGTGGATTGAGTGGCGGGATGGGTGGAAGACGTGAAGCGGCACTGCGTGCAGCCGGTGGAGGTCGTTCACTGCTCCAATCGCAGCTGCAGTGCGCACAACGGTCAGATCACAGTTGCCCGTCTGTCGCCGGAGAAAGACCCAAACCAACAACACCGATGCTGTTCTCTTCGCGCGCCTGCCGAGCAAGCTGCCCGCAGGGCGGATGGGGCAGCACGTTTTTAAAAATCTACCTGCACCGTCAAACGCGCCGTGCGCGGCGCACCGGGGAACAGATACGCATCGCCCTGGTATTCGCCGCTATCGCGCCAGTAGCGCTTGTCGAACAGGTTGTCCACGTTCAAGCGCCAGGTCGTGGCCAAGCCGCCCAGCGCGTTGGCGTAACGCGCGCCCAGATTGGCCACTGCATACGCCGGCACGCTGGCATTGCCAAGGCGGTCGGCGAACTTGCGCCCGCTGTATTGCACGCCCGCCAGCAGCGCCAGGCCATCGACACCGGGCACGCTGTAGTCGGCCTGCACGCTGGCGCGCAGCTTGGGCACGTTGATCGCCTGATGGCCTTCGTACTCGGCAATAGTGGTCTCTTGCGCGCGTGCGCGGATCGCCGCGACGCTGGCGAACAGGCGCAGTTGTTCGGTGGCCGCGCCGTCGGCCGACAGTTCCAGACCGCGGTTGTGCAGGCGGCCCTGCTGCACGTAGAGCAGGCCACCGTCGGCCTGCGGCTGGGTGAACTGGTAGGCCTGGCGAATGTCGAACAGTGCCGCACCCAGGCGCAGACCATCGAGCTCGAATTTTGCACCGGTTTCCAGCTGATACGCATTGGTCGGCGGCAGGATTTCATCGGCGTTGTCGGCAAACCACGGTGCGGTGCCGCCGGCCGCCAGGCTCTTGGCGTAGCTGGCATACAGCGCCACCTGCTGCTGCGGTTTGAACAGCAGCGCCGCCTGCGGCAGTAGCGCGTCCTTGCGTGTGCGCCGTTCCAGCACGCCATCGCGATCGAACGCGCGCTCGTCCAGGCGCACATAACGCGCGCCCAGCGACAGCTCCCATTGCGAACCAAAGCCAATCCGGTCGGCCACCACCAAGGCGCGTTGACGGCTATCCAGACGGCGTTGCTTCGGGTCCAGGGCGATGTCGGTTTGTGCAAACACGTCCGGGTCGCGGTCGATGCTGCCGCTGCCGACGAATGCGTTGACCGAGCCGAAACGGTCGATGGTGCGGCGTAGCCAATCGCCGCCGATGCTCAGGCGGTGATCCAGCGCGCCGGTGACCACGTGGCCTTCCACGGTGGCGCGCAGTTGATCGTGCACGCGGGTGTCGTCGGGGCTGCGGTAGTCGTAAACGTCGTACTCGCCCTGCGCGCTGAAGAAATTGGGCGTGGCGATGTCGGCGCAGCTGGCCGCGCCATAACAGCCCCAGGCAAATGCGGAAAAGTCGTTGATCACCGAGCGACTGCGCGAGGCTTCTGCGGTAGCGCGCCAGTTGTCGTTGAATTGGTAGGCGTAACGCAGCTGCGCATTGAGCGAATCCATCTGCACCGGGCGCGACCACGGCTGGTAGCCGAGCAGACGATGCACATCGATACCGCGCGGCACCTGGGTGCCCCCCAGCAACTGATAGCCCGGCACCGAGCGTTGCTGCCGATGCTGGTATTCCACATCCAGCTGCAGCAGCGATTGCGGGGTGATCTTCCAGTCGCCGGCCAGCGACAGGAAATTGCGATAGCCATCGGCGTGATCGACATAACTGTTGATGTCTTCGCGCGCTGCATTGACACGTAAACCCAGCGTGCGTTCGGCGCCGAACCAGTCGCCCAGATCGGCGGCGACATAGCGCGAGCCCTGCTCGTCGGTGCCCAGGGTCACGCTGCGCACATGCGCGGGCCGCTTGGTGCGGTAGTCGATCAACCCGGCCGGTTCGTTCACGCCGGATTGCAGCCCGGCCAGGCCTTTGAGTAATTGCACTTGCTGCTTGTTTTCCAGCGCGATGGACTGCTCGCCCACCGCGCTCATTCCATTGATGCGGTAACTGTTGGCAGCGTTGAGCGAATAACCGCGCACCACGAAGTTTTCGTAATAGCCGATCGGCGCATACGCATCGCCTGCAGACGCCTCGGCGCGCAGCACCTCGCTGAGCACGCGTGCCTGACGATCGAGCAATTGCTGGCGATCGAACACCGCGATCGAGGCAGGTGCATCCAGCAGGCGCGTGGCACCGAATCCGGTTGTCGCAGTGGTGTCGTTGGCACGCTCGCCACGCACATTGACTGCGTCCAGTTCAACCGCTGCGTCGTCGGGTTGCTGCTGCGCCAACGCAGGGGTGGCGATACACAGCGCCAGTGAAAGCGCAAGCGTGCAGCGGGAGAGCAGGGTGGTGGGGGACACACGCATGCGCAGGACTCGAAAAGAAGAAAGAAAAACGCTCATCGCAACCGGCGCGCACGTGCGTGCAGGCGGTCGAGCAGACGCTGGCCATCGGCATTGGCAAACCAGTCCGCGTGGCCCAGCAGATAACGGTGATAGGCGATGTCGGCGTTGCCGGCCGAGCGGGTGATGCCGGCGAAGTAGTCGATCTCGCTCAAGGCGAAATCGGCATGCACGATCGGCAGCAAGGCGGCGAGCAGCCGCAGTTGTGCAGCTGTAAGTGAGACGTGCTGTCCGTACCCGTCCAGCAGTGCATCGAGTTGATCCAGCTGCGGTTGCGCGCGCTGCCCGTTATCCAGATTCAGCCATGGAATCAGATTGCGTTCGATCGCGGTGGCCAGATCGAATAACGCAAAACTGCGATCGCACAGGCCAAAGTCGAACACCGCGCTGACCTCGGTGTCCCCGTCCTGCGTGCGCCACAACAGGTTGGAGGCATGCCAGTCGCCATGCGTCCACAGCGGCGGCATCGCAGCGGGCGCCGACAACAACGGCCACGCCTGTGCGTGCCAGGGCAGCAGATGTATGGCCAGGTCGCTGCGCCACGGCCGCTGTCGTAAATCGGTAGCCAATGCAGGGCGCGACAACAGCGCCTGTTCCAGCGCCTTAATCGGATCGGCCTGCCCGAACACGCTGAAGTTAGCGATCAGCGTGCTGGTGTCGCGCGGCGGCGCGTCGAATCCCTGTGCTGCCAGATGCAGGCGTGCCAATGCGGCGCCTGCCGCGAACGCATGCTGGTCGCTGTGGAACGCTGTCCACGACAACGCATCGCGATACAGATCGTGCCCGGCGCCGACGCGTTGCACTTCGTAGACCCAATCGCCTTGGGTCAATGCAGTGCGGCCCTGGGCATCGTGCAGCACCTCGACCACCGGCGCGCCGGCCCAGCGCAGATGCGCCATGAAGCAGTGCTCCTCGCGCAGCGCGGCGACCGTGCGCACGCTGCGGTGGTGACGCTTGACGATCAGCGTGCCGGTTGCGGTGTCCACGCATGCGGCGGCGGAAAAGGGGCGCGCGCTGTGCCAGCGGATCACCTCGCCACCGGCAAGGCCGGACAAATGCTGCAACACGCGGTGGATCTCGTTGGCGGTCAGCATCGGCCAGTCCGGCAGCGCCAATTCCAGACTCATGCCATGCACCTGATGCTGGGTGCTCATGGGCGCATGCCCGGCATGGGACCACTGGCTGGAAGGCCTGGTGGTATATACCAGCTAAGCGCGGCCGAGGAGCCATACCCGGCGCGCACGCCAGCAACGACACAGACGGCGCTGCCGGGCCGTCGTTGCATCGCGCGCACCATCAGGTGGCCGCAACGCATGGAGTGAAAAGGCAGCGCGAAACCGAAAGGTCGCTAACCGTCATCTCATGGATCATGTGTAGGGGGCGGGCCGCAGGCGGCGCCACCGAAAGCCGCCCGGCGGCTGTCGGGCGCGCAGTATGCCTGCTGAAGCAGGCGGCCGTCATGCCGGCCTTGCAGCAGTCGCGATGGCGCTGCGCGGCCTTGGCGCGGGATAATTGTCGGATGACGCCTATCCAGATCGCCGCCGTTGTCGTTACCTATCAGAGCAGCAGCACCATTGATGCATGCCTGTCGCGGCTGCGCGCGGCCGAGGGCATCAGCGAGATCCGGGTGGTCGACAATGCCTCCAGCGACGACACCCTGGAGGGCGTGCAGCGGCATGCGCTGGCCGATGCACGGGTGCATTTCATCGCCAATCCGGACAACCCGGGTTTTGCGACCGCCTGCAATCAAGGCGCCCGCGACTCGCAGGCGCCCTGGCTGGTCTTCATCAACCCGGACCTGATGGTCGAACGCGACACCCTGGTGCAGCTGCATGCGCGCGCAGCCGGACACGCGGCGGTGCTATTGGGCGTGGAGCAGGTGGACGAACAGGGGCGACCGGATGCCGCAGTACGCCGCCGCGACCCGGACTTCGCCGCGATGCTGCGTGCGCCGCGTGCCGCCGCCCAGTTGGCGGTGCCGGCCGACCCGGCTGTGGCGCTCCAGCCGGTCGATGCCATCTCCGGTGCCTTGATGCTGATGCAACGCAGCCTGTTCGACCGCCTCGACGGCTGGGACGGTGACTACCGCCTGCACGCCGAAGATCTGGACCTGTGCCGACGCGCACGCCAGGCCGGTGCGCTGGTCGCGGTGGCCAACGATCTGCAGGTGGTGCACGTGCGTGGCGTCTCCAGCCGCGCGCGGCCGTTCTTTGTCGAATGGCATAAACACCGCGGCCTGTGGCGCTATTTCCGCAAGTTCGAGGCCGGGCAACGCGGGCTGGCGACCCGGCTGGGCGTATGGCTTGCAATCTGGGCCCACGCCGCTGCCCAGGTGCCGCGATTGTTGCGAAATAGATGAGTTCGCTAGTGTTAAATTTGTGGAAAAACAATGCTTGGTAGCAGGCGGAACTGTGCTACGTTTTGTCTCGACGTGTGATCAAACCCTAGCTTCCTGTCCCTTCCGGGTCCCCTATCAGGAATCGTACAAATGTCTTTACAGAACGACCCGCGCTTGCGGGTACGTCAGTCGTGCCTCGCCTTGCCGCACTCCGGCTCGGCTGCTTCACTGCAGCACCTCACCCGCAACCTCCGACGCTTGCCGCTAGCATCGATCTCGGCGCTTGCGCTGAGCTGTGCGCTGGCCGCGTTGCCAGGCACGGCATTGGCCGGTGCCTGGACCCAGCCCCAGGGCGACACGTTGGTGATCGTCAAGGCGCTGCATAGCGATGGCACCGGCTGGTTCGACGATTCGCACAATCGTGGCGATTTTGGCAATAACGGTCGCAGCCGCCAGGACCAGCTCAATGTCTTTGTCGAGCACGGCTTGACCGACAAGTTGAGCGTGATCGGCAATTTCTATTTCACTGAAAGGAGCCTCTAAAAACCCCAGCAATCTGCCATCATTGACTTGACGCCCTGCCAGCGGAGAACGACAGACATGATCAG
>NZ_MDEJ01000157.1 GCF_002940065.1 Xanthomonas populi
CTGATCATGTCTGTCGTTCTCCGCTGGCAGGGCGTCAAGTCAATGATGGCAGATTGCTGGGGTTTTTAGAGGCTCCTATATTTATATTTCATTTTAAACTCTAGGCGTTGTCTGGTTTTGGATCTTGCGGGCGAAATTCCCGCATCGACACAGTTTGAAGCGAATATTATCTTCTTCTTTGATCCTATGTCGTCCATCTAGTCCGCTGACCTTGTGAAGCAGAAGTCCTGTCCACTTTTCGGATGCGTCTCCGCAAAGATGTCTTTCGAGTGTGCGTTGCGTCCTCTTTCATCTTTGCGTACGTAGCGATATCGCGCCTTCGCAAAAACCTGTGCGGGATTTGCGACAATCCATCACCTTGTTTTTTTTGATGGCGACAACAGATGACTGCAACTGCGCCGCTTGCCACGTCCGTCAATTCGCCTGCGCGCGTGCTGTTCGCCAGTCTGATCGGCACCACCATCGAGTTCTTCGATTTCTATATCTACGCCACCGCCGCGGTGCTGGTGTTTCCCACCTTATTTTTTCCGGCTGGCGATGGCAGTGCGGCGATGCTGCAGTCGCTGGCGAGATTTGCCGTGGCCTTCGTCGCGCGGCCTGTGGGGTCGGCGGTGTTCGGCCACTTCGGTGATCGGGTCGGGCGCAAAGCTGCTTTGGTGGCGGCCTTGCTGACGATGGGGCTGTCCACGGTGGCGATCGGCCTGCTGCCTGGTTATGCGCAGATCGGCGTGTTCGCGCCTGCGTTGCTGGCGTTGTGCCGCTTCGGCCAAGGGCTGGGCCTGGGCGGCGAATGGGGTGGGGCGGTGTTGCTTGCCACCGAAAACGCACCGCCGGGCAAACGCGTGTGGTACGGCATGTTCCCGCAGTTGGGCGCGCCGCTGGGCTTTGTGTTGTCTACCGGCACCTTCCTGGGCATGGACGCAGTGCTCGACGATGCGCAGTTCATGCAGTGGGGCTGGCGGGTACCGTTCCTGGCAAGTGCGCTGCTGGTGTTGACCGGCTTGTGGGTGCGCCTGAGCATCACTGAGACACCGGATTTTCAGAAGACCCTGGACCGCAAAACGCGCGTGCTCCTTCCGTTGGGCACGGTGGTCACCGAGCACTGGCCGGCCTTGATGATCGGCACGCTGGGTGCGTTCGCCACCTTCGTGCTGTTCTATCTGATGACAGTGTTCGCGCTTGGCTATGGCACCACAACCCTGGGCTACGACAAGGAGCAGTTTCTGCTGCTGCAGATGGCCGGCATCGTCTTTTTCGCGATCGGCGTTCCGCTGTCGGCCAAGTTCGGCGACCGTCATGGCGCACCGCTGGCGATGATGTTGGCCAGCATGGCAATCGTTGCGTTCGGGCTGGCATTTGCGCCGCTGTTTCAGGCCAATCACCCGTTGCAGTTGTTGATCTTCCTGGCGCTGGGTTTCTTTTTTATGGGCCTGACCTACGGCCCCTGCGGCACGCTGCTGGCCGAGCTGTATCCCACCGAGGTCCGCTACACCGGCGCCTCGTTGTCGTTCAATCTGGCCAGCATTCTGGGTGCGGCGCCGGCGCCGTACGTAGCCACGCAGCTGGCCGCACGTTATGGGGTGCAGGCAGTCGGGCAGTATCTAGGTGGCGCTGCGGTGCTGAGTCTGTTGGCGTTGATCGCGGCGCGTGCGATGCGGCGCCACGCGGAGCCGGTTGCTTCAAAGTAGCCTGTGCACGAGCACGATCGTGCGCGATGTGGTTTGGCTGATGCCAATCAGCTTGCTAGACGTACCTGATTGCGACCGCCGGCCTTGGCCAGATACAGGTGCTTGTCCGCCTCTTTCAACAGGTGATGCAGCGACTGGTCGCTTTCGCTGGCGATGCACACGCCGATGCTGACCGTCATGCTCAGCGTCTCGTCGCCCACGCGCACCCGCAAAGCGCTGATGCGCTCGCGCAAGGTTTCGAAATAGTTGCTGGCGTTGGCGACATCCAGCCCCGGTACCAGCAAGCAGAATTCTTCGCCGCCGAAGCGCGCTACCAGATCCTGCGGCCGCGCATGCCCGGAGACGGAGGCAGCCACCGCACGCAATGCCTGGTCGCCGGCCTCGTGGCCCCAGGTGTCGTTGATATGTTTGAAGTGGTCGATATCCACCATGGCCGCGGTGACCGTCTGGTCCTGCGACAGCAATGTGGGGATCACCCGCTGGCTTTGTTCCAGGAAGTAACGCCGGTTGGGCAGGCCGGTGAGGAAGTCGCGGGTGGCCAGATCCTGCAGTGTGCCGATCAGCTCCAGCTGGTCCACGTTCTGTGAAACACGGCAGAAGAATTCTTCGCGCGAAAAGGGTTTGCGCAGAAAATCGTTGGCGCCGTTCTTGAGAAAACGCGGGATCAGCGACGAATCGCTATTGCCGGAGATGCCGATCACCGCGACCTTGTCGCGTGAGCGGGTCGCACGCAGCCGGCGGGTGAATTCCACGCCTTCCATGCCCGGCATTTCCTGATCGACAATGGTCAGGCGGATGCCAGGGTCGCGCTCGATCGCCTGCAGGCCGGCGGCACCGTCGGCAGCGAGCACCACGCGGTAGCCGTACATCGACAGCAACGCGCCGGCGTAGGTGCGCGCAGACAAGGAATCGTCCACCACCAGCGCAGCGATACGGCGATTGCGCTCCAGGCGCTGCACCAGCCAGGCCAGATATTCAATGGCGCCGGGCGCGTTCTTGAGCACGTAATCGATGATCTGCTGCTGCAGCACGCGCTGACGTAGATCTTCGTCGTAGACGCCACTGACCACCACGGTGGGCAGTTTGCGCGAAAGGAAAAACTCCACGACCTTGTCGCGGTCGCCGTCCACCAGCACCAACCCGGTCAACACCAGAAACCAACCATCTTCTTCGTCCAACACGCGTGCGGCTTCTGCCAGGGTCGAGACGACCGTGACCGGCAATTCCACGCGTTGCTCGATAGCTTCGCGCAGCATGCTGGTGAAGGTGCGCGAGTTTTCCACCAGCAACACGCGTTGCGGTAGGACTGCGCTTTCACTGTTGCAATGTAGGGTACCTGGGGACATCGGTTAGCCGTGCGGATCGAACCTTCAAAGCGCTAACGGCTCTGCTCGCCAAAACTTGAGCGCTTCGTCTCAACGTGACGAAGACGATGCACGAATCACCACAGTGCATCGCGCAGGCGATACCAGCTCATTGCCGCCACCAGCAGGGGAGTACGCAGCCGCCGTCCGCCGGGGAAAGGCCGATGCGCGATGCGCTCGAACACGTCCAGACGCTGGCTCTGACCGGTGATGGCCTCGGCGATGACATGACCTGCAAGGCCGGTGGCCGCCACGCCATGGCCGGAGAAACCCTGCGCGAAATAGACGTTGGCCGCCAGCCGGCCCCAGTGCGGGGCGCGATTGCGCGAGATGTCCACGTCGCCGCCCCATAGCGTTTCCAGTGGCACATCGCGCAGCTGCGGGAACACCGTGTGCATGCGCTGCGTCATCAAGCGGTTCAAGCTGGGCGGCGGGCGCGAGGAATAACTGGCGCGGCCGCCGAACAGCAGCCGGTGGTCGGCGCTGAGCCGGTAATAGTCCAGCGCCCAGTTGGTATCGGCCACGGCCATGTCGTTGGCGATCAAGGCGCGTGCGCGGGCCTCGCCCAGCGGCGGCGTCGCCCCGACATAGGTGACCACCGGCATGATGTGGCGTTCCAACGTTGTGGAAATGCCGTGTAACAAGGCGTTTCCGGCAATCAGGCCGAAGTCGGCACTGACGCTGCCTTGGGCGGTGTGCATCACCACGCGGTCCCCGAGTTCCTGCCGAGTCACCGCCGAGTCTTCGTAGATGCGCACGCCGGCCGCCAGCGCTGCGCGTGCCAGGCCGAGCGCGTAGGCAAGCGGGTGCAGGTGGCCGGGTCGAACATCGCGCCCAGATACAGCGGGCTGTCCAGTACCTGCCGTGTGCGGGCGCGGTCCCACCATTCCAGCGGGTAGTCGTAGCGCTCGGCCATGCGCACGATGCCGTGCTGCAGGGCCTGCACCTGGCGCGGTTTCAGCGGCACGTGGGCGTGGCCGTCGCGCCATTCGCAGCCAATGGCGTGGCGCTCAATGCGCGCGCGCAGCAGGCGCATGCCCTCGCGCGAGAAGTCGAACAACAGCCGCGCATCGGCATCGCCGACCAGCGCTTCCAGCGTCTGCTGCTCGCAGCCGTAGCCCACGATGGCCTGGCCACCATTGCGCCCCGAAGCGCCCCAGCCGATGCGCCTGGCTTCCAGCACGATGACTTCGTAGCCGGCCTCGGCCAAGGCCAGGGCAGCAGTCAGGCCGGTGTAGCCGGCGCCGAGGATGCAGACATCGGCACGTTCCACACCTTGCAGGCGCGGCTGCTCCGCCAAGGCGGGCGTGCTGCGGGCATACCAACTGTCGGGATACCCGTTGCCCGACGTGTCGCTGTCTGGCAGTTGTGTGGCCGGGTTGCCCATCACACGGTCCGCAGATACCGGGCGTAATCCAGATCCGGCACCAGCGCCTGGTAGTCGAGCAATTCGCGTTGCTTCTGCTGGCCGAACACATGCTGGAACTGGGCGCCCAATTGCTCGCCGATGAAAGGGCTGGCGAGAAATGCATCGACTGCAGCTTGCTACGTGCGCGGCTGAAAGACCGATTGCGCGTAGGCATTGCCGGTGACTGGCGCGGTAGGCTCGCTGGGGTGTCGCAAGCCGTCCAGCATGGCAGCGAGTACGGCGGCGGTGACCAGATACGGGTTGGCGTCCGCGCCGGCGATGCGGTGTTCGATGCGGGTGTTGTGCGCATCGCTATGCGGAATGCGCAGCGCCACGGTGCGATTGTTGAAGCCCCAGCTCGCATCCAGCGGCACGAAGGCATTGCTGACAAAACGCCGATAGCTATTGGCATGCGGCGCGAACACCAGCAGCGACGCATCCGCATGCCGCTGCAGCCCGGCGATGGCGTGGCGCAGGCCGTCGGCTGGCGCATCGGCAGCGCTGGCCAGCACGTTGTTACCGTCGGCATCGAGCAGGCTCACGTGCACGTGCAGCCCGCTGCCGGCCTGGCCCGGAAACGGCTTGGCCATAAAGCTGGCAAGCTTGCCCTGTTGCTGTGCAATCGCCTTGATGGTGCGCTTGAGCAGCAGCGCATCGTCGCAGGCGGCCACTGCGTCGGCGCGATGTTGCAGGTTGATTTCGAACTGGCCGGGTGCGTATTCGGCCACCGCGGTGTCTGCAGGGATGCCTTGTTGCCGACAGGCGATGGTGACCGCGTCGGTGAAGTTGCGTTGGTCGTCCAGGTCCTGCATCGAATACACCTGGGTGCTGTCGCTGCGCACGCCGGTGACCGGGTCGCGCGGGGTCTGCGGACGCCCCTGCGCATCGGCCACCGCGTCGAACAGATAGAACTCCAGTTCCACTGCGATCACCGGGGTCAGGCCCAGCACAGCGAAGCCACGCAACATACGCTGCAATACTGCGCGTGGTGCAACTTCGAACACGCTGCCGTCCGGGTTATGCATCGCCAGCAGCAGCTGCGCCATCGGCTGCGGGGCCCACGGCACCGGACGCAGCGAGCCTTCGATCGGCCGGCAGATGCGGTCGGCATCGCCGATGGCGTAGCCCAGCCCGGTTTCTTCCACGGTGTTGCCGGTGATGTCGGTGGCGATCAGCGACATCGGCAGGCACACGCCATCGCGATAGATCTTGCTCAGTGCCTGGCCAGTCACACGTTTGCCGCGTAGCACGCCGTTGGTGTCAGGCAATAACAGGTCGACCGATTCGCAGCCGTCGATGCTCGCCAGGGTGACGGCATCGGTAGCGGGCAAGGACGCGACGGAGTTTTCGGAAGCCATGAGCACCACCTGCGAAGTCGCCGCCCAGCCTAACAAAGCGTGCGTGAGCAGTCGCAACCGCAGTGGCGTTGCGCTTGGCAATAGGGTGGCGGCGCGGTAAGTTCGAAGGCACGCAAGGTTCGACGTCCCTGATGTTCACTGCATCCAAGTAGTGGCTGAAAAAACCTGTCGAGCGGTCGTCACTTGGTCGCGGGCGGCGCGCTGACCGGAATGGACGCGTGGTACCTGTCGCTCTCTAGTATCGCCCGCGTTTGGCTGGCGACCAGCAGTCGTACAACCGCCGCTCTCAATCGGGATGTCCGCATGGCTGTCGTTCCACTGGTCGGGTTGCCGACCGATCGCATCCAGCAAGGGCCGCATCCGTTTCTGGCCGCTGGCGAAAAATACATCCGCGCGGTAGAGGCGGTGGTGGGCGCGATGCCGGTGTTGCTGCCGAGCCTGCAGCCCACGCTGGATGCGGGCGTGTGGCTGGATCGGTTGGACGGGGTGTTGCTGACCGGTGCGGTGAGCAACGTCGAGCCGCATCACGACAGCGACGAGCCCAGTTGGGAGGGCAACCTGCATGATCCTGCGCGCGATGCCACCAGCTTCGGCCTGATCCCGCAGGCGCTTGCGCGCGGCCTGCCGGTGCTGGCGATCTGTCGCGGTCTGCACGAGGTCAACGTGGCGTTGGGCGGGTGGCTGTATCAACGCGTGCATGAAGTCCCTGGCCTGGCCGATCATCGTGAAGACCGCGCTGCGGCACTGGACACGCAATACGGCCCGGCCCATCTGTTGCAGCTGCAACCCGGCGGCTGCTTGGCCAGCATGAGCGAGACCGCGCAGGTGTGGGTGAACTCGCTGCACGGGCAGGGTATTGCGACGCTCGCCGATGGGCTGGTGGTCGAAGTCACTGCGCCAGATGGCCTGATCGAAGCCTTTCGCGGCGCCGGGCCGGGCTTTTTGCTCGCGGTGCAGTGGCATCCGCAGTGGCGTGTCACACAGCATCCGTTCTACCGTGCCATCTTTCAGGCCTTCGGCGAGGCCTGTCGCCAATACGCCGCTCAACGCAGTCAGTGAGGTTGCATGCCCATCCGCACACTTTCGCGCAAAGCCACGCCCAAACAGCCGGAGAGCGCGCTGCGGCGCTGGCTCAAGGAGCGCAACATCACCGAGGTGGAGTGTCTGGTGCCGGACATCACCGGCAACGCACGCGGCAAGATCATCCCCGCCGACAAGTTCTCGCACGACTACGGCACCCGCCTGCCGGAAGGCATCTTCGCCACCACCGTCACCGGCGATTTTCCCGACGATTATTACGAGCTGACCTCGCCATCTGATTCGGACATGCATCTGCGCCCGGACGCATCCACCGTGCGCGTGGTGCCGTGGGCGACCGACCCCACCGCGCAGGTCATCCACGATTGCTACACCAAGGATGGCCAGCCGCATGAGCTTGCGCCGCGCAATGTGCTACGCCGCGTGCTGGATGCGTATGCCGAACTAAAGCTGCAACCGATGGTGGCGCCGGAGCTGGAATTCTTTCTGGTGCAAAAGAACACCGACCCGGATTTCCCATTGCTGCCGCCAGCGGGGCGCTCCGGCCGCCCGGAAACCGCCCGGCAGTCGTATTCGATCGATGCGGTCAACGAGTTCGACCCGATCCTGGATCTGATGTACGACTACTGCGATGCGATGGAACTGGACGTGGATACCTTGATCCACGAATCCGGCGCGGCGCAGCTGGAGGTCAACTTCACCCATGCCGATGCGCTGTCGCGCGCCGATCAGGTCTTCATGTTCAAACGCACCATGCGCGAGGCCGCGTTGCGGCATGGCGTGTACGCCACCTTCCTGGCCAAACCGATGGAAACCGAGCCGGGCAGTGCGATGCACATCCATCAGAGCCTTTTGCATGTCGGCACTGGCAAAAACGTATTCAGCGGCAAGCGCGAAGGTGGCTTCAGCGACGCCTTCGCGCATTATCTCGGTGGCCTGCAGAACTACATTTCGATGGCGATGGGGCTGCTGGCGCCCAACGTCAATTCCTACCGGCGGCTGATGTTTGGCGAGGTATCGCCAAGCAATGTGCTGTGGGGGTTCGACAATCGCACTTGCGGGCTGCGCGTGCCGATCGATACCCCGCAGAACATGCGGGTGGAAAGCCGCTTTGCCGGTTCCGATGCCAATCCGTATCTGGCGATGGCCGCGACGCTGGCGTGTGGGTTGCTGGGCATCCGCGAGAAGCTGGAGCCGACCGCGCCGATCGGCAGCAACGGCAAGGAGCAGGGCTACGACCTACCACGCTCGCTGGGCGAGGCCTTGGACGGCTTGGAGGGCTGCGAGGCGTTGCAGGAGATGTTGGGGCGGCGTTTCGTGCGGGCGTATATCTCGGTGAAGCGGAAAGAGTATGAGACGTTCTTTCGGGTAATCAGTTCGTGGGAGCGGGAGTTTTTGTTATTGAATGTGTGACCGATTCGATTCGCCAGGCACGTTGTTGCTAGATGAGTTTCCGATAGAAAGCTGCGAGGGCAGTGGTAGTGGCCGACTGCAGCGTTTGGAGCAGCACTTCTGCTATTTCTTCTCCCTGAGGGACTTGTCATCTTCATTATAAGTAGGTGTCCGAAGGGCGGATGAGTAAACGTCGGGCTGTACTCGAAGATGGAATAAGGTGGCGCTTCATTTCTTACAAAATCGCCTGCGTTTCTGCAGGCGCTTCGCTAATGATTACGGATATCCGCGACGCTTCACTGGACTATCGCGTTAATTTAAAGGAGCCTCTAAAAACCCCAGCAATCTGCCATCATTGACTTGACGCCCTGCCAGCGGAGAACGACAGACATGAT
>NZ_MDEJ01000158.1 GCF_002940065.1 Xanthomonas populi
CGATGTGCCGCGACAGCAAAGCCAGCGGATCATTCAACTGCTGGCGCTTGGCATCGCGTTCTTCACCAGCAAACAAGCTGTTCATGTCTGTCGTTCTCCGCTGGCAGGGCGTCAAGTCAATGATGGCAGATTGCTGGGGTTTTTAGAGGCTCCTATAAGAGAAAACGCGGCTACGCTGATAGACTCGATGCGCAGCCGCGGAGACATGGATGGGAACGCCATAGCAGACGGCATCGAGGAGCGAATAGACCTAATCACGGGCGACGCCTATTCTTGAGAATGGCAACGCAAGTTCAGTTACAACAGTAAAGCTCGCACAAAAAAGGCGCGGACTAATCCGCGCCTTTTAGGCGACAGGGCTACGCCAGCCTATTGAGTAATCTCGATGCTGGCCTCCTCGCTGCGACCTGCAAGGCACGCTCTGGTTTTGCGTGCTGCAGCCTGGATTACGTTGCTGACTGGTAACGTAATCCCAACCAGGATAATACTGATGACCCCGCGCCACAGTTCAGGCGAATAGGAGGGTAGGCAGGCTGCCGGCACTGCGCGGACCTCGCTTTCAGTCAGAGAACAGCTGCCTGATTGATGCCACGGAGATGTCGTGCTCGATCTCGCCATCGAGCTGAACTATCACTTGCTCAAGGATAATCATGGCGCGACGGCTGAGCTCACCGACATCCTTGATATCGTCGATGAAGATCCTGCCGACAATGGCATAGTTAAGGTTTAGCGGTCCAGTACCGCCATAGCCTCAGGCATATCCCCCTTCATAATTGAATAGGTCTCTGCGCGACGGCAACAGCTCTGCCCTGCCCCTGCGTCGTGCCGGTAGAGCGCGACACCAGCTCCCTCAACGATTCGCAGCAAAATTTCGCTCATTGACGCCTCTCTGAGATGGGCACGCCGACCGAACGCTCACATTGTGAGCTGGGGGGGCAGTTGCTTGTGCAAACGGAGCGCGAATAGGAGCGGTGACAGACAAGTCGAGGGTCGGCAGGGATTCATAAAAAATTTTGTATTGACAGCGAGTTAGCTCACTTTTAGCTGTTTTTTACACGAATCCCTGCCGAACCTCAATTCTGAGCCGACTCATTGGTGCTCCGTAGGCTTCGCCTTTTAGCGCAATAGTTCGCTAGCCCTGTAAATTCCTGTAAAAATTGGTGGTAATATTTAATTCCTATTATATTTTTTGAGGACATTAGCGGGTGTAGCTTATTTAGGCAACTTTGGTAGACGAGATATTCAATTAAATTAATTTGATTAATAATCAAGAGCGTTTGCTCTAGAACAAATACAGGTTAAAGACGCATGACATATTTGCCGCGAACCACGATTTTGCGCGCGTACTGCGCGTTCCTTATCATCCCTGCGATTACCGACGTGTCCGCAAGCGCCAAGTCGATCAACCTCTCCGCTAGCACCATCGTGCATCACGTCGTTCCGACTGCTCAGCGAGAACAGAGTACTACATACTGGACGCCCGCACGGATGCAAGCTGCAGTTTCCGCATCGTTCGTGGATGCCAACCCGGTCGACGGCGACCCGCCAGAGTTGCAGAATTCGGGATTGGTCCGTGTTGAAAACCGTGGCGCAGGGTTGAAGGTGGTGAAAGGAGCGGTGCCGACGCCGAAGACCGATCCATCCGTGCCGGTTCCAGGATTCTCCGCCGCAGCTCACCTCGGCGTGGTCTTCTTTCGGGCGAACGGCATAGACCAGCGTTGCACTGGCAACGCGGTCGTCTCCGACTCCGGGAACGTCGTAGCCACTTCCGGGCGATGCGTCTCTGCCCTACCAGGTGAATTCGTGTCGGACTTGGTGTTCGTGCCAGCCTACAACGGCACCGCCCCCTATGGTGTGTGGCCTGCAACGACCATCACGGCCGATAATGACTGGGTCGTAGGCCGAGCCGTCGACTACGATACGGCGTTCTTTCAAGTGCAGGCGCCTATGGCAATGAAGCGCTCCGGCGCTACTCTGTCAAATACTGTCGGAGCATCTGGCGTTCGCTTTGTCGGTCAGGATGACGACAACGAATATCGGGTAACAGGCTACAGCACTGATCCTGGTGCCAATGGGAACACGCCTGTCAGCGTAACCAGCACCGCAGAGCCGAACCCATGGATGAACAAAGACTATGCCATTGAGGGCTTGGAATGGGACGCACGCTCTGGCGTTAGCGGCTCACCTTGGGTTTCGACGGACGAGGATCCTGTGCAGGACGTTGAGGTTGGCATGACCTCATTTGCCTATAAGCAGTTCACCCACGCTTCCTTCGGTCCGCAGTGGAAGTCAGCGATCCGTAACCTGTATCAGACGGCAGCGGCCGTCAACTAGGCATGCAAAATCGTTGCGACGTATAATTTCTTGCTTGATCGATAGCCGTTATTTTTCCTGGAACACCTGCACGCTGTCCGACTTGATCGGACAGCGTGCAAGCTCAGTGCTTCGCTCTCCAGCAAAGGTCAGTATTTGCATTTCTCTACTAACTCGCTGTTTCTTGCAATTTTTATCGCACAGGCAGGCATAGCCAAGGCTGGGACCGGCGGCTTTTCTTCCGCCTCTGTATCTAGCGAAACTGCGATTACAGTTACAACGCTCCCAGAGCTGCAGACGGCATTCAATGCCAAAAACCACCATATCATCATCGGTGGAAAGATCTACGGTGGTCCAAACCTGACCACACTGAATTTCTCCAGCACGGATTGGAACAATATAACAATCGAGGGTGCCGCAGGCGGTGGCGCGGTCTTGCAGAATATCCAATTGAAATTTAGCGGCGAGAAGCTACCCACTGGGGTAAACATTCAAAACGTGGTGATCAGAAACATCTCGTTCTTTGGCAATATCGGCGACTTGCAAGCCTTGCCTGACCAAGTCAAAGGAACATCCAATAACATTGGCATCAACTACGTTGGCGTATCATTGCGGCGTATATCTAATGCTTGGATCGACCACTGTGATTTCTACGACATGAGCGATGACCTGTCATCAATCAGTATGTCATCTGATTACATCACGCTGTCGTATAATCATTTTTACTTCAGCAACATCTGGGTCAACATGAACCCGGACCCGGTGTGGAATTGGGTTGACAACAATCATCATGACCTCGCAAGTGAGCGTTTAGCAATCCTTGTTGGTTACAACAAGGGCGACTCATACGCATATGGTGACAAAAAGCTACACGTGACGTTGCACCACAACTGGTTTGGTCCTAATCTGGCGGGGCGTCCTCTCCTTCGCGGCTGGGTTCACTTATACAACAACTACTTCGACAATAGCACTATTCCCAGTGGTACTCGCACCGCTGTCGATGGTCGCAGCTATGGAAAGCAGCAGTATAACGCTTTGCAGGTTGGTAGCGGCAGCATCGTCGTTTCCGAATCAAACTATTTCTACAAAACCAATAACAGCAACCAAATTCGGCTGGAATTACCCGGCGATACATACATATTTTATGAGAAAAAGAACGTGTATGAAGCAACGACGGGCAATTCGGCAAGCGGTTTACCATTCAATAACGCGCCAGTGAAATATATCTATAAGCCTGATGATGCGACAAGAATCCCCGGCATCGTGCGGTCCAGCGCGGGGCCGCACTGAACGCTATTGAGGATCGGCAGGAATTCGTGAAAAATTCTGTGCTGACAGCGAGTTAGCTCACTTTTGGCTGTTTTTTTCACGAATCCCTGCCGACCCTCTACTTGTTCAAGCCAATATCGATCGGCGCGCTCCACGGGCCTTTGATGTCATCGGCCCAGACCACGAAGTTGCTGCGCTCGCCCTGGTCGCCACGGCGCGCGAGGAAGTACATGATCGCGCGGGGTACATGCCGATTCGTTCGCACCGACCGTACCCGTCCGACGGACACGCAATGGATGAAGTGGTCGCCCTTACGCGCGCAATGCCCTCGGCAACCACAGCGACAGTTCGGGGAAAAACGCAACGATCAGCAGCACGCACAACGCCGCCAACCAGAATGGCCAAAGGGTGCGCATGCTCTGGGCGATGGTGATCTGTCCGATCGAAGTGCCAATGAACAACACCGAGCCGATCGGCGGGGTGATCAAGCCGATACCGCCGGCCAGCACCATCACCAGACCAAAGTGGATCGGGTCGATGCCATAGGCCTTGACCACCGGCAGGAAAATCGGCGTGCAGATCAGGATCTTGGGCGTCAGGTCCATGAACATGCCCAGCAGCAACAGCATCACCACGATCATCAACAACACCGTGTTCTTGCTGTCGGCAATGGCCTGCAAGAATTTCACCGCCGCTGCCGGCACCTGCAAGTACGCAAGCAACCAGCCGAACACCGCCGCCGTGGCGATCACAAACAGGATCACGCCGGTAGTGCGCGCGGCATGCGTGACTGCGGCAAAGAACTCGGCCCAACGCAGTTGCCGATACAGCAGCGCGGGGACGATCAATGCGTACACCACTGCAATCGCAGCGCTCTCCACTGCGGTGAAGATTCCGGCGCGAATGCCGATGAAGATCAGCGCCACCAGACCCAGGCCCGGCAGTGCGCCGAACAGGCGCAGCGCCACTGCACGCCAGCCAGGAAAGGGCTCGGTGCCGTACCCGCGATGGCGTGCGACCGCATAGCCGGTGACCATCATCGCCGCGGTCATCAACAGCGCGGGGACGATGCCGGCCGCAAACAGATCGGCAATCGAGATACCGCCGCCCGCTGCTGCGGAAAACAAAATCAGGTTATGCGACGGCGGCACCAGCAGCGCCACCAGCGCGGCGGTCATGCTCACATTGACCGCGTAATCGCGGTCGTACCCGCGCTTGATCATCTGCGGAATCATCGTGCCGCCAACTGCCGAGACATCGGCAATCGCCGAGCCGGACACACCGCCGAAGAACAGCGACGACAACACGCTCACCTGACCCAGACCGCCACGCACGCGCCCCACCAGCGACGAGGCCAACGCGATCAAGCGTTCGGAAATACCGCCGCGCAACATCAGCTCGCCGGCGAAGATAAACAGCGGAATGGCGATCAACGACGCCGAGCCGCTACCGGCGGAAATCTGCTGCACCAGCACCACCGTGGGAAGATCCAGATACAGCAGCGTGGCCAGTGCGGCCGCGCCCAGTGCGTAGGCCACCGGCACGCCGATCAGCAGCAGCACCACGAAGGTTCCCAACAACATGGCGATGCCCATCAGCGCACTCCTCCGGCTTGGATCGGGCGCAGCACACGCCACAGCTTGTACAGGGCGAACACCACCATCAACGCACCACCGATCGACAGCGGCAGGTAGTTGATGCTCTGCGGCATCTGCGCGCCGGCCATCTTGATGTCCAGCACATCCAGCAGCAACGCCGCACTCCAATGCGCCAGCACCGCGCCAATGGCGATGATCATCAGCGGGCGGATCAGGTCGAACACGTTGCGTACCAGCGGCGGCACGTGTTCGCCCAGCAGATAAAAGCCGAAGTGGCGGTTGGTGTGCACACCGGCGGCGGCGCCCAGGCTCAACGCGGTGCTCAGCAGCAGCAGCGTCACCGGCTCGGTCCAGCTAGGCGAGTCGTTGAGCACGTAGCGGGTGAACACCTGCCAGCCTTGCACGACCACCAGGCCCAGCAAGGCGAGCGATGCCACGCCGATGGCAGTATCGGAAACGCGGTCAAGCGCGCGCTGCAACGGCGCGACCGGGACGGCGAGAGTCTCGGGTTCGGTCATTGGATTACCTTTATGCGAAATCGCGGATGCGGCGGTACAACGCTTCGATCTCCGGCTGCTTGCGGCATTCGGCCAGCAGCGGGGCGGAGGCGGTGCGGAACGCCGGCATGTCGACCTGATTGATCTTGACGCCGTCGTCGATCACCTGTTTACGCGCGATCACTTCCGAGGTATCCCACAGGTTGCGCATCACCGGCACCGAGGCGCGTGCCAGTTCCACCACCAGGGCGCGGTCGGCCGGGCTCAATGATTCGAAACTCTTGCGCGACATCACCAGGATGTCCGGCGCGTAAGAATGCTCGCTCTGCGACCAGTAATGGGCGGCTTCGAAATGCCGGCTGGACTGGAAGCTGCGCATGTTGTTTTCCGCACCGTCGATCATGTGCGTTTCCATCGCCGAAAATGTCTCGCCCAGCGACATCGGGGTGGCATTGGCGCCCAGCATGCGCATCAGCTTGAGGAAGATGTCCGACGAGGCCACGCGCAATTTCAGGCCCTTGAGATCGTCCGGGCGGTGCAGCGGATGCTTGGTGTTGTAGAAGCAACGTGCGCCCGAATCGTAGATCGCCAAGCCCACCAGATCGCGCTGCTCGAAGCTACGCAGCACGCTGTAGCCCACATGCCCGTCGATGGCGCGGCGCAGATGCGGCACCGAGTCGAACACGTAGGGCAGTCACAACGCCTGAGTCAACGGAAAGGCGTTGTTCAACGCGCCCGAATACACCCGGGTGATATCAATGGCACCGAAGCGCGCCATGTCGATCGCCTCCGACTCGCGGCCCAACTGGCCGGAGTGGTACTGGCGCAACTTGAGCCGGCCGTTGGTGCGCGCTTCGAGCTGCTTGCCGAACCACCGCACCGCCTCCACGGTGGGGTAGTCGCCGATGTGCACGTCGGTGGCGGTCAACAACTGCCCGCCGGGGATCGGCGTGGTGGCACCGGCGCCCAACCAGGGGCTGGCCGCGGCGGCACCGAGGCCGGCACCGAGGAAATGTCTGCGTGTGATCATTGGCGCCCTCCCAGGCATCTGGTCACTGTGTCCGCTCGTGTGGCGGACACAGCCGTACAGGAAATGTCGCCGATGCCGGCGGAACGAATCAGCGCACGCTGTCCCACTTCGATGTCATGGATACCGGTGGCATTGCCCGTGGCAATGAGATCACCGCGCTTGAGCGGACGCCCGCGCTGCGCCGAACGACTGAGCGCAAATGCGTAGGCGGCGCGTAATCCGCCCGGCAGCGTGCTAGCCCCTCCGGTGCCGACGACCTGGTCGTCGATCAGCGTGTCGGCGGTCAGCGAGGACTCGGCGCGCGCCAGCCAATCGGTCACTTCCGGGCCTAAAATCAAGCCGTTATTGTTGCCGAAGTCGGAAATCACCACGCGCGGGCCCAGCTTGTTGATGGTCGCCAACGGGCTGCTGGCGATCTCCACGCCGATGAACAACGTGGCCGGCAGCTGCGCCGCCTCATCCGGGCTGATGTGGGTCTGCTCGGCGGGAGCGTCCGCTTCCAGGCGCAGCACGTATTCGGCCTCTACTGCGCCGAAGCCGCCTTGGTAGATCGGGAACTGCGTTGTTCCACCGGTGGCATTCAAGAGCTTGCGCGAGAAGATCGGCCCCAGCAGACGGTCGTCGCCTGATCCGTCGCGGCGCTCGGCGGCGATGTAGCCCACCTTCCAGCCGACCACCTGGTCGTCCCACTGGCTGATAGCGATGTCCTGCACGTGGTAGGCAGTGACCAGATCCTCGGGGATCTGCCCGGGAAAGTCGGGCAGCGATGCCCCTGCACGGCGTGCCTCCACAAAGCGCTGGGCGATCTGCGACAGCATGGATATGGACGATGGCGGGGTGGCGGCGTCGTTGCTCAAGGGTGTCTGCCTGCTAGGTGTTTTGTTGCACTGCCAATGGACACTGGCACGGCGTGCTGTATATGGTAAACCGGTGTCATTTGCAATGTGCAGTGCGGCAAAGTTGGCCGCAGCAACCAAGCAACCCTGGGGTAGATGGAACAGACAAGCCAAACGCGCGTTTTTGCTGCGTTTTCAGGTGCTGCGCGCCGGTGCCTGCCGCCAGTGTTAGTGGCGGCCTCGCTGCTGGCCGGGCCAGCGGTGGCCGCGATCGACAGGTCGACGTGCCGATCCAGTTCGGCCATGACGATCAACCGGGCAAGCCGGGGCGCTCCACCGAATTGGCCACCGAATTTCCAGCAAATCTGCGCCGCTATGTGGCCGAAGCGCGTACCGCCGGAGCGCTTCCGGTGTTGGTTACACCATTGACGCGGCGGCAATTCGAGCGTGGTCAATGGATGGATGATCTGGCGCCGTTGGCCGATGCCACGCGTAAGGTCGCGCAGGAATTGAACGTTCCGTTGATCGATCTGCATGCGCGCAGCCGCGCCTTGATACAGGCCATGTGCCCGGTGCTTGCGATGCGGTTAGCGCAACGCCCTGCAGACCCGGAGTAAGAGCGGCTAACAAAACGTAGCGAGCAGTCGTCAGGCGGGTGCGGACGGCGCGCTCAGAACCGGAGTGTACGAGTGGTACATGAGGATTCCGAGCACCGGCCGCGCCCGCCTGGCGGCTGCGCAGTAGTTTTGTTAGCCGCTCTAAGAGCCTGTTCAAAGTCTTCTAAGCAGCAACGCCAGGAACGCCAGGAACGCCAGGTGGATCATCTGCAAGCTGGTGT
>NZ_MDEJ01000159.1 GCF_002940065.1 Xanthomonas populi
CTCAGTCGTGGTGGCGCTCCCATGTAGAACCTGGCCCATTGTGCTTGCTTCCATTCGAGTGAAAAGAGTGCACCATCAAAACCTGGGATCAAACACCTAGACCGGCTGGCCATCAGACGTGGTTTGCCGCAAGTGATCCGCACTGACAACGGCAAGGAGGTGTGCGGCAAGGCGATGGTCGCCTGGGCGCATGCCAGTGGTGTGCAGCTATAGCTCATCCAGCCCGGCGAGCCGAATCAAAACGCCTACGTCAACGGCCGGCGACGCGACGCATGCCTCAACGAGCACTGGCTCCCAACACTGCTGCATGCGCGCACCGAGATCGAGCGCTGGCGACGCGAAGACAACGAAGGCCGGCCCAAGAACGCAATCGGCGGCATGACACCGGCTGCGTATGCCCAACATCTGGCCAACACCGCTAGCGTTCCCCCGGACTCCAAGAGCGGCTAACAAAACTACTGCGCTCACCGCCAGGCGGGCGCGGCCGGTGCTCGGAATCGGCATGTACCACTCGTACACTCCGGTTCTGAGCGCGCCGTCCGCGCCCACCTGACGACTGCTCGCTACGTTTTGTTAGCCACTCTAAACCAGGCCGCTACTCAGGGCGGAGGACGTCGCCCGGACGCCGGATAGTGGGGCGCGATCAGCCAAAGCAGGTGCGTCCATGGAACGATGCGCTCCCTCTCGGCCAGGAACATCTCACGACGGGTGTGCTTGCGCTTGCCCAAGCCCTGCGCATCACCGAATGTCAGTTACATGGATGCCTCCTCAACGTGAGTGCGTCGTGTCGCGTAGCTATGGGGAGTTGTTCAGAGGTTCCCTAGGGAAGGCCTGATTAACCCATGCATCGCCGCCATGCGGCTCAGTCAAATCAATAAGTTAAGCTTCGCGCAAGTGGGTTAATCAGAAAATCCCTAGAGGGCGCCACCGCGCTGTCTGATGCAAGGGCAGTGCAGCGAACTGCAAGGTATGCAGCGTTTGTACGTTAGCTCTAGACAATGGTGATACACCACGTACCCCATCAGCGCGTAATGCATCCATATCGCTCATACCGATAGCGCAGTTGGACTGCATGAGACTGCTCTACGCCATCGCTCATCAACATGCAGAACGTGCTCAACGGATTTATAGGGCCAAAGAAACCCGGTCATCACACTGAGGGCGCAGCCTCGAAAATCGCCTCAAAGCAGGCACCCGCAGCCAGGACTCCAGCCAAGAATCCCGCTTTCGCGGGATTCTTGGCATGAGGGACACATCGTGCCTTGCTTTCATGCCTTCCAGAACTTGTAGCCAGGGTCTTCATCCTTGTCTTTGTCCTTCTCCAACCTGTTGAGTTCAAATAAACGCCTTGTAAGGACTTCTTTATTCGGCTTGAATCTTTGGTGAAAATATTCTCCGGATTGAGCGTCGCGTGCAAAACCTTTGTACAATTTCAAGACAAGTTTACCCTCCTTTTTTCTATCCTTTTCTTCTGCAGTATCGGAGGAATAATAGCCTTTCTTAAATGCCTTTCTGACATCCTTAGGAATCGGCGCTCCCTTAAGCACATCAAACTGACGCTGCGCGCTTGTGTGGGACCTATCCTCGATCTTCATTTCTTTATTGATAGAAGACTTGGACGGCTTGCTGCTACTGGCCGCTTCATTGGTGCTGAGTGAGAACGAAAGCCGGGGTTTCGGTTTTTGGGATGGCTCACGGTTATGGGCAGTCGGCGGTGAACGCGGCAGACCTTGAAGCCACGGATCTAAGCGCTCCTGCAACGTCATTTCAGGCATTTCAGGGTGCCAGCTGCTCGGCCCTGATACCTCATCACTGGAATCGGCTGAGTGGACAGAATGAGTACTGAGAATCGAATTTGGCTTCATCAGATACACCTCAGTGGTTCAAGAACTGGGTCATCCACTGCATTAATAATGCATTGGACGCGCACGCCCTGGCCGCCTGAGGGCCTGAGGGCCTGAGCGGCCTTCCTGCACGTGTGCGCTTGCATTGCGCCATGCCGTCCGACCCACGTAACTCCACAATCATCAGTAGAGCCTCAGCATATCTGGATGCTAGGTACGATGCTGGGGACGCGTGAATTCATGTGTTTCATTGCGAACCATCAGTGACTCTGGATGGACCAGAAAATCACAGCCAATTCCTCCTGCGCAGGAACGTCGTCTTTTTCGCATCGAGAGCCTCTCACGATCGCAGAAGCGATGTGTCAAAAAGACGGGATCCAACATTGCCCATCAAGCAAGTAAAAGGTAAAGCTGTAAAGAGAAGCTGAGGGATGCGGTGGTTCGCACTGGGTCCAGTCTGTTGATAGTTCAGCCTCGGCGAGGCTTGCGGTGAACCTCAATGGAGTCGACGGCATGACACGGGGATGCACGATTCACCGCAGCAACGCAGCGCGTCACCAGCAATACGCGGATAATGGCCACATGTCATTTACCCATCTCTCGCTGCAGCCGTTCTTCGACACCGCGCTCGCCAGGGCCGGCCATCACTCTCCCACCCTTGTCCAGCAGCAGGCGATTCCGCCGATGCTGCAGGGGCGCGATCTGATCGCGATGGCGCAGACCGGTTCGGGCAAAACGTTGGCGTATGCGCTGCCGCTGCTGCAACAACGCTGTCTCGCCCCGGACACCGCGCCGCGCGTGCTCGGCGCGCTGGTGCTGGCGCCCACGCGCGAACTCGCCGCGCAGGTCGAAGACACGCTGCGCCAGCTGGCCGCGCATCTGCCGCGGCGGCTCAGGATCGTTGCGGCCACCGGGGGCAGTTCAATCAATCCGCAACTGCTCGCCTTGCGCGGCGGTGCCGACATCGTGGTGGCAACGCCCGGCCGGCTGCTGGATCTGGTCGACCACAATGCGCTGCGCCTGGGTGAGGTCGCCACGCTGGTGCTGGACGAAGCCGACCGCCTGCTGGAGCTGGGCTTCGGCGCCGAACTCGATCGCATTCTGGCGTTGCTGCCGGCGCAACGCTAAAGCGTGCTGTTTTCGGCCAGCTTTCCGCCCGCGATCGCATCGCTGGCCAAACGCCGCCTGCGCGACCCGCTGCGCATCACCATTGCCGCCACGCCGCAGGCTGCGCCTGCGATCGAACAACGCGCGATCGCTGTCGATGCCAGCCAACGCACCCAACTGCTACGCCATCTGCTGCAGGAACATGGCTGGTCGCATGTGCTGGTGTTCGTTTCCAGCCGCCACACTGCCGAGAAGGTCGCCGAAAAGCTGACCAAGACCGGCATCAACGCGCAGCCGTTACACGGCGAGTTGAGCCAGGGCCGCCGTGAGCGCAGCTTGCAGGCCTTCAAGCAGCGCGAGATGCAGGTGCTGGTGGCCACCGATCTGGCCGGGCGTGGCATCGATATCGACGCGCTACCGGCCGTGGTCAATTACGACCTGCCGCGTTCGACGGTGGATTACACCCACCGCATCGGCCGCACCGCACGCGCCGGCGCCAGCGGGGTGGCGATCAGCTTCGTTATTGCAAAGAGCCAGCCGCAATGGCGTTTGATCGAAAAACGCCAGGGACTGCGCGTGCCGACGAGCGTGATTGCCGGCTTTGAGCCGAGCCTGGCAACAGATGCGCCTGCGACCCAGACGCGGAATCCCGATACGCGCGCACCGGACGACAACGGCGGCATCAAGGGCAAGCGGCCGAGCAAGAAAGACAAGCTGCGCGCGGTAGCGGCGACACAGCCAGGCAAGCCCGACTGAAAGCGGGTATTTGCACGTCATTCGCCGTCGTCACGCGGATGTGGACGGCGCGCGAACCGCGCTTGAACATGTGGAACATGCGCAGGCCGGGCAGCGTCCAGCACGCGTCGATGCCGGTGTTGCGCACGCTTGGCCAGTTGCGGCTTCGCACGTCACAGACATCTATCGCCGAACGTGTGCCTTGTGCAGACCACGTTATCTGACCTTAGATTTCGCTGAGACAACACGCGGTGGCGGCCAAGCGCGTTGCTGATGACGCCAACGCAAAACCGTGCCAACGCAGCAGCGATGCACCGCCACGTCTATGCGGTGAAGACTCACTCCTGCGAGAAATCCAGCTCGCCGCCCATTGCGCTGTCGCCATCGGCACGCAGAGTGCGCTTGCCGGGCTTGCCGGGCTTGCGCAGGATTTCCACGAAGAACTGCTCGCCACCCTCACTGGTGAGCGCATTGATCGACCGGATCAACTCGGCCGGCGGCAGCGGCGCAGCGCTGGCCTCGTCCACCCCGAAGCGCATGTCGAAGTCCCGATAATCCGCACCTTCCGGCAAGTCCTTGCGGCGCTCGCGGCGGAGGTACTTGCGGATATCGTTCTTGCTGGACTCCAGCAGACGATCGCGGTTCTTGCCTTCGAGGTTGAGCTGGTAGGTCTTGCGCATGGCGACATCGTTCCTGAACTGGCCGCCTATTGTGAGGCCACACCGCCGTTCTGGGTGAATCGACTGCCCTGCGAGGTCTTCCGGGCAGCGAAGCGATCGGCTGCACCCTCATTGACCGTCACCAAACGCCGTCCGTGGGTGAGCTGCCTGCAGGCTGTGCGTCCGTGACACCCATAGCAGGATGCACGGTTAGATCGACAATGCATGCCCCTTTCGATCGGCCACCTTCGGCGAGATCACGCCTCTTTGGCAGGGTAGCCTGCCGTGTTGGCTGCAGGAATCCTTCAACGCGATGCCACGCATACCGTGACATCGCGCAGTGCGTGCAGCGCACTCAATCGGCGTGGAAACGAATGCCTTGGTTGATCGTGCATTGATACGCCAGCACCGGGCCGCGTTGCTGCAGACCCGGCAAGTCGTACATGTAGGTGGTGAAACGCACGCTGCCATCCGGGCGCAGCTGGTAACGCATGAACTGCTGGATCGGCTTGCCGTCGTTGGCCACGGTGAAATGCGAGCCGGAGAACGCGGCGGTGCCATCCTCGGTGATGCGATACGCGTCGATATGCCGTCCGCCACGGGTCTGACTGACCGGGGTGCCCTCTTCGGGCGTGCAGCGACCAAGATCGTTGGTCAGACTGACGTCGTAACCAGCCTCCAGGGCCGCGAGCACTTCAGCACGGGTATTGAGCGATTCGCTGGCCCAAGCGGGCAGCGCGCAGGCGCACAACGTGGCGAGCAATGTAGCGAGGGCAAGACGGGGCATGGCGAACTCCAGGCGAACGAGTGAATGAAGTGACTTGGACTGTAATCATCTCACGGCGATCAACCTGACCTAGTGCTGACTGCACCGGCACATTGCGCTACGCATCACGCTGCATGATTGCGCTGTTTAGCGAAGTCCGCGCGAGATTGCGAGATGCGGGGTATGCCTGCGCGCGCAGAGGCTGTTTTGTTGAGTGAGTCGGGCGTGTCTGTCGCCTTGGAATGAACCTACGACGCGCTACAAACGCGCGTTGACCTCGCGCGGCACATGCTCCGGCTCCGGCTGTAATGCCGGCATCGCGCCCAACAACAGACGCTCGGCCAATGCGCGCGTCGCCACGCGCAACTCGGGCACAGCAGTGATTTCCCAATAGCGCCCACGCAACAACGGACCCACGCAATACAACCCTGGCACGATCTGCCCGGCGCCATCGCGCACCCGCAGTTGCGCATCGGTGTCCACACCCAACCCAAATGGGTCGGCACGCAGCAGGCCGGCATCGCGCATACCGGCGATCAGCGGGTCGCTGGTGCGGTCGATATCGGTATCCAGCCCGGTCGCACGGATCACCGCGTCGTAGTGGCCGGTCTGCGCGTCGGCAGCACCACGCGGGCGGATCACCGCCTCCACGCCATCGGGCACCCAACGCGCACGCAGCAGGCGCGCCGCGGTCACCTGCAATTGGCCCGAGGCCTGCAGCTGCGCCAGTTGTTCCGCCGCGCCCGGCGCAACACGATGCCGCGCCACTTCCCAATACGGCCGCAAGTGGCGCAAAAATTGCGCACGCTCGGGTAACTCCAGCCGCTGCCACAGCGGCTGGAGATGCGGGCGCAAGGCATCCACCACCCGTCGCCAATCGCCGACCACCGCACTCACCTGACGCACGCCGCGCAGCAGGCCACGCAGGTCGGCATCCTTGAGCGCGCGCTGCAGATGCGGCGGCAGTTCCAGCGCCGCGCCTGGCTGGCGCAAATGCGCCTGCGGTGCCAGCCCGCGCCGGGAGATCGCCACCAGCCGGCCACGATGACCGCGCGCATGCAGAGTCAATGCCACATCCACCATGGTCAGCCCGGTGCCGACGATCAGCACGTCATCGTCGGGCGACAACCGCGCCAGGGCATCGCCTTGCCACGGCCAACCGATATAGCGCGGATGCACGCTCAAGCGCGGGCCGATGCCGGCAAGCGCCTGCGGTTGCAGCGCACCCACCGCCAACACCACCCGATCGCTATGGAAGGCATCGCCATTGGCCAGAAACACGCGAAACCCCGTGCGCACGCGCTCCACTGCAACGGCCTCTTGCGACAGCCGCATGATCGAGGCCTGCGCGCCGCTGACCGCGGTATCCAGCTCGCTGCGCAGATAATCGCCATAGGCCAGACGCGGCAGGAATCCCAGCCGCCCGCTCTCGCCCAAATGCAAGGTCTCGGCAAATGCGCCGGGCGCCTGCGCATCGATCCCCAGGTCTTTGGCGCGCACGTTGAGCAAATGCTCCGGCCGCGCCGCACCATAGGCAATGCCGCTGCCGAAGGTTTCGGCCACGCCGACCAAGGTGATACGAACTTGGGCATCGGCCGTCTGCGCCAGCGCACGGACCAGCGCGGTGCCGCAAAATCCGGCACCGATGACGGTGATATGGGTTTCCATGTGCAACTCCCACTGAATTACCCGAACGTTGTGCCCGCAGCGCGACGCGAACGTGTAAACAAATGGTTAGCGCCCGGCAACCCAAAACGCATGAGCTGATCATGGTTAGTGATGAGGCTTGCGTTGCAGGCGGCGCGCGCGGCGAATTGCACGCAGATGACAGCGCACGCGACCGCAATTGGATGGCGCTGCGCCCCTCGCCTGCTCGGCTGCAGCACGACGCTGCGCAGCTGTTTCGCCGAGTCATCGGCACAGATCTTGCCCGGCTATTCGATAATGCGGACCTTCAGATTCGAGTGACTGAAATGTCCATTCCTGCAGTACACCCGCAACGCGTCCTGATCGCTGGCGGCAGCTGTGGCATCGGGCTGGCCATTGCCGAAGCGTTCGTCCGCAACGGCGCGCACGTCTCGCTGTGCGCCCGCAATACCGGTGGCCTGGCACAGGCAGCACACGCGTTGGCGCCGCATGGCACGCCGTCACACACCTTCGCCTGCGACCTGTCGGATGCTGCGCAAATCCAGGCCTATGTGCAGGCCGCAGCGTAGGCACTGGATGGCTTGGACGTGGTGATCAACACCGCCTCCGGCTATGGACATGGCAACGACGACGCAAGCTGGCAGGCATACAGACAGGCCTGGACGTGGATCTGATAGCGGCAATGCGCTGCAAACGCGCCGCGTTGCCGCACCTGCGCAACAGCGATGCGGGAGTGATCCTCAACATCAGCTCGATCAACGCGCAGCGCCACACGCCGCGCGCGATTGCCTATTCCACCGCCGAGGCTGCGCTCAATTACACCACCACCACGCTGGCCGCCGAACTCGCGCGCGAGCGCATCCGCGTCAACGAGATTGCGCCCGGCTCGATCGCGTTTCCCGATGGGCTATGGGCGCGGCAGCGCGACGAAGAACCGGAACTGTATGCCCGCATCCGCGACAGCATTCCGTTCGGCGGATTCGGGCAGGTACAGCACATCGCCGATGCGGCGTTGTTTCTTGCCTCGCCACAGCCACGTTGGATCACTGGGCAAGTGACGGCGGTGGATGGTGGGCAGTCGCTGGGGGACTACCGTCTCATACGTTGGACATACATGTGCTATTGGCCAGTGATGCCTCCGGTACAAAGCCGCCACTCTGGGTCAATGAAGTACGCGTGCTGATCTTTGGAGATTCCACCGCTGAACGAGAATTATTAATGCAGCGACCAACAGATAGAAAAACGCCGTTAAAGCTCGTCCGACTGGCAGGACATTTAATGAGAGATGGGCACCTCGAACAACCAAGTCGTAGCCGTGGTGACACGCACTGGATGATGACCATACCTTCAAAAAATCAGCGATCT
>NZ_MDEJ01000160.1 GCF_002940065.1 Xanthomonas populi
CTTCCGGGCAATACTTTGTCTTGCTCATCGCTCCATCTTCTCAAGAGTTGGAGCCTCCCGAAATCATGGGGCGATTCACTTTTCCGTGGACGGGTGTTCATCAGTCAGGCGATGTGAGTGAGGTAGTGCTGACTGACGCCAGACAGGTCCGCTCCTTTGGGCAGCAACTGGCGAAGCAGGCCGTTGGTGTTCTCGTTGCTTGCCCGCTGCCAGGGCGCATGCGGGTCGGCAAACCACATGCCCAGTGCCCGGAAACCAAGCGCTGCTGCACCGCTTCGGGTTGGTGCACGATCCGCAGTTGCTCCGGCACCCAGGTGCGTTTGGCAGCAGTCGTACGCTGGAATCCGCGCGATGGTGTGTGCTGGCGCAGCGCCTCGCTGTCTTGCTAAGCCAACTCCCAACTCAATGTCGACGGGCTTGTCCCCAAAGGCCTGGAGATCGACCACAAGCTCTGACCTCGCCGCGCCTGAATCTGGAGCATCGCGCGCGCTTCTGCGCTTAGGTGACAGTCGCGTTTTGACAGGTGCGTGCCCTACTGGCTGAAAGGGTGTTGCACTTGGAAGTTGAGGCGGCCCACTGTCGATCATGATCACCACCACGCTGGTGGGGATCGCCACCATCCGCATCGGATCGAAATTGCGCGACGGGCGGGTGTCGTGCCGGTAGATGATGTCGAACCATTGCCGGCGCCAACCGTCTTCGGTGGCAGTAGTGAGCTGAGGATCTGAGAAAGGGCGCATGCGCGCAGTGTGCCGCAGGCCGGCGAATGCGCGAGAATGCGGGTTCTCCCTTCGCTTCTGCGACCTACCATCATGAGCACCGCTGCCGATTCGCCCCTGTCCCTCGCCCATTACTACCTGCCGGTGTACCGCCCGCGCCAGGTGGTGCTGGAGCGTGGCCAGGGCAGTCGCCTGTGGGACGACCAGGGTCGTGCGTATGTGGATCTGTCTGCCGGCATCGCGGTCAGCGGGCTGGGCCATAACGATCCGGATCTGATGGCTGCGCTGATCGAACAGGCAGGCAAGTTGTGGCACACCAGCAACGTGTTCTTCAGTGCGCCGCCGCTGAAGCTGGCCGAAGAACTGGTTACCGCCTCGCGTTTCGCGCACAAGGTGTTCCTGTGCAACTCGGGCACCGAGGCCAACGAGGCGGCGATCAAGCTGGTGCGAAAGTGGGCCAGCAATCAGAGCCGCCCGGCCGACAAGCGCGTCATCGTGACCTTCCGCGGCAGTTTCCATGGGCGCACCCTGGCGTCGGTCACTGCTACCGCGCAGCCCAAGTATCAGGAAGGCTACGAGCCGCTGCCCGGTGGCTTTCGCTATGTGGATTTCAACGATGTGGCGGCGCTGGAAGCGGCGATGGCTGCTGGCGATGTGGCTGCGGTGATGCTGGAGCCGATTCAGGGCGAGGGTGGAGTGATGCCGGCCGCGCCGGGCTTTTTGAGCCGCGTGCGCGCGCTGTGCGATCAGCATGATGCACTGCTGGTGCTGGACGAGATCCAGTGCGGTATGGGCCGTACCGGCACATTGTTTGCGCATTGGCAGGAGCAGGTGACGCCAGACATCGTGACGCTGGCTAAGGCGCTGGGCGGAGGCTTCCCGATCGGTGCGATGCTGGCCGGCCCCAAGGTGGCCGAGACCATGCAGTTCGGTGCGCACGGCACCACCTTCGGCGGCAATCCGCTGGCTGCAGCGGTGGCGCGCGTGGCGCTGCGCAAGCTGGCTTCGCCGCAGATTGCAGAGAACGTGTCGCGTCAGTCGGCTGCGTTGCGCGCCGGTCTGGACGCGCTCAGCGCCGAGTTCGGTGTGTTCGCGCAGATTCGGGGGCGTGGCCTGATGCTGGGCGCGGTGCTGGCGCCGGCGCACGCAGGGCAGGCCGGGATGATCCTGGATTTTGCGGCCAAGCATGGCTTGCTGCTGTTGCAGGCGGGGCCGGATGTCTTGCGTTTTGTGCCGGCGCTTAATCTGAGCGATGACGAGTTGGCTGATGGTCTGGCGCTCCTGCACTTGGCGATTGCCGATTATGTAGCGCAGCAGTGATGGACGCATGTGTTTTCTGCGCCATCGTGGCGGGTACTTGCCTTGGCCAGGGTGGTTTGGGAAAACGCGTCCGTTGTTGCGTTTTTTGATCTGCGCCAGGCTATGCCAGGGCGCGTGCTGGGTGCTGCGCGCGCATGTGCGGTAGTTCCAGGAACTGGACGAAGACCGCGCTGCTCAGCTGATGTGCATTGCGCATAGCTTGGTCAGGCTCTCTTACAGTGAGTGATTAGGTGGGGTGATGAGGTTTGATTTTTATCGCTCCGTTGTACCCTCACACCAACCCCGCTCCCCGGGGGGAGATGGGTTTGTTTCCGCGTTCGTAATTAAGAGCGGCTAACAAAACCCAGGAAGAAGCCGTAAGCAGATGATGGAGCATGCAAGCCAGAGCAACGCCAAGTGGAGATCGATGCGGCGTTCAAAGCGGATGCGCAGTTTGCCCATTGCTGCGAACCAGGCGTGGGTGCGCTCGACGACCCAGCGATGACGGCCCAATCGGTCGTTGCGCTCGATCCCCTTGCGTGCAATCTGCGCAATGATGCCGCGCTGCTTCAGGAAGGCGCGACAGCGGTCGATGTCGTAGGCCTTGTCGGCGTGCAATGTGTCTGGCCAACGTCGCCGGCGCCCTGGTTTGCCACCAATTGGCGGCAAGGCCTCGATCAACTCCTCGAACACGACCGAGTCGTGCCGATGGGCGCCGGTGACGCACACCGCCAAGGGAACGCCGTTGCGGTCCACGATCAGATGCCGTTTGCTGCCGAGTTTGCCGCGATCGGTCGGGTTTGGCCCGGTGTAGGCGCCCCCCCGGGGGGAGGCAACACTGGCGGCGTCCAGACTGGCTCGGCTTAGATCCAGCGTCTGGACGCGACGTAGCTCGGCCAGCAACACCTGATGCAGACGATGCCACACACCGGCGGCTTGCCAATCACGCAACCGGCGCCAGCAGGTCATGCCGCTGCCATCGCCAAGTTCCACAGGCAGGTCTTCCCACGGCACGCCCGTGCGCAAGACATAGACGATGCCGTTGAGGGCTTGTTGATCACTGATACGCGGCCGTCCACCTTTGGGCGAACGCTTGACTTGCGGAATCAGTGATTCGATGCGCTTCCACAGCGCAATGGGGATCTCTTTGCGAGGCGTCATTTCCGCAATTTTGCCACCGGCGAGACAATATTCAAGGGGTTTTGTTAGCCGCTCTTAGCCGTCGGCGAAACCCGCTGATGCGCCAACGCCGTGACCAGCAGCGTCATCTGCGACGATCGTCTGCGGTGCCGTCCGGTCCGATCACGATCTCCCTTGAGCACGCGGCATGACCGCGCGCTGGCTCCGTCAGACATCACTCCCGCAGTCGGTCACGCGCACCTGCAGCGCATAACACCTCAACCAAAACTCAGCGTGCCTTTCATCATTTCCCAGTGGCCCGGGAACGAGCAGAAGAAGGTGTAGTCGCCGCCCTTTCTCAATTTGCTGGTCGCAAAGCTCACGGTGGTGCTGTGGCCACCGCCGACGACCTTGGTGTGCGCAATCACGCGTGCGTCGGCTTTGGGGAGATAACTGTCGGCGATGGTGGAGCGGACGCCGGCATTGGCGACTGCCTGGAAGTCGGCGGACTTGGTCAGCACCCAGTTGTGGCCCATCACCGTGGCTGCCATCTTGCCGGAATGCTTGAGCGTGAGGTCAACCTGCGTGCAGTCGGGCGCCAGCTTGATCGCGTTCTGGTCGAACTTCATCTGATCGTTGCCGGTGATGGTCAACGCACAGGTGCGCGCCCACGCCGACGGCGCAAGCAGCACCAATCCAATCACGGCAAATGTCGAAAAATCTTTCAAAGGAACACTCCTGCGATAGGGGATGCGCGCCACCGCGATACCCGGCGCGCCTGGGCGCAACACCGCCGCGTTCGCCTGCGTCGGGGCACTCAGATTACCGCGACTGAGCACGCCTGATCTCTATCGACTATCGAATTTAAACTTCGACATCGACTCCACACCCGAGACATGCGCTACGCGTAACGGAAAAACGCATCCATCGGATCGTGTATATCGGCGGTGGCTTCCGGCAGCGGTAACGGGCCGCGCCTGTCGGCGATTACCTGCACGAACGCCTGCTTGAAGCGTGCCATCTCCGCATCGGTGCCCACCGTGATCGGCGACCAGGTTGGCCACACCGGCCAGCTGCGTCTGATGAACACGCCATGGGTGGCCATGTCGTCCTTGAAGCCGGTGGCCGGGCGCTTTACATCGACCATGAAGCAGTTGCGCTCCGATGCGGTGCAGGCGTAGCCCTGCCTGGCGAGAAAGTCCATCACATCCTTGCGCGTGGCTGCGGTGCGTGCGCGTCGCTGCGGTACCAGTGCAGGATCGCGCGGGCTGGCCAGGCCTGCGGCGGCGGCCGTCACCGGCAGACTGTTGACGCTGTAGAGCATCAGTTTGGTCAGCAGATTCGGGCGCGCGGCCGCTTAGCCCAGGCCAATGCCGGCCATGCCGTAGAGCTTGGAGAAGGTGCGCAACATCACCACGTCTTCGCCTGCGGCGACCATGTCGACCATGTCGACCACGCTGCTGAGCTGTGCGCAAAGTGGATAGAGGCCTCGTCGACCACCAGCACACTGCCTTTGGGCTTGTGCGCCAATGCATAGTCCAGCTCCTTGCGCGCAGTGACCGAGCCGGTGGGATTGTCTGGGTTGCAGATATAGATCACGCCCGGGTTGGCGTCGGCGGCGCACATCGCTTGCACGTCGTGCGAGAAGTCCTTGCGCAACGCCACCTTGATCAGTTTTGCGCCATTGCGCGTGGCCGCGCGCCAACCGGATTCGTAGGTGGAATCGGCGGTGACGAGCGCAGCGCTGGGCGAGGTGAACGCCAGCATCGTGTAGTCCAGCGGCTCGGTGGAGCCGGCGTAAGCCACCAGATGATTCACCGGCAGCTTTAGCCCCGGCGGCCAGGGTGTTCATCACTTCCATTTGCACATCAGGCAGGTAACGCCCGCCTTGCGGTGCGATCTGCACGATGGCGTTGACTGCGGCGGCCGACGGGCTATCCGGGAATTCGTTGAAGCCGATCATCACCGGCGATAACGCACTCGCTGGTGTCGGCGCGATGGTGGCCGAGCGTTCGGCAGCCCTGGCCAGCAGCGGCAGCGCTGGCAAACAGCGCGCAGTCACGTAGAAACGAGCGGCGCGAAAGAGCAGTTTTCATGACAACCTCCATCAGGACGGCAATACGGATTCAAGGACGAACGGCGACCACTTCGATTTCCACCCGATACAGCGGATTGCCCAGCGCGGCGATCTGGAATGCGGAACGCGCCGGCAGATTGGGCTGCTCCTTGGTGCCGAATAACTGGCGATAGCCCTCCATGAATCCGTTGAAATCCATCTTGCCGCCCATTGCCGTGTCGCCGACCAGAAACACCTGCATTTTCACCACATCGCCCATCCCCAAGCCGAGCGCTGCGAGCTGTTGTTTGATCTGATTCAACACGCTCACCGTCTGCGCCTTGGTGTCGCCATACGCCGCGACAGAGTCCTTCGGCGCGCTGGCATCCACTACTGCCGGCACCTTGCCACTGACGTAGACGGTGGCCTTGCCGGCGGGAATTTCCACTGCAGCGGCAATTGGGAAATCGCTATTGGGAATCTTGTGGCGAATCACGTCTGCAGCATGCGCGGCGGTGAGACCTGCGGACCACAGCATGGCGGCGGTGAGAACGGCAGTCACTGGACGGAACATGGCAACTCCTTGCATGAGAGAAAGAATCAGTGGCGCAGCAATTTGACGTCTTCGGCGGTGACGACCTCGGCGTGATCGTTACCGAAGTGCATGCGCACATAGCTCACCACTTCGGCCACCTGGCGGTCGTTGAGAATCTCGCTGAAGCCTGGCATGCCGGCATGGCCGTCGAGCACCATCATGATGACGTACGGGCCGGCTGACAGCTTGGGATTGCCGGCAAGCGCGGGATACTCGCCCGCACCTACAGCACCTCGCCCGGCCGGCATGTGGCAGCCCTGGCAGATCGCCTGATAGACATCCTGGCCGGATGCCTTGGCAAAACCCTGTTGTGGAAACAACTGCGTTGCATCGGAACTCTGCGCCTGCGCATCGTACGTACCCGGTGGCAGCAGCAACGCAGCCATCGCAACGACGAACATGGAAGCGGCCAGGCGTGGCGACAGACTCATGCGCGACCTCCCCCGGCAATTACCTTGCGATGCAGACGGCCCACGACATCGTGCGCAGACAAAATTGCGCCTTCCTGCCAGCCCGGAATATAGGACACGTGTTCACCGGCCAGCGCCAGCCGCCCATCGATCTGGCACAGCGGCGTGTAGTGTTCCGCGCGCGCCTGCTCGCTCCACATGCCGAAACAGCCATGGGTAAACGGCACGCGGTGCCAGCCAACCGCAATGCCGTTCTCGAACTCGCGCGGATATTGCGGATACAATTGGGTGCCGTATTCGACCGCCTTGCGCACACGCTGCTCCGGGCTCATCGAGGTGAAATGGTAAGCGTCCAACCCCCACACATACGCACCGAGCAGCACGCCCTTGCCGGGGCTGTGATAGTGGGTGCTGGGGTAGCTGATCAAGGCGATCGGCAGATCGGTGTAGCTGATGCCGCCGTAGATGGCTTCGTCCTCTTCCCAGAAGCGGCGCTTGAATTGCAGCCCCACTTTCACCGACGCCGCATACGGCACCTGGCCGATCGCGGTGGTCATCGCATCGCTGGCGGTGACCGGAATACGGCTGAGCACCGACAACGGAATCGTGCAGATACACCAATCGGCGCTGGCGATGCGTTCTTCGCCACCGTGCGCGGCATCCTGCCAGGACACACGGACGCCGCTGCCGTCCTGATCGATCCTGGTGACCTTGGCGTTGTAGGCGATGGCATCGCCAAGCTGACCGGCGAACGCCTTGCCGATCTGGTCCATGCCGCCCACCGGCTGGAACATGGTGGCCTGCATTTCGTAGTTGTTGCCGGCTGCCAGTGTGGTCCATAGGCGCGAGCGCAACACATCCTGCACGCTGAAAGGATCAGACAATTCCGGTTTGCCGGACAAACCGCCACAAGGATAGCGCGCAAACCCGCGTCGCTCGCTGCTGTCCTTGCCTTTGACGTAGCCGAACGTGTGATCGAGCGCGCCCCAGGTCCGCAAGGATTCCAGCAGAACTTCCTGGTCTTGGCGGCTCACGGTCTTGTCCAGTGCCTGCTGCTGCGTGCACTTGGCCAGCAACTCGGACACGTGGCCTTTGTAATCGGCATCGATGGCGCGAAAGCGCTGCGGTCTGCCGCCGAAGCTTTTTCCGCTATGCAACAGCGCGTTGTAGTTGACCTGATTGAATGCTTCCAGGGCCACACCGAATTGCTTGCAGTAACTCAGCACCGCTTTGTGGTGATGCGGAATGCGCCACGGCCCGGGATTCAGATACAGCCCGTCATCGAACTGGCAGTGTTGCGTCGCCCCGCCCAGTTCGGTGTAACGGTCACCGCCGCGCAGCGTCCAGTTACGCCCACCGGGGCGGTCGTTGTAGTCCAGCAACTGCACGCGATACCCGGCCTTGCGTAGTTCGAATGCAGCGGCCATGCCGGCCAGCCCCGCACCCAGAATCAGCACAGAGGCGCCCTTCGGGTCGCCATCCAGTTGCAGTGGTCCTTTGAAATTGGATTCGGCCGCCATGCCCAGGCTGCTCATCGCCTGATACATCATTGCGCCGCCAGCGGTCGTGCCGATGCGCGCCAGCAATTGCCGCCGCGTCATCGCCCCAGAGTGATTGCCTTGCATTAACGCGTAGTCCTTGCATGTCATGGATCAAGTGCGACTGACAAAACGCATGGCGCGGCCGGCAGTGACGCCGGCCGCGTCTCTGCCTCAGAACGTGTAGGCCAGGCTGGCAAACAGCTGGCGCGGTGCGATCAACTGATACGAGGGCACCTCGAACAACCAAGTCGTAGCCGTGGTGACACGCACTGGATGATGACCATACCTTCAAAAAATCAGCGATCT
>NZ_MDEJ01000161.1 GCF_002940065.1 Xanthomonas populi
ATCATGTCTGTCGTTCTCCGCTGGCAGGGCGTCAAGTCAATGATGGCAGATTGATGGGGTTTTTAGAGGCTCCTTAAAGTTGCAGTGGCCGCAGGCAGCCCTGCAAGTGCGCGACCACTTCCGACACGCGCCCGCCGTCCTTGGTGGTGACGACGCGGTAAATGACGGTTGGGATCGCAAATACCCCGAGCCGACCCATGTGCTGGCGATGCCAGCGTTACCGGGCGCTGCACCCGGCCTGGTCGTGGCGAGGTAGCTAACCGCGCGCTCCGCAGCCGGTAATTGGCATCGGCAGGCTTGACCATACACCAGCACGACCAGTGTAGTGCGCCACCGAGTCATCGCCTGTGCACAACGCGACAAGCGCGATGGTCACCCTCGGCATCCGGCATACGCCACGCGTACACTGCAAGCTACTGTGCTCGTCGCACTTCCAGAACGCGTTTGGCGGCACTGGTATCTCGCACAGAACCTCGTCTGTCACTGCATCCATCAAGAGCCTTCTTCATGCCACTGTCGCGCCGCCTGCTGACGTTGTTGCTGCTGGTCATCGGCCTGCCCTGCAGTGCAGCTCCGGCAACGCGTGCAACCGCAGTGCAGCAAACGGCAGCATTGTTGGTCAGCGATGCACAGCTAACGGCCGATTACTGGATCCAACGCAGTCGCACCGCGCCAATACTGCGCATGACTGCCGCGCAGATCGCCAGCTTCAACGCGCGCCTGCTGCGTGACGATGCCTCCATGCACGACCTATCGCAGCTGGCTGACGTGCTGCCGGCTGCCGAGGTGCGCACGCGCATCGAGAAACTGTCGGCCACGCCAAAGCGTGCGTTGTACGATGCCGACGGACAGCCCATCGATGCAACACGACTGGCCGAGCTACGTCGCGCACTGGCGCTGGACGCACTCCCCGCACAGGTAACGCCTCGCTTCGCGCTGGTGGTGCAGCGCGCCGCACTACGCACCTTCCCAACGAGGCAACGTGTGTTCACTACCACCGACGACCATGATATCGACCGCTTTCAGGAGTCGGCGCTCTACCCGGGCACACCGGTGGCGGTGTTGCACACAAGTGCCGATGGCGCATGGCAATTCGTACGAGCAGCCACCTACGCCGCGTGGGTGGCCAGCGATTGTCTCGCAATCGGCGCCCGCGCCCAGGTGCTGGACTACGCACAACGCAGCCCACGTGTGATGGTCACCGGTGCACACGTGCAAAGCGCTTACACACCCGAACTGCCGGCAATCTCCGCGCTGACGCTGGACATGGGCACCAGCGTGCCACTGCTCAGCGACTGGCCGCCGCAGCAGCCAGTCAACGGGCAGTTACCGCTCGCTGCCTATATCGTGCAACTGCCACTGCGCGGCGAACAAGGCCGCTTGCAGCTGGTGCCGGCACTCATCCCGCGCGGTGCCGACGTGCGCATTGGTCCGTTGCCGGCCACGCATGCAGCGATACTGCGTCAGGCGTTCAAATTCCTCGGCGAGCGCTATGGCTGGGGCAACGATTACGACGCCCGCGATTGCAGCGGCTTCGTGCTGGACGTCTATCGCAGCCTGGGCATCGCACTGCCGCGCAATACCGGCGATCAAGCGCGCAGTCCGGCGTTACGCAATGTGCCGTTCAATGCGCGCGCGCCATTGCCGCAGCGCCTGCGACAACTCGCACAACTACAGGGCGGCGACCTGATCTATATCCCCGGCCATTTGATGCTGGTGATCGGGCATGAACACGGTGCGCCGTGGGTCATCCACGATGTGGCCGGCGCCAACTATCGCGCGGCCGATGGCAGCGTGCAGCGCGCGCGCTTGAACGGCGTGTCGGTCACCCCGCTGCTGCCATTGCTCGCCAACGATGGCACACCGTTTTTAGACCACATCACCCGTATCCAACGCATCGCACCGATTGGCTCCCCATGAAGATCACCGGCTTGCGCCTCGGCATGCTTTGCTTCCCGTTGAAAACCCCCTTCAAGACCGCAGTGCGCACCGTGCAGGCGATCGAAGATGTGGTGGTGCTGCTGCAAACCGACAGCGGCCATATCGGCTATGGCGCTGCGCCGGCCACCGCACCGATCACGGGCGATACGCATGGCGCCATCATCGCCGCGATCCAACACTGCATCGGCCCGAAGTTGATCGGTCAGGACGTGTCCGATCTCAACCGGCTATGCGCGCTGGTGCAACACGCGCTGAAGCGCAACACCAATGCCAAGGCCGCAGTGGAAATTGCGCTCTACGATCTGTGGGCGCAAGCCTTGGGCGCGCCGTTATACCAGGCGCTCGGCGGTGGCACGCCACGCATCACCACCGATATCACACTCAGCGTCGATGCAATCGACACGATGGTGGCCGATGCGCTGTCTGCGCTCGCACTCGGTTATCAGTCGCTGAAGATCAAGGTCGGCAAGGACAGCGATTCGGATGTCGAACGCATCAAGGCAATCCATGCAGCCGTCGCTGGTCGCGCATCGCTGCGCCTGGATGCCAACCAGGGCTGGACGCCCAAGCAAGCGGTGCGCACCATGCGCACGCTGGAAGACGCCGGCATCGTGCTGGAACTGCTGGAGCAGCCGGTCAAGGCCACCGACATCGACGGCCTGGCCTTCGTCACCGCGCGCATCGACACGCCGGTGATGGCCGACGAAAGCGTGTTTTCGCCGATCCAGGTGATCGACCTGATCCAGCGCCGCGCAGCCGATATCGTCAACATCAAACTGATGAAGTCCGGCGGTCTCTCCAACGCGATCCGCGTCGCCGATATCGCAGCGTTATATGGCGTGCCGTGCATGATCGGCTGCATGATCGAATCCAGTATCAGCGTGGCGGCGGCGGTGCATCTGGCCGTGGCCAAGGCCGACAGCATCACCCTGGCGGATCTGGACGCACCCGCGCTCGGGCAGTTCGATCCCACAGCCGGTGGCGTGCACTTTAACGAAGCACAGATCCATATCGACGACTCGCCAGGGCTGGGCATCCGCCGCATTCGTGGGCTGGAGCTGTTTCCAGGTTAAGCACCTTTGGATGTTTCCAGGCCGCGTTGGTCGGTTGGTCGGGGGCGCGGTGCCCTCAGCGCTCGCAGGACATGCCGTGAATCCATCCGCCGCAGCCCTTTGCGCAGTTTCACAACACATCCGCCGGCCACCGCAAGCTGTTGTCCTGGCTGGCACACCGTGAGGTTGGCCAGGTTGTCCTGGAGGCCTGTGGCGGATACGAACAGGCAGTGCTGGATGCCCTGTTCGACGCCGGTCATCTGGTGGTGCGGGCCAATGCGCGCCGCTGCCATGCGTTCGCCGCTGCTATCGGCCTGCCGGCAAACACAGATCGTCTGCACGCCGCCAATCTCGCCTGCATGCCTGCCACGCTGGGGCTAGGCCCCTCTCAACCGATGGAACCTTGGCCGCGATGGCTGCGCGCGTGCGACCGCAGCTCGTAGCGCTGGCAACCAGCGCAGAAAACCCGTTGGAGCAGGTGACGGACACGACCTTGCGCCGAATGCTGCAGGCCAAGGTCGCTCAGATGAAAAAGAACGGCGTGCGCTTGGACAAGCAGATTACCGAACAGATCCGCCAGCAACCACAGCTGGAGGCGATGCGGTCGGTCAACGGCGTCGGAGCCACCCTGCAAGCGGTGATCGCCAGCGACCTGCCGGAGCTGGGGACCCTCGATGGGATCTCATGATCTTAAAATTGCTGACAGAACTTCGCGAGCAGTCGGTAGGTGGATGTGGACGGCGCGCTCAGAACCGCAGTGTACGAGTGGGACATCCCGGACCGAACACCGGTCACGCCTGACTGACAGCCGCGGAGCAGTGCTGATAGCCGCTCCAAGCCCCGTCAAACACGCACACGAACCTCGCGGCGCGGATGCACCACACAGCCGCATTGCTGGCTACAGTAGCAACAAGGTGTTTGTAGGTGACGCAGTGCCGAGGCACCGCACAGTCGCCGCAAACGACCCCATCAATTCAACGCAGCTCATCCCTGCCAGACCGATTCCCCGGAGCCTGCATGCGCCTTGTCAGCTTGTTTCGATCCGTCGTGCTGTTGGCGCTGGCAAGCTGCAGCGGCCTTGCCGTCGCTGCCAGTCCAATCGATGCACTGAATCAAGCGCGCGCAGTGATCGTGGTGACCGCGCCCGATTGGAATAGTACGCAGGGGCGACTGCAAGCATTCACACGTGTGGATGGCCAATGGCAACCGGCAGCGCCCGGGTTTGCGGTCGCCCTTGGCAGCCATGGCAGCGCCTGGGGCGATGGCCTGCATCCCGCACAGACGCAAGGCCCACAAAAGCGCGAAGGCGACGGCCGCAGCCCGGCCGGTGTGTTCGCCATCGGCCCGGCATTCGGTTATGCCCAAAGCATCGACAGCGCGATGCCATACCAGGCGATGACGGCCACCCACTACTGCATGGATGTGCCAAGTTCATCGTTGTACAACCGTATCGTCGATGCCGCACAGGTCGGTGAGGCCGCAGTGGCCGGCTCGACCGAACCGATGCGGCTGGACCTGCAACATCCCGGCGATGCACGCTACAGCGAAGGCTTGGTGATCGCGCACAATCCCAATGCGATTCCCGGTCATGGCAGTTGCATCTTCGTTCACCTGTGGCGCACGCCGGGCCAGTTCACCGCCGGCTGCACCGCAATGGCGCCAGCCGATATGCAACGCCTGCTCGCCTGGTTGAAGCCCGACGACAAACCGCTGTTCGTGCTGTTGCCGCGTGCTGAATACGCACGCCTGCAAGCCCAGTGGCAGTTGCCCAAGTTAAAGGAAGCTGCACGATGAACACCACAGAGCCCGCAGCTGATTCCACTGGTCTGGTTCGCGTCGTCAGCCGTTGGCAGATCGTCGGATTGTCGATCAACGATGTCATCGGCAGCGGCATCTATCTGCTGCCGGCAGCCACCGCTGCACTGCTTGGGCCAATGAGCCTGTGGGCAGTGATGCTGGCCGGCCTGGCGGCGGCCTTGCTGGTGTTGTGCTACGCGCAGGCGGCGAGTTATTTCGACACGCCAGGCGGCAGCTACCTCTACACGCGCGAAGCGTTCGGCCCCTTCGTCGGCTTTCAGATCGGCTGGATGATCTGGCTCACCCGCATCAGTTCGGCAGCGGCATTAAGCAACGGCCTGGCCGACGCGGTCGCGCGGTTCTGGCCAACCGTCGCCACCGATCAATGGGCACGTCTGCTGGTGGTGGTCGGCTCATTGGGATTACTCAGCGCCATCAACGTGATCGGAGTGAGATCTGCCGCGCGCACCGGCATTGCCCTGGTGATCGGTAAGCTGGTGCCGCTGCTGTTGTTCGTGGCAATCGGCCTGTTCTATGTCGATTGGTCGCGGGCCTTTGCCGGCACCACGCCGGACCTGCGCGATCTGGGCAATCTCGGCGAGGCAGCATTGTTGCTGCTGTTCGCTTACGCAGGCTTCGAAAACATTCCTGCGGCCGCTGGCGAATACCGCAACCCACGTCGCGATGTGCCGTTCGCACTGATCACCATGATCGTCACCGTGACCTTGATCTATGCAGCGGTACAAGTCGTGGCGCAAGGCACGCTGCCCAATCTTGCCGCCTCGCCCACCCCGTTGGCCGATGCAGCAAATCATTTCGGTGGCCAAGCGCTGGCGCTGATCCTCACCGTTGGCGCCACCATCTCCATCCTTGGCACCACCAGTAATACGGTGATGCTCGGGCCGCGCTTTTTGTTTGCGCTCGCACAAGATGGTTATGGCCCGGCATTTCTGGCGCGCGTGCATCCGCGCTTCCACACACCTGCAGCAGCGGTGATCACTCAAGGCGTGTTGTCGCTTGGATTAGCGTTGTCCGGCTCGTTCACGCAGTTGGCGCTGTTGTCGATGGTCACGCGATTGTTTGCGTACATCGGCACGGCCGCTGCGGTCATCGTGCTGGCGCGTCGCTACCGTCAACGCGCCGACACCTTGCGTCTACCGGGCGGACCAGCCATTCCCAGCGCCGCGCTGCTGCTGTCGCTTGGCCTGCTTGCCAGTGCCAGCCGGCAGAATCTGGCCGCCGCGGGCGTGGCATTGCTGGTCGGCTGGGCGTTTTATCTGTTCCCACGCAAGCAGATTTAGAGGTGTCGCAGCACGCTCACGCAATACTCACGCACGACTAACTGCGCGCGCCCAACGCTGCAGCTCTCACCTGCATGGGAGTTCGCGATGAAACTGCGCCATGTCTACAGCACACCGGATATCGATGGTGCGCAACACGTCATGCAAGCCGCACGAAGCGCAGGCATCGACAACGATGCGCTGTCATTGATTGCCCGTTCGGATATCGAGCTGGAAGACGTGCCTGACGCGCGCAAGAATGCCAAGACCGACTTTCTTCCCGCTGCCGCGCGTGGCGCCGCCACTGGCGGTGCTGCGGGTCTGGTCGCCGGTCTGGTTGCCATCGCAGTGCCTCCCATCGGCCTTACCATTGCCGGGGCAGGCGTCATGGCTCTGGCAGGCGCCCTGGTCGGCACCTGGTCGTCGGCACTGATCGGGGCCACTGTACCCGATCCGATCCGCCGCCAATTCGAAGACGAAATCCAGGCAGGGCGCGTCCTGGTGATCATCGATGCAGACGCGCCGTCGCTGCAGCACGCCGAAGCCGGCCTGGTTGCTGCGGGTGCAACACCATTGCCTTATGAGGCCGCATCGGCGGCGACTTGATGCCCTCCTCACCTGCCCTCGCAACGGATTTAACACCTGCCCACCTACGGTAGATGGCACATTCACCACGGAGACGAGCATGAACGTGCCGTATCAGATTCCAGGCCGCGCGGCGGACCAAGACCGCAGCCAGAACGTATCCAACTATTGGCGTGAGCGCTTCACCGAAGAGTCGTATTACACCGAGGGTGACCGCTACGAAGATTACGAGGGCGCTTACCTGGCAGGACATGAGGCACGTATGCGTGAAAACGCACGTGCCTACGATCAGGTAGAAGCCGAGCTGCACCGCGAGTGGGAAGCCAATCGCGGCAAAGAAGGCTTGAGTTGGAGCAAGGCCCGTCACGCAGTCAAGCGTGCCTGGGAAAATGCGACAGACTTCGTCACCGGCGACAGCAGATCCAAGCCCTGAAAACAACAACGCCACCGTCGAGGTGGCGTTGTTGTATCAGCGTGTACGTGGTGTGTCAGTCCAGTGGCGGCGGTACCGCGCGAGGGCGGTATCGCGCGAGGTATGCAACGCGCTGTCGACATCCATCGCATCGCGTGTTTTCTACACCGCAACAGCGCCAAACAGGCTCAGTGAGTAATCCATCGCATAGAAGCCTTTTTCGCTCAGCAACAAGGTTGCGTTGATCAAGCCGATTGCCAACAGCAGCAGTGCGATGATCAGCGAGAACCAGCCAATCGCGTAAAACAGTCCCGTCACCGGGATGCCATCCGCGCGGTCACGCACACTCTTCTGCAACGACACCGATGCGAACAAGCCAAACAGCAGCAGCGTGAAGTAGCAGCCTTTTTCGTTGAGCATCATCTGCGCATTCCACAACCCGATCAGGTAAGCAGTGCTGCCTAGCAGCAATGCAGCGCAGGATGCGGCGATAAAAGCAGGTGAAGTTTTTTGCGTGGCAGCCATGGACACCGCGTTTCATGGTGGGGCAGTAAAGTGGGACGCACACGTCTCACTAGGGCATGTTAACACTAATGGCCTGAGCGAGTAAACTATCGGGTATGGAGATCACACCAGAGCAATTTTCCCTAATC
>NZ_MDEJ01000162.1 GCF_002940065.1 Xanthomonas populi
AAGCTCGACGTCATGTTCCTCGGATTCCTGAGCTTCGTCCTGATCGTTGAAGGGCTTCTTATGTGTTAACAGGCCATAGCAACCGGGCACGTCGCCGCCGGACGGGCAAGATCGATGCCCGTCATCAAGGGTGAACGTTCTTTTCGAAATGCTGGCTAGAGCCAGCTGAAAATCACCAGGCGCGGTTGAGTGGCTGCGTCTAATCGCAAAGACTGCAAGCCCGCGCCTGCAATGCGGCGGCGATGCCATCGCCCGGCAATTCCAGCAGCAAACCGCGTTGCCCGGCGTTGATCCACAGCGACGGTGCCTCCAGCGCGGTGGCTTCGATCAGCACCGGCGCCTGGCGTTGTTGCCCGAGCGGGCTGATGCCGCCGACCTTGTAACCAGTGCGACGTTCGGCATCGGCCACGTCCATCATGCGCGCCGATTTGCCGCTGCACGCGCTGGCCAATTTCTTCAACGATACCCGGCGATCGCACGGGATCACCACGCACACCGCCTGCTCGTCGACCCAGACCATCAGTGTTTTCAGCACCGTGTGTGGCGCCAGCCCCAAGGCGTGTGCGGCCTGCAATCCTTTCGCATCGGCATCGGCCTGGTACGCGTAGGGATGCAGCACATAGGCCACACCGGCCGCGTCCAATGCGCCGGTTGCGCGACTGGCCTTGCTCATCGCTTCAGACCGGCTCGAAGCGGTTGGCGGCGACGTTCTTGCGCACGTTTTCCGGGTTCCAGATGCGCCCATTCATGGCGATATACACGCCGGCCGGCAGCGATTGCACTGCGCCGACCGCGCAGCCGATGTTGAACTCGGCATCCGAGCCGCGGAAGCGCGCCGGGTTGAGCGCGCCGGTCATCACGATGGTCTTGTCGGCGATCGATTGCAGCACCTTGCCGGTTTCCACCATCGAATCGGTGCCGTGGGTGATCAGCACATGGCGCGTCGGCTGGGCGGCGATGGTGGCGCGGACCAGTGCGCGGTCGGCATCGGTGATGTGCAGCGAATCCTTGCGGATGATCGGGATCACCGAGAAGCGGAAGGTCACGCCCAGTTCCTTGAGGATCTGGCCGATCTGCGGGTCGCCGATCTGGTAGTCCGATTTGTCGTCGAAGTAGATCTTGTCGATCGTGCCACCGGTGGTGACGATCAGGAGGTCTTCCATTGCTGCGAGTCCTTACAAACGTGCGCAGTACAGGCAGCGCGAGGGTCGTCATGATACGACCCCCGGCGCGCACGCTGCAGAACGCGGCCCTAGCGCGCTGCGCGTCGCTTGCCGAACCGCGCCGCCACACCCGGCCCGCTGACCAGCGCCACCACCAGCAGGGCCAGCAGCAATTCCAGCCACGCCAGTCCACGCGCTTGAGGCTGGCTCCAGGCCGCCATCACGCCGTGACTGAACCAACCCAGCGCGAACACCCCGGCCCAGAACCGTGCGCGCGCGCTGCGCAGCGCCAGCGCGGCCATGAGTGCCGGCGGCAATGCAAAGACCAGCAGCGCCGCCGTGCGGTGGCGGTCGTCGTGAAACCAGACCACGAACAACACCGCCAGCGCCAGCAGCGCGACCGTCAGCAACCAATGCAGAACGCGCAGGCTCATGGGCTGGCCAGACGCCGCGCGATATCGGCGACCCGGCGTCCCAGCGCGCGCGCCAGGGATGCTTCGTCGTCGCTGGGCTGCGGGTCGCCGCCTGCGCCGGAAACATGGCTGGCACCATAGGGTGTGCCGCCGCTGGTGGTGTGGCTCAGCGCAGCCTCGGTAAACGGGATGCCGACGATCAGGCAGCCGTGATGCAGCAGTGGCAACTGCATCGACAACAACGTGGATTCCTGGCCGCCGTGCATCGAGGCGGTGGAGGTGAACACGCCTGCCGGTTTGCCGGCCATGGTGCCGCTGGCCCATTCGGCGCCCAGGCTGTCGAGAAAATGCTTCATCGGTGCGGCCATATTGCCGAAGCGGGTCGGGCTACCCAGCAACACACCGCTGCAGTCGGCCAGATCTGCCTTGTCCACATAGGGCGCGCCGTCGTCGGGCACCGGCGGGGCGCTGGTCTGGGTCACCGCCGCCACCGGCGGCACCGTGCGCAGGCGCGCGCTCATGCCGGGCACTTCGCCGATGCCGCGCGCGATCTGCCGCGCCAGCCGCGCCACCGAACCGCCACGGCTGTAATACAGCACCAGAATCTCCGCCATCGCGCATCTACCGCTTGTGTGAGTTGCCGCAGTATCGGCGATGGCGTGGGCTAGCTGCACGCTGCAGGTGCGACAAGGCCGTGATGACGGCGCATCGGGTACCCTTGTGCGATGTCTCGCGTGAACAAACTCCACCAATGGAAAGAGCGTCTGCGCGACCGCGCGCGGACGGTGAGCTTCGGGCGCTTTCTGTGGCGCCGCTTTCCCGATGACCGCCTGTTCCAGGCCGCTGCGTCGCTCGCCTATACCACGGTGTTTGCGCTGGTGCCGCTGGCGATCGTGGTGTTCGGGGCGTTGTCGGCGTTTCCGGCCTTCAACGAATGGAAGGACGCGCTCACCGATTTCATCTTCAACAACTTCGTGCCCGGCGCGGCGCGCTCGGTGCAGAACTACCTCAACCGTTCGTTGGAAGATCTGGGCAAGTTCACCGTGGCCGGTATGGTCGCGCTGGTGGCCTCGTTGCTGATCACCCTGCACAGCATCGAGCAGACCTTCAACAGCATCTGGCGGGTGGCGGCTGCACGGCCGAAGGTGACGCGCTTTCTGATTTATTGGACAGTGCTGACCCTGGGCACGATGCTGGCCGCCGCTTCGATGGCAATGGCCGCCTACGTCTTCGCGCTACCGCTGTTCCGCACCACCGAAGGCCAATGGCTGGCGGCATTCGCCTGGCGGCTGGCGCCGATGGCGGTGGAATTTGTCTGCATCGTGCTGATCTACTGCGTGGTGCCGCAGCATGTGGTGCGCTTGCGGCATGCGCTGCCGGGCGCGCTGCTGGCGGTGATCCTGATGGAAATCGTCAAATGGGGCTTCGGCTTTTATCTCGGCAATTTTCAGACCTATCAGCGTATTTACGGCGCGCTGGCGGCGCTGCCGATCTTGCTGTTGTGGATCTATCTGAGCTGGGTGTCGGTGTTGCTGGGTGCGTCGTTGGCCTCGTCGATGGCGGCGTTCCGCTATCAACCTGAAGCCATGCGCCTGCCACCGGGCTTCGAGATCTATGGCGTGTTGCGGTTGCTCGGCCGTTTTTGGCAGGCGCGTCTCCAGGGGGACGGACTCGACGAAGACCGCATCCTGGCGCTGGAACCCATGCTGACCGACACGCTGATGCAGGAGCTGCTGTGCGAGCTTAAACGTATCCGCCTGCTGCGCCGCGACGAGCGCGGCCAGTGGCTGCTGGCGCGCGATCTGGATGTGGTGCCACTGGCCGAACTCTACGAAAGCTGCCAACTGCGCGTGCCGATCGAAGACCGCCCGTTGCCGTGCCGCGAGGATGCCTACGGCCAGGCCGCCGCAGCTGCGCTGGAACAACTGCGTCAACCACTGCGCAGCGTGCTGGCGCGGCCGGTCGGCGACCTCTATACCCACCTTCCCGGAGATCTTCCATGACCCTGCGCCTTGTGCGCGGCGCCTGTGCGCTGCTGTTGCCGCTGTTGTTGATGACCGCCTGCAAGCCCACCGGCGAGGGCACGCCCGCTGCCAGTACCAGAGCTGCGCCTGCAGCGCCCCCCCAGGCGCCGGACAAACTGGCCGCAGCCGCTGACCCGGCAGCTGCGCCCGATACCTCGGTGGCGCAGCAGGCTGCAGAGATGCCCAAGCTGTCGCTGCCGACCGTGACTGGCGAGGCCTACGACCTGGCTGCGCATCGCGGCCAGTGGGTGGTGGTCAACTTCTGGGCCACCTGGTGCGCGCCATGCCTGAAGGAAATGCCCGAGCTGTCGGCGCTGCACACCATGCGCGACAGCATCGAAGTGGTGGGCCTGGCCTACGAAGACATCAGTAGCGCCGAGATGCAGGCGTTTTTGAAAGACCACCCGGTGTCGTATCCGGTTGCCATTGTCGACCCCTACTAGCCGCCACAGGACTTCGCCACGCCGCGCGGTTTGCCGATGACCTATCTGATCGGCCCGGATGGCAAGGTCGCCAGGCAATTCCTCGGCCCGGTCACCGCGCGCGATATCGAAACCGCAGTAGGCATCACCGGCAAGGCCGGCTGATGCAGGCGGCGCGCTTCGTCGTCACCGGCGTGGTGCAGGGCGTGTGGTTCCGCGCCTCCCCGCGAGCGTGCGATCGGGTTGGACCTGTGCGGACACGCGCGCAATCAGGCGGACGGCAGCGTGGAAGTGATTGCAGCCGGCACCGATGCCGCGTTGGATGCGCTGGAAACCTGGCTCTGGCAGGGCCCGCCAGCTGCCAAGGTCGCGACCGTCACGCGCACGCCTTGCACGATGGCGCCGACTGAAGACTTTGTAACTGTCTGAGCGTTCGCCGCTGGAGCAGGGCAACAGACTTGCATCGCCTCGCCGATAACCTTCTCAGCGCGAGCACAGCGTGCAGGAGGAATGTATGGCCGCTCCATCTCAAGACCGCAATGACAGGCACGTGTTGCCTGCACACCGCAGCAACCGTCAACTGACGCAGCTCGCGCCGTGGTTGTATCTCTGCGTGCTGCTGGGAAGTGGCTGGTTGTTGTTCCTGCATCCGCAGACCCGCGTGCTGAAACCCGAGCAAGCGGCGACGAGCTGGCTGCTGGCGTGGATCTTCGGCGGCATTGTGATCGGTGCGGTGCTGTGGAGCCTGCGGGTGGCGCGCGACGGCCTGGGCCAGGCGTCTTCGGCAACCTACCCCCTGTCTGCACGCCTGCCCGATTCGTGGACAGACGCCTACGCCGCCTTGTTGCGTCCGGCCAGCGCCGCGCCGCTCTGCGCGCCCAAGCCCGACCCGGCCGACACTCAGCGTGGCGCGGCCTGGCACCGCTTCGGCGGCGGCATGCTTAGCGTGGAAAACTTCGATCCCAACGACGCCACCCGTGCGCCTTGGGACAGCCTGGACGCGCAAACCTGTATCGCCCGTCTGGACGATGTACGCCAGACATGGCAGAACGCCACCGCCACCCGCGCGCTGCAGCAGGAACGTCGCTACTGGCTGGACGTGGTGCTGTCCTTGCTCGACCACGGCGTCACCCGACCGCTGCAGGACGGCTATCTGCCCGATACCGCCACGCTACGTACCGAACGCTTTCTGCTTGGCGCCGATGCCGGCCCGATCGTGCTGGCCGAGGTACCGGCGCTGTTCGCACGCCGATTGGCACTGGCCATCGAGACGATGCCGACCCCGCAGCGCGAGGCCGCCGGCGTGCAGTGGCGTTTGCTGCAGCAGCTGCACGGCCTGGTTGCCGAAAGCCGCATGCTGGATGAGCGTTCTCAGGTCGTCCAGGTGTTGGCGTGGAATCCGGATGTCGACCTGGACCAGGTCGAAGTGGCCTACATCCTGGCTGACGAGTACCTGCATGGCATGCGCGACTGGTTGCGCCGCGCCTCGCTGGTGCGCTTGCCCGACAGTGCGCTACGCCTGGACGAAGTGCTGCTGTCTTCGTGCAGCCCGCTCGGCGCGCAGGCCGACGACGTGGACTACATTGAGGCCATGCGCCCGCTGCACCGCGGTTTCATGCAGCTGTTCAGTCAGCGCCTGAGCCAGTTGGTGCTACAGGCCGAGCAGGTCGAACGTCAGGCCGGCCTGTATCCGTTGCCGTCTACCACTGCCGCCAGCGACGAGATCTCTCAGGACTGGCCGGCGTAATCGTCGATCGGTTCCAGCACGCCGTAACGTTCCTTGTGTGGCTTGCCGCCCAACGGCGGCAGCTGCACTTTTTCTTCTGGCACCGACGTGTCCGGCAGTCGATGCAGCAGGTCGCGGATCAGGCTCAATCGGCCCAGCTTCTGGTCGTTGAAATCCACCAACGTCCACGGCGCGTCCGGCGTATGGGTTACTTCGAGCATGCGCTCGCGCGCAGCGGTGTAGTCGTCGTACTTGCTGCGTGATTGCAGATCTACCGGCGACAACTTCCAGCCCTTGAGCGGATCTTTGTGACGTTCGGCGAAGCGCTGTTCCTGCTCGGCCTGATCCACGCACAGCCAATACTTGAACAGCAAAATGCCGTCGTCGACCAGCAGTTGTTCGAAGCGCGGCGCTTGCTCAAGAAACGCCTCGTATTGCGCATCGGTGCAGTAGCCCATCACCCGTTCCACGCCGGCGCGGTTGTACCAGCTGCGATCCATCAGCACCAACTCGCCGGCGGCCGGCAGATGCGCCACATAGCGCTGAAAATACCACTGCGTGCTTTCGCGATCGTTGGGGCTCGGCAGCGCCACCACCCGGCATTGGCGTGGATTGACGTGGCTGGCGATGGCCTGGATCACGCCGCCCTTGCCGGCGGTATCGCGGCCTTCCACCAGCACCAGTGCGCGCTGGTTGGTGTGCCGTAGCCAGCGCGCCATGTTGACCAGTTGCAGTTGCAGCGGTGCCAGCAATTTCTTGTAGGCATTGCGTTTCAGATGCGACATGCGCGTTTCAACAAGGGTGGAGAGCGTGCAGGCTATTCGCCCAGGCGTGGACGCAGTGTCGCCAGATTGCAGGGCTTGGTGCGCGCATCCAGTTGCGCGCGCACGATCTTTTCCCACGCCGTGCGGCAGGCCGAGGTGGAGCCGGGCAGGCAGAACACGAAGCTGTGATTGGCCAGCCCCGCAAAGGCACGCGACTGCAGCGCGGAGGTGCCGATTTCTTCCACGCTGATCGCGCGAAACAATTCACCGAACCCGGGCATGGGCTTGTCCAGCAATGGTGTGATCGCCTCCGGTGTGCTGTCACGGCCGGTGAAGCCGGTGCCACCGGTGATCAGGATGCCGTCGACCTGCGCATCGGCGATCCACGTCGAGACGATCACGCGCATGCGATAGCGGTCGTCCGGGCATAACGCGCGTTGGTGCAGCACGTGGCCCTCGTGGGTGAGGGCCTCGACCAGATAATCGCCGGAGCGGTCATTGACCAGGCTGCGGCTGTCGGACACCGTGAGCACGCACAGGTGCAAGGGAATGAAGTCGAGATTGGAAGGCATGCCACAAGCCTAGCGAGCCTGGACGATCGGGTACAGCACTACGGTGTGAAGCCGCACAAAGTTGGTTGCAGGTGAGGGTTCGCTAACGCTGGTGATTTATAGCTGACAGTTCGCGCGAAGCCGAGACGCCCAAGATGGGTGGGGCAAGGGGGCATCCAGGCCCTGAGGTATCCCCACGTTTTTCAGCCCATGACCATCTGGTTGTAGACGTGTTCGGGCAGTGTGCGTAATCGCT
>NZ_MDEJ01000163.1 GCF_002940065.1 Xanthomonas populi
ATGCGCGCACTTGTTTCTACACGATCCGGGTGCAACCAGCTGATCTATCTCGGGAAAACGTGGGGAAACCTCAGCGTCAGGATGGCGGCGATCAAACCTGCGGTGAGAATCAGCAGTGCACCAATCGAGGTGCGGCGCCCGTATTTCCTGCGCAGATCCCAGTGACCATTCGGCATCTTCGTTCCTTTGCCTTGCCTGTTGCGTGCCCAGTGTGATGGCCGACAGCGAGATCGGCCTCGTGGTACCGCTTGAAGATGATCCAGCACGTGCAGCAATCCCCTAAGCGCTGCAACGTGCCATGAGTCGCCGGCAAATAATAGGTGGCCTTCAGTGGCTGGCTGTGATTGGACAGCCGTCAATGAGTGATCACGTCACTGCCAATGCATCAGAACGAAAGCCAGATCGACAGCGCATGAAGAGCAAGGCCAATCAATCCACCAACCAGCGTTCCATTAAACCGAATGTATTGCAGATCGCGTCCGACACCCAATTCCAATTGTTCGACGAGGTGACGTTCGTCCCAACTCTTCATTGTCGATGCAATATGTTCTGTCACCGAGACACGCAAGCGCGAGGTGAGTTTTTCAGCAGCCTGCAACATATGCTGATTGAGTGCTTCACGCAGTGAGGGATCCGACGACAACGCCTGGCCCAGCGATTGCATCGAGCGCTCCATGTGCGCGGCCATCGATGATTCTTCACGCGCCAGGTCGTTGCGCAGCGCATCGCGAATCTCGCCCCACAGGCCTTGCACATACTCCTGCAGCGCCGGATGTGCGATCGCGCGCTGCTTGAGCTCTTCCACGCGCACCGCCATTTCCGGCTCGTCGCGTAGGCGTGCAATGTAGCGCTGCAACCACGCTTCATAGTCGAGTCTGATTGGATGCTCGGGTGTTTTGAGAATGTCCTGCAGTTCTTCGATTGCCGCACGCGCCATGCGCTCGGCCAGGCTGTCGCCGATCTCTTCGATCGGCTTGACCCAGTTCACCGTGCCGACCAGCTTGGGCCACTCGCGCCGCGCGTACCGCACGATCAGCGCCGACGCCCGCGTCTTGACCTGTTCCCGATCCAGCCACTCGCCCAGGCGCAGCAGCACCTCGTCCAGCAGTTTCTGGTGACGGCCGTCGGTGGTGAGCAGCGCCATGACATCGCCGACGGTGGCAGCGGCATTCCATTTGCGCAGACGGTCGACAACGAAGCGCTGGATAGCGCGCCGCACCGCTGCTTCGTCCAGCAGTTCGAGCGCCTGCAACATCCAGCCGCGCGCCATCTGGGCGAGCATGCGCGCCTGTTCGGGTTTGGCCAGCAATTCGCCGAGACGGCTGGCCGGGTCGAACACGCGCAGCTTGTCCATCAATGCATCGGGGGCGAGGAACTGGTCGCGCACGAAGCCGGCCAGGCCGTCGGCCAGCCGGTCCTTGCCGCGCGGCAGGATGGCGGTATGCGGAATCGGCAGGCCCATCGGACGTCGGAACAACGCCACCACCGCGAACCAGTCGGCCAACGCGCCGACGGTGGCGGCCTCGCAGAAGGCCGATACCCAGGCCCATATGCCGTGTTCGCCCATCAGGTGACTGACGATGAAGCCGGCGAACATGGCCAGCAACAGGGCTACCGCCAACAGCTTCATGCGCTGCAGCTGGGCGCGACGGGGATCGATGGGACGGGGAATGCTAATGCTTGGTTTCATGCCCGGAGTGTACCCAGTCGCGTGCCGATGGCATGTCCACGGCGATGTGGTCGATCACCGCATCCGATCAGGCGTTGGCGCTTGACCTGCCGCGCGTCGGCAGCCGGTCGATACTTGCCTCAACCGCGCAGACGCTCCAGCTGCGATTGCAGCGCGGCCACCTTGGTCTGCAGCGCGGCGTTTTCGTTTTCCAGTTCGGTGACACGGCGTTGCAAGGCTTTTAGTCGCGGCGTTCGGCCTCGCCACCCTCGGCCTCGTCGGATTTGGGTTTACGCTTGGCATCGCGCACGCGCTTGGCGGCCTGCTTGAGCTCGGCCTTGCCGGCCTGCGCTGCAGCGCGTTGCTCGTCCTCGGACAAGGTGGCCACTGCGGCGGCGGCGCTGATCGAAATATCGCCGGCCCGCACCGCCTGCACCACTTCCGGGGCAGCCTGTTTGTGGATGCGTTCGATCATCACCACCTGGTTGTTGCTCAGCCGTGCCTCGCGCGCCAGCTCGGCGCGGCTGACCGGGGTGGAGGTTTCTTCCCACGGTGGGCTGTAGCTGTCTTCGGCGCTACGTGCGGTGCTTTCATAGTGGCCGGTCTCGGGCTGATCGTCTGCAACGTCAGGCGCTTCGGCAGCGGCATCGGCATCGCGCTGGCTGCGTTGGCGCGCGGCCAGGATCTCGAGCTTGCGCAGCGCCAGTACGCCACGCTGGAAGTCCGACACGCTGCGCCGGCCCAGGTGCTGCTCGATCATCCACAGGTGCACGTCCTGCAGCGACTGGAAGCGCGGGTTCTGCACGGTCTGGAACGGCAGATCGTGCTTCTGGCAGATGCCGTATCGGTTGTGGCCATCCACCAGCACCCCCCCCCACAGCACCAGCGCATCGCGGCAGCCTTCGGTCAGCAGGCTGCGTTCCAGCGCCTCGTGCTCGTCGGGCGTCAGCGGGTCGCTATAGGCCTTGAGTTCTTCTTCGACAACGATGTTCATGCGGCAACTGCGGGCAAGTGCGGGGCCGGCATTGTAGTGAGCCTGCCTCATCTTGTCCGCCTCGGCGCGCACACCACCTGCAGCGCGCTGTCATTGGAGCCAAGCGGCAGTTCAGTCTAGACTAACTTCAGAACGTTCAATTGCGTTGCGCAAGGATGATGTTGGTATGGCAGACCCGTTCGATCAGGCAGTTCTCGACTATTGGCACAGCGTCGAATTCTTCAACGTCTACGATCTCGACGAGCAATTGGAGAATGCCCGCAAACACCGTCCAGTGCATCTGCTTGGACCGGAACAAATGGTTGATGGCACCTGGCAATCGGCAAGCGGTGCACCGCGGGTGCTGTATCTGCTGCCTTTCTGCGCAACGGAGGCGACCAGGGTTGTCGCAGCACAACTTTCAGATCCAGACGCGTCGTCGTCCATTGTCCAGGCGCGCGACAGTGAACTGTCTGCTGACGGCTTCACATGCTTTGCAAGACTGAAGATCAGTGCCGATGGATGCCCCGACTTTGAGGGAATCAGTTTCTCTGCATTGCCATGGGCCATGGGCCAGTTGCAGGCACGATCGCTGGATTGTCTGTCGATGGAGCAATTCGAGCAGGAAACCACTGCGCTCACGTTCGAGCTGGGGCAGGAGTTCGGTGACGCCACCGCTGTATTCGATGCGGCTGCGCTGTCGGCGTTGGTGGAGCGGCTGGTGCAGTGGGCGGGCTATCGGCCGCCGGCCGCCAGTGCATGGGCGTGGATGGAGGTGCTCAATGAGCCGCAGCCGCCCGCGTCATCCGCACCCCAAACCGAGTCCATCGCCAACGACGACGAGTCTTCGGGCGAAGAGACAACCGAGGATCTGCCGATACTCAACAGTTTCTTCGTCCACGACCTCAATCAGGCCGGGCGCGCGCTCAGGCAGCCGGCGCCGCCGCGTGCATTGCAGGCCTATCTGGCCGACATTGATATGCAAAAGCTGGATTTGGACAGTCCACAGGGGCAGTCGCACATCTTGGAGACGCTGCGACCGGGTAACGGCATCGCCGGTCGCTGGCCATCGCTGCCAGGCCAGTGCCAGTCGCTGATGCAGCAGTTCGCGTTGAACAAGATGAAGGCGCTTGAACCAGGCCAGCTCCTGGCGGTCAATGGGCCGCCGGGAACCGGCAAGACCACGCTGCTGCGCGACCTGATTGCGCATCTGGTGGTAGAGCGCGCCGGCGTGCTGGCGGGTTTGACCAATGCTCGGCAAGGATTGTCGACCGAAACTTTCGAGGCTCAGGTATTCGGCAAGACGCAGCGCATGCATAAACTGACGCCTGCATTGACCGGCTATGAAATCGTGGTCGCCTCCACCAACAACGGCGCGGTCGAGAATCTGTCGTTGGAGCTGCCGCAATGCAGCGGCATCGATCCGGTGTTGGTTGACTCCTTGCGGTATTTCCAGCCGGTTGCCACCAAATATGCCGGCAGTCATGCCAGCAAGCCCTGGGCGGCTCCGCAGCCGCCGGTCTGGGGTCTGATCTCCGCTGCGCTTGGGGAAAAAGCCAATCGCACCCGCTTCAACGATAGTTTCGTGTATCGGGCTGCCAAACCGGACGAACGGCCGGGTAAATATCTTGGGAAAACTGATGTGGATCATGCTGCCTGGGATGAAGCAGATGCCCAGACCTATTGGCGCTACCGCGAACAGCGTAGTGCACCAACGAGTTTCAAGGCTGCGCAGGAGACATTCGCCGAGGCGCGAGCTGCCTATGAAAAAGAGCATGCAGCGCTCTTGTGTCTGGAAGCGAAACTGAGTCAAGTGCATGCCGACTGGGAGCGCATGCGTGCCTTGTGCAACGGTCTGCCAGAGTTTGATCCACTGCGCCTGACCGAACTCGTCATCGCGGCGGGCCGTCTGGCGCAACGCGCGCAGGAAGACGCAGAGAGTCTTGAGCGTCGCCTGCTGCCGAAATGGTTGCGCGGGCTGTCGCAGATCTTCGATGCCAAACGCTATCGGCAGTGGTGCACGTATTGCGATCTTGCAATGACGCTGCGCCGGCTAGCGCAGGACACCGATGCATTGGCGCAGCACTGCGCATCTGCCGACGTGGCGCTGTGGGATGGTCATGCCCTGGACAGTCATGCCAATCAGGTCAATGCGTTCTGGCAAGGGAGGCGACTGAATCAGTCGCGCAACGCAATGTTTGCTGCCGCCATGGCCTTGCACGAGGCGTTCTTCCTGGAGGCGCAGCCGAACATCGCCTCCGCGATTTCAAATTTTCTGCCGCGCCCGGCCGCATCCGGCAGCGATGCGAAGGCGCTGTGGCAATGGCTGTTCATGCTGACACCAGTCGTGTCGAGCACGTTTGCCTCGGTACGTCGACAGTTCGCCGGCGTTGGGACCGAAGACCTAGGCTGGCTGATCGTCGATGAGGCCGGTCAAACGCCGCCGCAGGCAGCGGTGGGCGCGATCATGCGGGCGCAACGTGTGGTGATGGTGGGTGATCCGCTGCAGATTCCCCCGGTCGCGACGCACGGTACCCGCTTGCTGCAAGTGCTTGGCGATCACTGGCTGAAGCAGCGGCATGCGCGGTATGCGGTCGACAAGCATTCGGTACAAACCCTGGCCGATCGTGGTTATGCCTTTGGCGTACGCCATCCGAGCAGCCCGGAGAGCTTCATCGGCGTGCCGTTGGTGATGCATCGTCGCTGCGACGCGCCGATGTTCGGGATCGCCAATCAGATCGCCTATGCCAACCGGATGAAGCATGCCAAGAACGGCGGTGCCGCCGTCCATCCGACGCTGGGGCCGAGCAGTTGGTGGCATGTCGATGCAATGAGCGAAGACGGCAGCAAATTCGTGCCTGCGCAGGCGCAGAGACTGTTCGCTGCGCTGGTGGATCTGTACATCAGTCAGGCGATCACGAGCGATCAGCGCATGCCGGATGTATTCGTGATTACACCGTTTCGGGAAGTCAAGCGAGGCTTGCGCTCACTGCTCTGCGAGCGGGCCAACTGGGTCCAGGCGCTTGCTGGCAGATCCTTGCCGGTACCGACGAAAGCGAATCTGGAGCAGTTGGAGTCCAACATAGGCACCGTGCACACCTTTCAGGGTAAGGAGCGCGACATCGTGTTCTTGGTGCTCGGCTGCGATTCAAGCAACTCCGGAGCGATCGACTGGGCCAGCGCTGAACCTAATATTCTCAATGTCGCAGTCACGCGGGCCAAGAAGCACCTGTATGTGATTGGCGATCGCAAACTTTGGGGCAGTAAACGCTATTTCGATACGGCATTGGCCATGTTGAAGGATTTCCAGCCTGGGCATGCGGCTTGATTGCTGCATCCTGCATAGCAAGACTTCTTCGCAATCACCTCGCCGGTGATCGGAACCGCTTCAAGCCGTGCTATGCAGCATCTTCCCCAGCGTTTCGACGATCTGCCCGATCTGCTCGGGCGTCACGATCAGTGGCGGCGACAACGCAATGACATCGCCAGTGACGCGCACCAGCAGGCCACCGTGGTGGAAGCAGCGCTCGAACACCTCATAGCCGCGTGCGCCCGGCGCACCCTCGCGCGGTGCGAGCTCGATCGCCCCGATCAGCCCAACGTTGCGGATGTCGATGACGTGCGGCAGCCCATGCAGGCTGTGCAGCGCGTCTTCCCACTGCGGGTCAAGCGTGATCGCGCGCGTGAACAGATCCTCTTCGGCATAGGTGTCCAAGGTGGCGATTGCGGCTGCGCAGGCCAGCGGGTGGCCGGAATAGGTGTAGCCGTGGAAGAGTTCGATCGCGTTCTGCGGGCCGTGCATGAAGGCGTCGTGGATCGCATCGGCCACCAGCACTGCGCCCATCGGCACGGTGCCACTGGTCAGGCCCTTGGCGGCGGTGATCAGGTCAGGCGTCACGCCGAAGCGTTGCGCCGCGAACGCCTCGCCGACCCGGCCGAAGCCGGTGATCACTTCGTCGAACACCAGCACGATGCCGTGGCGGTCGCAAATGGCGCGCAGCCGCTGCAGATAGCCCTCCGGCGGCAGGATCACTCCGGCCGAGCCGGACACCGGTTCGACGAACACCGCGGCAATCGTGGAGGCGTCATGCAAGGTGATCAGCCGTTCCAGATCGTCTGCCAGGTCCGCGCCGTGCGCGGGCAGGCCACGCGAGTAAGCATTGCGTTCGATGTCCAGCGTGTGCCGCAGATGGTCGGTGCCGGCCAGAAGCGGGCCGAACCATTTGCGGTTGTTGGGCAGCCCGCCGATCGACATACCGCCGAAGCCGACCCCGTGATAGGCCTTCTCGCGGCCGATGAAGCGTGTGCGCTGGCCCTCGCCGCGCAGGCGGTGGTAGGCCAGCACGATCTTCATCGCGCTATCCACCGCCTCCGAGCCGGAGTTGGTGAAGAACACATGACCCAGGCCCGGCGGTGCAATCGCGGCCAGCCGCTGCGCCAGCACGAACGGCAGCGGTGAGCCCATCTGAAAGGTCGTGGCGAAATCCAGCGTGCCGGCCTGTTCGCGGATTGCCGCCACGATGCGCTCGCGTCCATGGCCGGCATTGCAGCACCACAGGCCGGCAGCGCCGTCCAGAATCTGGCGGCCGTAGATGACGGCCTGTTGGGCCTGGTAGTCGCCGCTGCCCTTATCGCAACACGCCAATCGATCGCAGCCATCAATCGTATTC
>NZ_MDEJ01000164.1 GCF_002940065.1 Xanthomonas populi
GATCATGTCTGTCGTTCTCCGCTGGCAGGGCGTCAAGTCAATGATGGCAGATTGATGGGGTTTTTAGAGGCTCCTTTAAGGTAATCCCACGCCGCACGATTGCTCAGCCATGCCCACGCTTCCCGTCTGCAACGCCTGCCGCGATGGCCAGGACTTTCCCACCGCCATCACCATGGCGTTCCAGCCCATCGTCGATGTGTCCACCCGCACGCTCTACGCCGGCGAAGCGCTGGTGCGCGGCATCAACGGCGAATCGGCCGGCAGCATCCTGGCCGCGGTGGATGAGCGCAACCGCTACGCCTTCGACCAGGCCTGCCGCATCAAGGCAATCGAATGCGCTGCGCAGATCGCGCTGCCGGCATTGTTGTCGATCAACTTCATGCCCAACGCGGTCTACAACCCCGAACACTGCCTGAGCGCCACACTCTCGGCCAACGAGCAGTACGGCTGGCCGCTCAACGCCATCATCTTCGAGGTCAGCGAACGGGAACACCTGACCGACCCGGCGCACCTGCTCTCGATCCTGCGCAGCTACCAGGCGCGCGGCATGAAGACCGCCATCGACGACTTCGGCGCCGGCTATTCCGGCCTCGGGCTGCTGGCCGACTTCCAACCCGACCTGCTCAAGCTCGATATCGCCTTGGTGCGCGGCATCGACGCCGACCGCAGGCGCCAGGCCATTGTGCGCCACGTCACCCGCATGTGCGAAGAACTGGGCATCGCGGTAATTGCCGAAGGCATTGAGCAACCCGACCAATACCGCGCCCTGCGCGACATGGGCATCCACCTGCAACAGGGCTATCTGTTCGCTCGCCCGCAGATCGGCGTGTTGCCGCAGGTGTATTGGCCAGAGTGAGTGAGTGCGTGCGTGCGAGTGGACGCAGCAAACCAGCACACACCGTTAGCGAACACTCGTCATCGCTCAACGCACGAAATCCGCGCGCGAAGAAATCAAAATGCACGCAAGCCGCGTTTACGATTCCCTAATCACGATTCCCCGCGGCGCTACCGCGCCGCCTCACACATCCCGCGGCATCGGACCCAGTTGCGGCGTCTGACCCGGTCATTCCACTTCCACCTCGTCCACCTAGCCCCAGCCTTCGGGCGAGTCGTAGCCTTCGATGATGGGATGGTGTGTGGCGTGGTGATGCGCGGTGGCGTGTTTGTGCGGCGAATCGTCGCAACAGCCCACCTGGCCGCAACTGCGCAACAGGCGCAGATGCAGCCAGGTGCTATCGATCACCAGGCAGTCTTCGCAGCCACGCGCGCGCGGCGTGAATTCGGCAATCTGCGCGGTGTGCGTGCATTGATCACTCATGATGTGGCCGACTCCCGGGGGCACTGGCAAATGCGGACTCGGGCACCGGATTGGCTTGATGCGCAAGGTAGTGGTGAATCTGCGCCACCACTGCAGCGCCCTCGCCCACCGCAGCCGCCACGCGCTTGACCGAGCCGGCGCGCACATCGCCGATGGCAAACACGCCGGGGCGATTGGTTTCCAGCGGCAAGCAGGCCGGCACGCCGTCACCGCGCGTGGTGCCGGTGATGACGAAGCCGCGCGCATCGGTCTCCACGCACTGCTGCAACCAGCCGGTGTTGGGGTCGGCGCCGACGAACAGAAACAGATGCCGCAACTCCACGCGCGTGGTCTGCCCATCGGTGCGCGTGCGTAGCACCGCCGCCTGCAGACAGCGCTCCGGGTCGCCTTCCAGTGCGGACACTTCGGTGCAGGTATGCAGCTGCACATTCGGCAGCGCGGCGATGCGGTCGGTCAGGTATTGCGACATCGACGCTTCCAGGCCATCGCCACGAATGATCAGGAGCAACTGCTTGACCCGCGGCGCCAGAAACGCGACCGCTTGATCTGCGGAATTGCCGCCGCCCACCAGCGCCACTACCCCACATTCGCACCAGCGCCCTTCCACCGGCGAGGCCCAGTACGACACGCCATGGCCTTCGAAACGCTCCAGTCCTTCGATCTGCGGACGCCGGTAACGCGCACCCGATACGACCACCACGGTGCTGGCCAGCAGTTGTTTGCCGTCGGCAAGATCCAGCGTCAGCGCGCCGTCCTCGCGCCCGCATTGCAGCGTGCCCGCCTCGATCGGAATCGCCAGTTCGGCACCGAATTTCAGCGCCTGGTTATACGCGCGACCGGCCAGTGCCTGGCCGGAAATGCCGGTCGGAAAGCACAGATAGTTTTCGATGCGTGCCGAGGCGCCGGCCTGCCCGCCGATGGCGCGCTGGTCCAGCACCATGACCGACAAGCCTTCGGAGGCGGCATACACCGCCGTCGCCAGACCGGCAGGCCCGGCACCGACAATCGCCACGTCGTAGCGCTTGTCAGGGTCGATCTCCGGAATCATGCCCAAACAGTGCGCCGCTTCGGCATCGCTGGGTTGGCGTAGCACGCGCCCGCTCGGACACACCATCACCGGCAACTCGTGCTCCTGGATGCCAAGCCGCTGCACCAAGGCGCGGCCCTCGTCGTCGGAAACATCCATTACCGTGTTCGGGTAGCCATTGCGGGTCAAAAAGCCCTGCAACCGGGTCAGAGACGGATCGTCCGATTCGCCGATCAAGACCGACCCGGAGGCATCGCCTTCGATCAAACCCACGCGGCGCAGGATCAGCGCGCGCATCACCACCTCGCCCACTTCCGCCGAGCTGATCATCAACGCGCGTAGATGCGCGGTGTCGAACGGCAATGCCAGGCAGCCGTCCGGCCCGGCGCACCCGGCGGCCAGCGATGCGCGCCCGGCCAGTTGACTGACCTCGCCAGTGAATTGTCCGGGCGTGTGCAAGGTGATGGGCTTTTCGTTGCCAACCCCGTCGCGGCGCACCACCTCGATGGCGCCTTGCAGCACCACCCAGACGGGCGCGTGCGCATCGCCGACCTCGAACACGGTTTTGCCCGCGTCGAAACGCTGCGCCGGCCCGCTGGCAAAACGCCGCGTGATCGCCAAGTGGGCCGAGTCCAGCTCGGGAAACATCTGATGGGGCCGGTATCGGCCAGAGACATGGATCGGCGACGCTGAGGGAGATTGCATGCAAGCATGGCCAGCCGTGATGGCCGCGGCAATCACCGGAACGGGCCATGCAGGCCGCGACATGCGCTGCACGCTGCACAAGCGCACGCGAGCAGACGGTGATGCCGTGTACGTAGATGTGCACGCATGTACGGCGGTTGCGGTGCAATGAGCGCGTGCCGCATCAACGTGCTCGACGTGGGCAATCAACCGCAACCGTGCGCACTCTTCCTGCGCCCGCTCCCCATGTGGGCCGTGCTGCCCGGCGGCCATGCGCTCGGCCGGGCACACGCGAAACACGCTTTTCTCACGCCAGTTCGTGGGTGCCATCGACGCCAACTGGGCGAACGCTCGCTTCCACAGGCGTGATGTCGTAGTGGTAGGTGGCCACCCAACACATCCCGTCGTTATCGATCGTCGCTCTGCGGTCCTGACCCGCGTGTTCATTGCATTCACACGCTGCACAACATTCGTTCACCCGTGCGCAGCGCGGCGATTCCAAAACTGACGTTGATCCGCACACAGCATTGCCTGTGTGCTCGCCCCCCGCCCCACCAATCCAGGAGACCGTGCATGCCAAGCGCGCACAACCCGTACGCAATGCAGAACCCACTCACCCAGTTCCCGCAGCCCAAGTTTCCCGAACAGACCCAGCAGGCACCCGGCACCGTCCATGCACTGCAGCCCAAGGCCGACCATGGCGAGCAGAGCTACCAAGGCCTCGGCCGCCTGAAGGGCCGCAAGGCGCTGATCACCGGCGCCGACTCCGGCATCGGCCGCGCCACCGCAATCGCCTATGCACGCGAAGGCGCCGACATCGTGCTGAACTATCTGCCGGAAGAAGAAAAAGACGCGTCCGAAGTGGCGCAGTTGATCCAGGCCGAAGGTCGCAAAGCCATCAGCATCCCCGGCGACCTCACAGACGAAGCGTTCTGCAACACGCTGGTCGCACGCGCGGTCGAGGAACTCGGCGGGCTGGACCTGCTGGTCAACATCGCCGGCAAGCAGACAGCAATGAAAGACATCGCCGACATCACCACCGAACAGTTCGACGCTACCTACAAGACCAACGTCTACGCGCTGTTCTGGCTGTGCAAAGCGGCAATTCCACATCTGCCACCAGGCGCATCGATCATCAACACCGGCTCGATCCAGTCCTACCAGCCCTCGGCAACTCTCATCGACTACGCCTCCACCAAGGCCGCCATCGTCAACTTCACCAAGGGCCTGGCCCAGCAGGTCGCCGATAAAGGCATCCTCGTCAACGCCGTCGCGCCCGGCCCGGTATGGACGCCGTTGCAACCCAGCGGTGGCCAGCCGCCGGAAAAGATCCCGGACTTCGGCTCGGAAACCCCGCTCAAGCGCGCCGGCCAGCCGGTGGAAATGGCGCCGCTGTACGTGATCCTGGCCTCGCAGGAATCCAGCTACGTCACCGGCGAAGTGTTTGGTGCCACCGGTGGCTTGCTGCTGTCCTGAGTGACTGCTTGCCGATGCATCGCCACCGGCACTTTTCGCTGATCGCCGCCCCTGCGGCGATCAGCGCGGGCCCCGGGGGCACGATCCGTCTACATCGTCGGCAACCCACTCCAACGCTGAAACGCCATCCGGATTGACGGGTGTCTACTGCTGCAGCATTACCGTCTGGATCGCATGCGCCGGAATTTTCAGCGCGCTCGATGCCTCGCCCACGTACAGGTTGTAACGGATCGCCACGTCACTGGCATTCATCACCACCGTCGCCAGGCTGCCATCGGAATTGAGACACGCTGTCGTGGCCAGCAGGCTGTCACTGTCTTTCACGAAGGCCGGCACGCTCCCTGGGCTGGCGAATGTGGTCAGTTTTCCTCCAGCCGCAGCGATGGCCTGGCGCAGCATCGGAATGCGATAGCGCTGATCGCGCTTGACCGAATAAGGTCTTGACGCCGCATCGCCTTCGGGGAGATAGGTATCGCTGCCGCTGCTGAAATCCGAGCGATGGATGTGGTGCGCGCCAGCGTGTAGCCGATGCCCTTGTGCGGATCGTAACAAGCGGCGAGCACTTCGCGCTGCGCGCACTTGGGCAGCTTGGCGAAGGTCTGCGCACCCGCCAACCTGCTGCCCATGTCCAACGTCTTGCTGCTGCGCACGCCGAAAGAGCGCGAAGAACTGCTGCTGGAAGAAGTGCTGGACGCCACCGGGCAATGCATCGACGGCATCGGCCTGGGCGCAACCAGTTTCGAGCTGATCGCATCGACCTGGAACTGCACCTGGCCACCCTGCGCGACCCGGTACTGGCCGCCTTCATGCGCCGCCAGAGCGCATCGCCGATCGAACACCTCAGCGACCTGCTCAAACGCCTGCTCCGCGGCCACGCCGACCAGGCCAGCGGCAAGCAGGAATTCCAGGCCCGCCTCTACGCCATCGCCGCAATGTGCGGCGGACTGCATACCGTGATGACCAATGGCATGGAGCTCGAACGCATGCATTTGCAGCTGATCGTGCGCGATAGTTTGTCTGAAATTTTAAAGTCTGCACCGGTGTAGACCTGACCGGCGCAGACCCGAAAAGCCACGGACATGCGCAGCGGCCAATGCCGTCCCGCAATACACACGCCTGGGCTTACGCTCAGCGAGAGGACGATGCAGAGGCCTCCGCAGAAGCGCGGCTTCGCGCAGCCGATAGCAGATGATCAACCAACGTGTCGGCATCGCCGCCAACGCCACTGGCAGCGCGCCAGAGTTCAGGAGGTATTCGTGAACGGTCTGCCGTTGCCAGGTTCATAAGATCCATGGCCAGTGCAGTGCGCTCCCCTTCGCTCATTTCAGGGGCGGAAGTATCTGCGTCAGGCATGGTGACCATTTCAATGGCAGCATCCAAACAGTCTTCAGTTATTCCTAACTCGTTCGCCCTGGCTGACTTTGTGACGGTTGACTGCGCTTGTGCTTGCAGATACCAGTCCGCCATGCGCCCAACCGAAGCTGCCGCGCCCATGGCACCAAGCGAAGCCAGAAAAGGCACAGCAGTAGCCACTGCATAGTTTTTCCACCACGCATCATCTGTTGCGTGACCCCAAATCGTTGCGAAAGGCGCCTGTAACGCGTTCAAGCCTGAAGGGACGGCGACGAGGGATGCCGCCACGGTGCCAACACGTGAAACTTGCCGTCCAACGTTCGCAATCTGGACGCCGATGGGCCGCTCTCTAAGCCGCGCCGCACGCACTGGCAGCCGTGGCCGCAGGTCTTGCATCAATTGTGTGTTGCCCTGCGGGTCGCCTTGCTGCGCTGGGGAGCTCGCCCCCCCCTGGGCTGGCAGATCGTCTTCCACTTGCCTTGCGCCTCGACGGGTTGCGGAGGTCAGATTCACAGGACGCATGCGTCACCTCTTCAGTCGTTTTGTCGGATCGATAGTGTTGCTGTGGAACGTCATTGCGCCTGAACAAAAGCCGAAAAAACACAGCTTTTTGCGAAAAATAGAGACCGCATCTTCCAGACGACAAGAATTCGGCTTGCTGACCACGCGATTGCCTTTCTGTCTAAGGACGCTCGCTTGCTGGGAGAGCCTGACGAAAGCCTGGAGCAGCGTCCTCAGGTGCGCGGAAAAGCCATGGACAGACCGCAACGTGTCTGCGCATTGCAGATTGCCTCCCTATCCATGCCGATGCTCACGCTTCCGTAGCAAAGCAGCGCAGGAAGAGACCTTCGCTTCGTGCCGTTATAACGCCCTTCGCTGATCGATTTCCCTGGCAAGGCTGCCGTGTCCGGTGGATTCGCGCACGAAGTGCAACTTTCTCCAACGGTAGTGGGCCAGGTGCCTGAGCCTGAGCCACTACACGACCACGTGGAGTTGCCCATGTCCTATCAACACCTGACCCAGGACGCACGTTATCAGATGCAATGCGGATTCCTGATTAGCCCCGGCCTTCAGCCAGCAGTCGCAGGATCTGCGCCGGGCTGGGTGGATGCTGCTGTCACCTGAAGCCAACGAGCTGGCGTGATGAGTATCACTGCCGTGCAGTTCCAGGCGGAATTGTCGATGCCTGAGTTTTTCGCGTCCTACGGCACCGAAGCCAAGTGCTATCGCGCGCTCTACAAATCGCTCAACGGCCGGCTGCGCGACGAATGCCTCAACGAGCATTGGTTCCCAACACTGCTGCATGCGCGCACCGAGATCGAGCGCTGTCGACGCGAAGACAAGGAAAACCGGCCCAAGAACTGAGGTTTCCCCACGTTTTCCCGAGATAGATCAGCTGGTTGCACCCGGATCGTGTAGAAACAAGTGCGCGCATGGCGC
>NZ_MDEJ01000165.1 GCF_002940065.1 Xanthomonas populi
TGCGCGCGATGGGATGGTCATCCCTTAGCGCCGTACGGCTGTTACCGACGGCGCTTGGTGCTTGAAGGGGATTTTTCAGGTGCGGCGAATTAGTCGCCGTCCTAGAGCAGAGCGGCCTGGGCAATCCAGATGCGAGCAAGGGGATAGACTGGAATACGTAAGTATGTTCAGTTTCAGACTGCTGGGGGTAATCAGGGTCTAGGGCGGTCTGGTGTCTTCATCGTTCGATGCTGTGGACATTTGAGCTTGCTTTTGACTTATGCACATCTGGCTTTGCTTTTAAATATAGAAATAACTTAAGAGCTTGGTGGTGATGGTAGGGCCAGATTTCGCCTAGAAGTACCTCAAGTGGCTGTTTCAAAAAGGTTTTTAGGTTGCCAAACCCTGTGTTTATAGCCTGGTTTGCCAATCTACAGCCTGTGGATAAGCAAAAGACACCTCTGAAGTCTTGGACTTATCCCCACGTTATCCCCTGCCTGTCCTTCGCCCGCCCTCACAGGGGTTTGCACAGGAGCTGCACTGATCACGTATCCTGCGCACCGACCGGGACGCCGGATTAGCCAAGAGCAAACCGATCGATGCAAGTTGTGCGGTTGTCCATCCATCGATTTCGTCGTTTCCAGACCTTTGAGCTTCATCCCGCAAGTTCCCTGAACCTGCTGACAGGCGACAACGGCGCCGGAAAGACCAGCGTGCTAGAGGCGCTGCATCTGATGGCATATGGCCGAAGCTTCCGCGGTCGGGTCCGCGATGGGTTGATCCAGCAAGGTGCCGACGATCTGGACGTGTTCGTGGAATGGCGCGAGCGCAGCGGCGACGCTGGCGAACGTTCGCGCCGTGCAGGGTTGCGCCATAGTGGCCAGGAATGGACCGGTCGTCTGGATGGTGAAGATGTCGCTCAGTTGGGAGCGTTGTGTGCCGCGCTAGCGGTGGTGACCTTCGAGCCGGGCAGCCATCTGTTGATCAGCGGTGGCGGCGAACCGCGCCGCCGCTTCTTGGATTGGGGCTTGTTCCACGTGGAGCCTGACTTCCTGGCCCTGTGGCGGCGTTATGCACGGGCACTCAAGCAGCGCAACGCGTTACTCAAGCAAGGCGCACAGCCGCGCATGCTCGACGCCTGGGATCACGAACTCTCCGAGTCCGGCGAAACCCTAACTTCGCGGCGGTTGCGCTACCTGGACCGCCTGCAGGAACGGCTGATTCCCGTCGCAACCGCGATCGCCCCATCATTAGGCCTGTCTGCGCTGACCTTCGCGCCGGGTTGGAGGCGCCACGAAGTCCCGCTTGCCGATGCGTTGCTGCTGGCACGGGAGCGAGATCGCCAGAACGGCTACACCTCGCAAGGGCCGCACCGGGCCGATTGGACGCCTGCGTTCGACGCGTTACCGGGCAAAGACACACTCTCGCGGGGCCAGGCCAAACTCACCGCCCTCGCCTGCCTGCTGGCTCAGGCTGAGGACTTTGCCCATGAGCGTGGCGAATGGCCAGTGATTGCCCTCGACGATCTGGGCTCGGAGTTGGATCGGCACCATCAGGCGCGTGTTCTGCAACGGCTTGCCTCCGCGCCCGCGCAGGTGTTGATCACAGCCACCGAGGTGCCGCCCGGGCTTGCCGATGCTGGTGAATTATTGCATCGGTTCCACGTGGAACACGGCCAGATTATCGCTCATGCCTCCCCGCAATGAGCAACCACGGCACATGCGGGCCGACTGGTATAATTTTCGCGCTATCCCCCTTTTCCCACGGCGCGGCACGGCTCCTGCCGCCCTCGCCCGTGTAGTGGAGCTAACGGCACGCGCATGACTCAAGATCAAAACACCCCGACCACACCCAACAGCACCTACGATTCCAGCAAGATCACCGTGCTGCGTGGCCTGGAAGCTGTTCGCAAGCGCCCCGGCATGTACATCGGCGATGTCAACGACGGCACCGGCCTGCATCATATGGTGTTCGAGGTGGTCGACAACTCGGTCGACGAAGCCCTGGCGGGCCACGCTGACGATATCGTGGTGAAGATCCTGCTCGATGGCTCGGTGGCCGTGTCAGACAACGGCCGCGGCGTGCCAGTCGATATACACAAGGAAGAAGGCGTGTCGGCCGCCGAGGTGATCCTCACTGTGCTGCATGCCGGCGGCAAGTTCGACGACAACAGCTACAAAGTGTCTGGCGGCCTGCATGGCGTGGGCGTGTCGGTGGTCAACGCGCTCTCCGAGCACCTTTGGTTGGACATCTGGCGCGACGGTTTCCACTACCAGCAGGAGTACGCGCTGGGCGAGCCGCAATATCCGCTCAAGCAGTTGGAAGCCTCGATCAAACGCGGCACCACGCTGCGCTTCAAACCAGCCGTGGCCATTTTCAGCGACGTCGAGTTCCATTACGACATCCTGGCGCGCCGCCTGCGCGAGCTGTCGTTCCTCAATTCCGGCGTCAAGATTGCGCTGATCGACGAGCGTGGCGAAGGCCGTCGCGACGATTTCCATTGCGAAGGCGGCATCCGTAGCTTCGTCGAGCATCTGGCCCAGTTGAAATCGCCTCTGCACCCGAACGTCATCTCCGTGACCGGCGAGCACAACGGCATCGTGGTGGATGTGGCCCTGCAGTGGACCGACGCCTATCAGGAAACGACGTACTGCTTCACCAACAATATCCCGCAGAAGGATGGCGGCACCCATCTGGCCGGCTTCCGCGCCGCGCTCACGCGCGTGCTCAGCAATTACATCGAACAGAACGGCATCGCCAAGCAGGCCAAGATCACTCTGACCGGCGACGATATGCGCGAAGGCATGATCGCGGTGTTGTCGGTGAAGGTACCCGACCCGAGCTTCTCCTCGCAGACCAAAGAAAAGCTGGTCAGCTCGGATGTGCGTCCGGCGGTGGAAAACGCCTTCGGTGCGCGCCTGCAGGAGTTTCTGCAGGAAAATCCGAACGAAGCCAAAGCCATCACCGGCAAGATCGTCGATGCCGCACGTGCGCGCGAAGCCGCCCGCAAGGCGCGTGATCTGACCCGCCGCAAGGGCGCGCTGGATATCGCTGGCCTGCCCGGCAAGCTGGCCGACTGCCAGGAAAAAGACCCGGCGTTGTCGGAATTGTTCATTGTCGAGGGTGACTCGGCGGGTGGCTCGGCCAAGCAGGGCCGCAACCGCAAGAACCAGGCGGTGCTGCCACTGCGCGGCAAGATCCTCAATGTCGAGCGCGCCCGTTTCGACCGCATGCTGGCCTCCGATCAGGTCGGCACGCTGATCACCGCGCTCGGCACCGGCATCGGACGCGACGAGTACAACCCGGACAAGTTGCGCTACCACCGCATCATTTTGATGACCGACGCCGACGTCGACGGCTCGCACATCCGCACCCTGCTGCTGACGTTTTTCTACCGGCAGATGCCGGAGCTGATCGAGCGCGGCTACATCTACATCGGCCTGCCGCCGCTTTACAAGCTCAAGCAGGGCAAGAGCGAGCTGTATCTCAAGGACGACGCGGCGCTCAACGCTTACCTGGCCAGCAATGCGGTTGAAGGTGCGGCGCTGATTCCGGCCAGCGATGAGCCGCCGATCACCGGCGAGGCGCTGGAAAAGCTGCTGATGCTGTTCACCGGCGCCAATGAAGCGATTGCACGCAACGCGCATCGCTACGACCCGGCGCTGATGACCGCCTTGATCGATCTGCCGCCGCTGGACGTGGCAAAGCTGCAGGCCGAAGGCGACCAGCACCCCACCCTGGACAAGCTGCAGGCGGTGCTCAACCGCGGCACCCTGGGCACGGCGCGCTATCAGCTGCGCTTCGATCCGGCTACCGACAGCACGTCTGCCACGCTGGTGGCGGTGCGCAAGCACATGGGCGAGGAATTCACCCAGGTGCTGCCGATGGGCGCGTTCGAAAGCGGTGAACTACGTCCGTTGCGCGAGGTGGCATTGGCCCTGGATGGACTGGTGCGCGAAGGCGCGCAGATCGTGCGTGGCAACAAGACCCAATCGATCACCAGTTTTGCGCAGGCGCATGCCTGGCTGCTTGAAGAAGCCAAGAAGGGCCGCCAGGTGCAACGCTTCAAGGGCCTGGGCGAAATGAACGCCGAACAGCTGTGGGAAACCACGGTCAATCCGGATACGCGCCGCCTGCTGCAGGTGCGCATCGAGGACGCGGTGGCGGCCGATCAGATCTTCAGCACCTTGATGGGCGATGTGGTCGAACCACGCCGCGATTTTATCGAGGACAACGCGCTGAAGGTGTCCAACCTGGATATCTGAGCGTTCGGTCGCACGCCAGCACATCGCTTCGGTGATGCGCTGGCGCGTGCGGTTTTTTCAGGACGACGATGAGCGCAGATCTTCCAACGACCCCGGCGACGAACTGTGCTGCCGGCAAGTCCCGATTGCTTCCCCCGTTGCTCGGCTTCTGGATCGATGTGCTGATCGCCACCGGCTTGCTGCTGACGCTCAGCGTGGCCTGCTTTGCGCTGTGGGGAGCGGTACGCGGCTTCAGCTATGTGCAGGCGGCCAAAGCGCAGGGCCTAACGCCCTCCTCTGTGCAGATCATGGCCGCGATCGGTCAACCTGGCGTGTTGGTGCAGTTGCTCACTGCGCTGGTCAGTACCGCCACCCCGGCGGTGCTGTTGTACTACTGGCGTCGCCGTGCCACCCCATCGGAACAGGCCGCCTCGCGTGCGGCAGCGCGGCGTGCATCGACTGGGGGCTGGACCGGCCTGATCGCCGTGTCTGTGTTCGTGCTGAGCAATCTGGTCAGCGTCGCGGCATCGGCACTCGGCATCAAGCCGGTGCCGACCAACCTGCCGCTGATGGAAGAAGCGATTAAACACTGGCCGCGGGCGCTGGTGGTGTTCGCTGTCGTCATTGCCCCCGCGTATGAGGAATTGCTGTTCCGGCGCGTGTTGTTTGGCCGTCTGCTGGCCTCCGGCCGTCCGTGGCTGGGCATTGCGCTGAGCAGCGCGATCTTCGCGCTGGTGCATGAAGTACCCGGCATCAGTGGCAACGGCCCGGCCGCCATCGCCCAGCTGTGGTTGATCTACGGCAGCATGGGGGCGGCGTTTGCGTGGCTTTACTGGCGTACCGGCACACTGTGGGCACCCATCGCCGCGCACGGCATCAACAACGCGACCGCCTTAGCCGCACTGTACTTTTTCGGAATCGGCTGACCGGGTTGATGAAAAGTTAAGACGAGCCTGCCAAAATAGATCCAGGGTTCCAGGAGGATTGAATGAAAGTCAGGCTGTTGCTCGTCGTTGCCGTACTTACGTTGACCGCATGTACCACCACAACTTCGCCGACCGGCCGCCGACAGGTGGTAGGAGGCGTCTCGCAACAGCAGCTCGACCAGCTTGGTGTGCAGTCGTTTGCGCAGACCAAGGCCAAGGAAAAAGTCAGTACCGACGGTAAGCAGAACGCTTACGTGCAATGCGTGGTCAACGCGCTGGTGGCGCAATTGCCGCCACAATGGCGGCAAAATCGCTGGGAAACGGCGCTGTTCGTCGACGACGAAGCCAATGCGTTTGCGCTTCCCGGTGGCAAGGTCGGCGTGAACACCGGCATCTTCACAGTCGCCAAGACCCAAGATCAGCTGGCCGCCGTGCTCGGACATGAAATAGGGCATGTGATCTCGCGCCACCACGAAGAACGCATCACCCGCCAGCTCGGTGCCCAGACGGGCCTGGGCATCATCGGCGCGTTGGCGGGCGCTGCATACGGTGACGGAGCGGCCAGCGCGGTGAACCAGGTCGGCGGCATGACCGCGCAGACGGTGTTCCTGCTGCCTGGCTCGCGCACCCAGGAGAGCGAGGCCGACGTGGTCGGGCAGCGCCTGATGGCGCAGGCCGGCTTCGACCCTGCCCAGGCGGTGACGCTCTGGCAGAACATGATGGCCGCCAGTGGCAACCGCCAGCCGCAATGGCTATCCACCCATCCCGATCCGGCCAATCGCATCCGCGAACTGCAGGCCGATGTCAATCAACTCGAGCCGGTGTACACACAGGCCAGGCAGGACGGTCGGGCGCCACGCTGTGGCTGAAACTGCTTCTTCTACGTACCGAATATCGCAAAACAGCATGGAAACCGTTTTCGGGAACTGAGACTTTCTGCTAAGTTTGCGGGCTCAGATTTTTTGTACAGCTTCCATTCCGCTTTTCGCACCGCCCAACGGCGGCTCGTCCGAGGTGAATCATGAAACTGCTCAAACGCAAGCAAGCCCTGTTGTCCCTGTTCATCGCCGCGTCGCTGGGCGGGGCTGTCGTCGCTGATGCGGTCGCGCAGTCGGATCGCTCGTCCGAGCGTGCCAGTCGTAAGTCCAAGAGCAGCGGCAAGGCAGAAGACCTGTACCCGCAGTCCACCCGCGCCGCGCCGACGATCAAGCCGTCGTCCAAGCTGGGCAGCAAGCTGCAGAAGCTGATCGAAACCTTCAACAAGGGCGAGGACTACCCTAGCGTACGCACCCAGGCCGACGACATCCTGGCCAATGCCGCTGCCAATGAAGCCGACAAGGCGCTGGCCGCGCAGCTCGCCGCGCAGGCTACCTACAACCTGGACGACACCGCCGCTGCCAAGAAATACCTGCAGCAGGCGATCGGCCTCAACGCGCTCGATAACAACGGCCAGTTCCAATCGATGCTGATGCTGGCGCAGTTGCAGCTGCAGGACAACGAGCAGGCCGAAGGCCTGATCACGCTGGACAAGTACCTGGACGAGAGCAAGTCGCAGCGCCCGGAAGATCTGATCGTCAAGGGCCAGGCGCTGTACCAGGCAGAGCGCTACAAAGATGCGATCCCGGTGCTGAAGCAGGCCATCGCCGCCTCGCCCGAGCCGAAGGACACCTGGAACCAGCTGCTGATGGCGTCCTACGCCGAAGCCGGCCAGACCGGTGAGGCCGTCGCCACCGCCGAGGCAATCGCTGCCAAGACGCCCAACGACAAGAAGGCCCAGCTCAACCTGGCCAGCATGTACATGCTGGCCGACCAGATGGACAAGGCCGCCGCCGTTATGGACACGCTGCGCGCTGCCGGGCAGTTGACCGAGGAGAAGGAGTACAAGCAGTTTTACTCGATCTACGCCAACACCGATAACAAGGAAAAGGACGTCATCGCCGTCATTAACGAAGGTATGCAAAAAGGCATTCTCAAGCCTGATTATCAGACATACCTCGCGTTGGCGCAGTCGTATTACTACAAGGAGCCTCTAAAAACCCCAGCAATCTGCCATCATTGACTTGACGCCCTGCCAGCGGAGAACGACAGACATGATC
>NZ_MDEJ01000166.1 GCF_002940065.1 Xanthomonas populi
GATTACGCACACTGCCCGAACACGTCTACAACCAGATGGTCATGGGCTGAAAAACGTGGGGATACCTCAGATCCGGCACCGATCCCATTGCCGCTGCCAATTCGGTGTCATCGAGGAACTGGCTGTCCTGCGTCACCAGCGCCTCGCGCAACTCGCCGTTGATCTGCGGCCGGTAGCCATGACCGGAGTAGAAGAACACCAGACGATCCTGCGGCGTGGCTCCATTGAACAGCCATGCCAATCCGTCCAGAACCGCATGCTTGCTTGCCTGCTGGTCGGTCAGCGCTTTGATTTCCTGAAATGCAAAATTGGACTGCAGGTGCGTTGAAAATGCGGTTGCGTCCTGTACGCAACTCGGTAGTGCATTGGTCCCTGGGTAGTTGTTGATACCAACTACAAGCGCTCGCGTTGTCATCGGGAAGACTCCCTTGTATCGCGTCGATCGTTGCCCGGCGGTTTGCCGAGTAAGCCAATGCTGATCGCGTTTGTGCCAGCCGGCCATGCATCGATGGATCCGGTTTTTATCCTCCATCGTGCCCAGATTCATGGATCCAACGATCCAGCCGAACGCTCAAGTGCGTGCCTTACAGCGCATTGGCATGGACGAGCACGCCAATGGTTGGCGATGGTTGGTGTTAGCGAACGTCCGGATCTGGGAACGGCACGCGCAACGGCATACGCGATCGCACGCTGGCGGCCTTCTCGTCGGTGTCGCGGAAACAGAACGACCCGCTTCGGACGAAGCGGGTCGTGGGGACATGCATGCGGACGCGCCGCTTCAGAAGGCGGCGTCAGCCATCAGGATCAGGCCTTCAGCGTCGCCAACACGTCGTTGAAGGTCTTGCTCGGGCGCATCGCCTCACTGACCTTGGCCAGATCGGGGTGGTAATAACCGCCGATCTCGACCGGCTTGCCCTGCGCGCCGTTGAGTTCGGCCACGATGGTCGCTTCGTTCTCGGTCAGGGCCTTGGCCAACGGGGCGAACCTGGCCTGCAGGGCGGTGTCCTCGGTCTGCGCGGCCAGGGCCTGCGCCCAATACATCGCCAGATAGAAGTGGCTACCGCGGTTGTCGAGTTCACCGACCTTGCGTGCCGGCGACTTGTTGTTGTCCAGGAACTGACCGTTGGCCACGTCCAACGCCTTGGCCAGCACGGTGGCCGACGGATTGTCGTAACGGTTGCCCAGATGCTCCAGCGAGGCGGCCAGTGCCAGGAATTCGCCCAGCGAATCCCAGCGCAAGCAGTTCTGTTCGACGAACTGCTGCACGTGCTTGGGCGCCGAGCCACCGGCGCCGGTTTCGAACAGACCGCCACCGGCCATCAGCGGCACGATCGAGAGCATCTTGGCACTGGTGCCCAGTTCCAGGATCGGGAACAGGTCGGTGAGGTAATCGCGCAACACGTTGCCGGTGACCGAGATGGTGTCCTGGCCGTTGCGGATACGCTCCAGCGAGAAGGTGGTCGCTTCCACCGGCGGCAGGATGCGGATATCCAGGCCGTTGGTGTCGTGATCCTTCAGATAGGTTTCGACCTTGGCGATCACCTGCGCATCGTGTGCACGGGCTTGATCCAACCAGAACACCGCAGGCGTCTCGCTCAGGCGCGCGCGCTCCACGGCCAGCTTCACCCAGTCCTGGATGGGTGCGTCCTTGACCTGGCACATGCGCCACACATCACCGGCTTCCACCGCGTGTTCGAACACGGTGGCGCCGGTGTCGTCGCTGACCTTGACGGTGCCGGCGGCGGGAAGCTGGAAGGTCTTGTCGTGCGAGCCGTATTCCTCGGCTTTTTGCGCCATCAGGCCGACGTTGGGCACCGAGCCCATGGTGGATGGATCGAATGCGCCATGCGCTTTGCAGTCGTCGATCACGGCCTGGTAGACATCGGCGTAGCAGCGATCCGGGATCACCGCCTTGGTGTCCTGCAGCTTGCCTTCGGCATTCCACATCTTGCCCGAATCACGAATCATCGCCGGCATCGATGCATCGACGATCACATCGCTGGGCACATGCAGGTTGGTGATGCCCTTGTCCGAATTGACCATCGCCAGGCTCGGACGCTGCGCATATTCGGCCTGGAGATCGGCCTTGATCTGCGCCTGCTGATCGTCCGGCAGCGTGGCGATCCGTGCGTACAGATCGCCGATGCCGTTGTTGGGATCGAAGCCGACCGACGCAAGCGCATCGGCATGCTTGCGCAGCGTGTCCTTGTAGAACTCGCCAACCACCACACCGAACAGCACCGGGTCGGAGACCTTCATCATGGTGGCTTTCAGATGCACCGAAAACAGCACATCTTTGGCCTTGGCATCGGCGATCTGCGCATCGATGAAGCTGGCCAGCGCGCGCTTGCTCAGCACCGCGGCATCGACGATTTCGCCGGCCTTTATCGCCACTTTTTCTTTCAGCACGGTGCTGCTGCCATCGTTGCCGACGAATTCGATCTTCAGCGTGCTGGCGGCTGCCACCGTGGTGGATTGCTCACTACCGAAGAAGTCACCCTCGTCCATGTGCGCCACGTGCGATTTGGACGTGCTGCTCCACTTGCCCATGCCATGCGGATGTTTGCGTGCGTAATTCTTCACCGACAGCGGCGCGCGACGGTCGGAGTTGCCTTCGCGCAGCACCGGATTGACCGCGCTGCCCTTGACCTTGTCGTAGCGCGCCTTGATGTCTTTTTCGGCAGCGTCCTTGGGCGCGTCCGGGTACGCCGGCAGCGCATAGCCCTGGCCCTGCAGTTCGATGATGGCGGCCTTGAGCTGCGGCACCGAGGCGCTGATGTTGGGCAGCTTGATGATGTTGGCTTCCGGCGTGGTGGCCAGCTCGCCCAGTTCACCGAGGTCGTCGGCGATCTTCTGCGCGTCGGTCAGGCTCTCAGGGAACAGCGACAGAATGCGGCCGGCTAGCGAAATATCGCGAGTTTCGACCACGATCCCGGCGGTATTGGTGTAGGCAGCGATGATCGGCAGCAGCGACTGCGTAGCCAGATACGGTGCTTCGTCGGTGAGCGTGTACAGGATCTTGGGGGTATTAGACATGGTGCGCTGAATGACCTCTGGGAGGGGCGCCAACAGTACGCTTGCGTACGCTGACAAAGGGGTATGCGGCATCGGAGTACACCCGGAATTGATCGAACATTGTCGCGTGTCTACCGCCTGCGGGCAAAGACGATCGATGCGACCAGGCGGCATCTTTGACACGACCCGCCGCTACGCCAGAATAGAGTGATGACTTCCCCCTTCTGCGCAACACACATCGACAGCCGCTTTCTGCTGGACATCACGGAGCGCCGCTATTACGAGCGAGGCTTGGCCTATGCAGAAGAAGACCGAGTGATGCTCCACAGCCTGGAGCCGCTAGGGGTCAGCGCCACGGTCAACGGTAGCGAAGACTACAGCGTGCAATTGGCCTGGCGCGACGGCGCCTTGCACGGCAGTTGCGACTGCCCGCTGGGTCAGCAACAGGAATTCTGCAAGCACCAGGTCGCCGTGGCACTGACCTGGTCGCGCCAGCTCGCCGGCGACCATACACCGGCGTCCGGTCGTCGCAAGGCCCGACCGACTGCCGACAACCCGCTGCAGGCCGTGCAGCGCTGGTTGGCAGCGCAATCTCCGCAGGCATTGCAGGCCCTGGTGCTGGAATTGGCCGAACACGATCGCGGCCTCCGCCAGCGGCTGCTGAGTCAGGCGCAGTTGTCCAGTGCGCCGCCGCAGGAGTGGCGCAAGGCCGTGTCGGCGCTGCTGGGTCGCAGGCGTTTCATGGACTATCGCGACAGTGTCGCCTACGCCAAGCACTTGGCGACACTGCCCGCATTGCTCGAGCAGGCGCGCCAACGCAACCCGGTGGCGGCGTTGGACCTGCACGAGTACGCATTCAAGCGCCTGGTGGCGATCTATGAGGATTGCGACGATTCCGCCGGTCACGTCGGCGATCGTCTGCGCGCGCTCGCCCACAGCCATCCGGAATTCGCGCGCAGCGCCAACGTATCGAATCTGCCCAAGCGCGTATTCGATCTACGCATGCTGGATCAGTGGAGCCTGTCGCCGAAACTCGAGGTCTACCTCGCCCTGCTGGGCAACGCAGGGATCGCCGCGCTGGAGCATGCCACGCTGCAAGCGCTGCATGACGATGCATCACCCGGTCGGCGCCTATCGGCCGAGGCATTGCTCGAGGAAACCGCGCGCTGCGGCGGCAGCGTGGAGGCGATGCTGCAATGGTTCGCCAGACAGTGCAGCAGTGGTTGGGACTACCTGGAGATGGCACGCCGCTGCCGCGAGCACGGACGCGAGCGTGAGCAGACCAATTGGCTTGAACGTGGCATCAGGGCCTGTCCGGACGATGACCGCCTCAAGGCAACACTTGCCGCAACCTATACGCGCGATGGCATGACCGAGGAGGCACTGCAACTGTGCTGGGAAGTGTTTACCCGGACACTGTCTGAAAAGGCCTATCTGGCGCTGCGCGAAGCGGTACATGCGACACACGCAGCGTGGCAACCCTGGCGTGAGCGTGCGATGGCAGCGGTCACTGCGAAGCACTCCCTGAAAGGTTACGCGCAGGATTTGCAGGTGCGCCTATTGTTGGCCGAGGGGGAGCATAGCGCTGCGTTGCAGGCGAGTGCCGCACATCAGGCAGACATCGCGATGCCAACTTGGGAGCGCCTGTTGCAGGTCGCCGAATCACACGATGCCCACTTCGCCGTCCACATTCATAAGTTACTGATCGAAAGCAAGGTTGCACGCACCAACAGCCAAGGCTACAGCGACGCGCTGATCTGGCTACGGTCGCTCCAACGCTTGTGCGACATGCAAACGACGCAGCGCGAATTCGACGAATATCTCGTCCATCTCCGCCAACACTATCGTGCCAAACGCACTTTTATCGAGATGCTGAGCAAAGGGTTTGGTTCCGCGTCCGGTGCATGAGCTGGAAACGAACTGCTGCCCGGATACCTGCCGGACCAACGCGCTGTCGCAACGGACTCTGGGGTCTCCAAACCATGTCTCGCCCTCGCGGGCGCGAACGCTACAGCGGGAATCTTGCTTGCCTGAGCGTGTTTACTGGACCGTAATGGTCTGCGGATTACCCGCCGGCTTGCCATCCACCATCGCCTGCGCGGTGTAGGTACCCGCCGGCCAGCCGTCGGGCTTGCTGAAGCTGAGGTTGGTGGTTTCTGCACCGGTGGTGGTCAAGGTGGCATTTTGCTCGCCGGCAACCTGACCATCCTGATAGGTGAGTTTGGCTGCCACCGGCACATTGCTCGCACTACCGTCGGTCTTCACCGAGACGATGATGGTGTCTTTGGTGCCGATGTTGGCCGACGGGGTCACCGACTTGTCGGCAGCGGCTGTGGTGCCGACCGCGACGCTGGACACCATCACTGCCGAGCCCGTTGCTGCAGTATCGGTGCTGGCCGCGCCGGTTGCGCTGCTCTGCCCTGCCTGGTCGCTTGCAGGCGGCGTGACGGCCGGGCCAGGCATCGCTTCGGTCGCTGCTCCGGCGGTCGGATCTTTCGACACGCTAGCGTCTTCTTCTTTTTTACAACCAGACAGCGCGAGCACGCCAGCAAGAGCAATGACGAGATTGCTTGAAACGGATTTGATACGCATGGATGAATCTCCGGATATTCGAATCGGGTTTCTTGAAGAAATTAGTTAAATTACATGAACCCATAAATCAGCGAATGGCTAAACCAATCGTGCATTTATGCCTTCGGTGGCAAGTGCAACACCTGCCCCGGAAAGATCTTGTCCAGATCCCGGAGCGTGTCGCGATTGGCCTCGAAAATTCGCGGCCACAGATTGCCGTCGCCATCAGGGCGTGTGGCAATACTGGGAAGGCCGTCGCCTGCCTGCACGGTCACTGTCTCTTCGACGATCTGCGCAGTGTTCTGCACGCTGGTGCGGACGTTGGAAAAATTCGGCGCTGGCGTGATATCGGCAGCACTGTCGAGCGAAGACGTCACGCCGGAGAAATCTGCTTTCTTGCCGACACTCATTGCTGCAATCCTTCGTGCATGACGATGACTGCAGGGTGCTTGGGGCGCTGTTAAGCGTGGATCGCGCTGCCGTGAAGCTGGCGCGATCCTTCAAAATCAACGCCTACTGGCGCGGGTCGCGGAAAATCGACAGCGGTGTCGGCAAGCTCGGCGAACGACGCAACGGGTTGATGTCCAGCCCGCCACGGCGGGTGTACCGCGCTTCCACCATCAACCACTCGGGCGCGCAGCGGATCAGCACGTCATTGAAAATGCGCTCCACGCATTGCTCATGAAACTCGGCGTGGTCGCGGAAGCTCACCAGATAGCGCAGCAAGCCTTCGCGGTCGATCGGCGCGCCGCGATAGCGCAGCGTGACGCTGGCCCAATCCGGTTGACCGGTGACCGGGCAATTGGATTTGAGCAAGGCCGAGGTCAGCACTTCTTCCACGATGGGTTGTGCGTGCGCCGAGAGATACGCCGCATTGGGCGGGCCGTAATCCTCGATGCTGACATCCAGCGCGTCGATCGATTCGCCTTCCCCAACCGCATCGATCGGCGGCAGCCCGAACTCCACCGCCACATCGGCACCGGCACGCGTGGATAGATCGGTGGCAATGCGCGTACGCACCGCTTCGGCACTGTTGAAGCGGGTGGCGTTGAGCGAATTGAGATACAGCTTGAGCGACTTGGATTCGATCAACGACGGCGAATCGCTGGGCACATGCAACGTCGCCGTGGCCACGCAAGGTTTGCCCTGTACATCGAGCCAGCCGAGTTCATAGGCATGCCAGCGATCGCGGCCGATGAAAGGCACGGCGCCGGTCAGGCCGATCGCCGCGCGCCCGGCCGCGCGCGGAATCGGAAACAACAGCGACGGATCGTAGCCGCTGGGATACGCGACCTCACGACCGAGAGAGGAATCTTCTGGGGTATTCATGCGGCCATTTTAGGGCGAGCGGGCTGGCCGTTGGGTGTATGGCGAGCACTGGCTGGCGCAGCGATCGAACGCAGGGTAAGAGCGGCTAACAAAACTACTGCGCTCACCGCCAGGCGGGCGCGGCCGGTGCTCGGAATCGGCATGTGCCACTCGTACACTCCGGTTCTGAGCGCGCCGTCCGCACCCACCTGACGACCGCTCGCTACGTTTTGTTAGCCGCTCTAAGAGCCTGTTCAAAGTCTTCTAAGCAGCAACGCCAGGAACGCCAGGTGGATCA
>NZ_MDEJ01000167.1 GCF_002940065.1 Xanthomonas populi
GATTAGGGAAAATTGCTCTGGTGTGATCTCCATACCCGATAGTTTACTCGCTCAGGCCATTAGTGTTAACATGCCCTAGTTGGAGCTTTTTTCCGGAATCTTTGTCATGGTGCTGCCTTTTTGCGGGCTCGTGGGCGTGATTTTTTGTGCAAATACCCAAGTAACCGGTTGGCGTCACCAACACGCTCGGGGATGAGGGGCGCGCGCGCGCATCACCCCACCCGCGTGATCGTTGGCTCTCACGACTCCCGTTCCCGAATGCCCACGCCCTGCCCTTCTTACCCAGCCTTGGCTTGACCCGCCTGCTTGGCCGCATGGTCCTGCGTCTGGCGCATGGCACGCAGCAGATTGCCGCCCCAGATGCCAGCGATCTGCTTCTCGGTGTAGCCGTTGCGCAGCAGCCAGGCGGTGATCCCGGGCAGCTCGGAGACATCTTGCAGGCCGACCACGCCGCCGCCGTCCCAGTCCATGCCGATGCCGACGTGGTCGGGCCCGACCACGGCCAGCACATGCTCCAGATGCGCGAAGAAATCCTCTTCGGTGGCGCGCTTGATCGGGTAACGCCTTTTCGGCGACCTTGCGCTCGGGGCTGGCGCCGCTGTCGACCAGATAGCCGCCGTAGGAATTCACCTGGATCACCCCGCCGTGCTGGGCCAGCACCTTCAAGCGCGCGTCGTCGATATTGCGCGGGTGGTTGAAGACCGCACGTGCGTCGCTGTGCAACAGCACGATGGGCACCGGCGACAGCGCGATCAATAGAACCGCAGTAGTGTGGGGTCGGCCACCAGCGGGCTGGCGTTTTCCATGCCGATGTACACCACGCGCGTGCCATCGGCCTTGATACGCGCGACATCGGCGGGCGTGGTGGCGAATGCAAAGCGCTGCGGTTGCGCGGCGAGCAGGGTGTGACTCTTCAACAAACGCTACAGCCCGGCATCGCGGTCGTCCAGATGCGCGGCAGCACTGCGATTGCCCTGGCCGATGTAAACCGCCCAGAAACCGCCATCCAGCGCGGCTTCGACCATGCGCGGGTAATCCACCTGCGACAGGCATGCGCCTGCAGCACGTCGAAGTCGGGGCGCGCCAGATTGGCCGGCGTGTCCAGATGCGAATCCAGCGCGACCAAGCGTTTTTGCAAGGCGGTGGCGCGCGCCAGTTCGGCCTGCGGAAACTTAACGGCATGAACGGGCATGACGGTGGAGAGCAGCAGAGAGAAAGACAGCGAAAGCGTGCGCAAAAGCGGCTTGGACGCCACCGCGTGGGGGCAACCTACAGGGTCGCGAACAACGCGCACATACCGCCGCCGCATGCAGTGATGCAGTCGGCGGCCATCACTGCCACGCTCGCCGGGCGGTCATGCAGCCGTGTCACGCACGGCACTCAATCGCCCAGTTCGGCCAGGCGTGCGCGCACATGCGGCCACTGCCGCGCCCACACCGAACGGAACACGATCCACGCACCGAACACGCCCAGACAGGTCGAGCCCAGCGCCAGCAGTAACGGATGCAACGGCGAGCTGCTACCGGTCTGGAACAGATACATGAAGGCCCCGGAAAAAAGCAGCCACACGCCGAACACCGGCCAGTTGCTAGCCAGCAGACTCGCGTTGGGCCGCTCGATCTCGCGCAGCAACCGGGTCAGCGCTTTGCGTTCGTCATCGTCCGGTGTCATCGCCTGGTCCGCTCCACGGGGTGATCGCCGTTGTGATCGCCGCGCTAGATCACGCGGCAGAAAACAGCCTTCAAGTAACGCGATTCCTGCACGTGCGCCATGAACGGATGGTCCGGACCGGCGCCGGCCACTTTCAGGATCTGGATGGTGCGCACGGAGAAATACGAGGCGCGGCGCAACATTTCCAGAAACTCCTGCTCGGCCACCAGCCCGGTGCACGAGAAGGTGGCGAACAGACCGCCGGGCTTGACCACGCCTAACGCCAATTTGTTCATGTCCAGGTACTTCTTCAGCGCCGGAATCACCTGCTCGCGGTCGCGGGTCATCTTGGCCGGGTCCAGGATCACCACATCGAACTGCTCGCCGCGATTGGCCGCGTCGCGCAGCCACGGAAAAATGTCGGCCTGCACGAACTTCGGGCGCACGTTGTTGAGCTTCGCATTGCCCTTGGCCAACGCGATCACGTCCTCGTCGATGTCCACGCCCAGTACCTCTGAGGCGCCGCGCGCTGCCGCATACACCGCAAACCCGCCGGTGTTGCAGCACAGATCCAGCACGCTTTTGCCTTCGATCTGCTCGCTCAGCCACTGGCGGTTGTCGCGCTGATCGGCAAAGAACCCGGTCTTGTGCGCACCGGCCGGGTCGGCACGGAACTTGATGCCGTACTCGGTGATCACCGCCGCTTCGGTGGTGGTGTTGCCGTGGAAATCGAAGCTTTCCTGCTTTTGCACATGTTCGTCGGCAAAGCTGTGGAAGCGGCAGCCCGGGAACTGCTCGCGCAGCGCCTCGTAGATCCATTCGCGATGGCGGAACATGCCGGCGGCGAAGAACTCCACCACTACCAGATCGTTGTAGCGATCCACCACCAGACCGGACAGGCCGTCGCCTTCGCTGTGCACCACGCGCCAGGCGTCGGACACCGCGTCCAGGCGCAGCCAGTCGCGGCGCAGGCTCACGGCGGCGGCGATCTTGCGCGCGAACCAGCCCGCATCCACCGGCACCGATTGATCGGTTTCCAGGATGCGCACGGCGATGCGCGAATGGCCGTTGTAGAAGCCGCGGCCGATCCACTCTCCGTCCACCCCGACCACATCGACGATGGTGCCGGGCTTGGGCTTGGCGGCGGGCTTTTCCACCAGTTTCTGGAAGATCCACGGGTGGCTGGAGCGCCAGGCATTCTTGAGTCGGACGACGGGGACTGGAGTATTCATCCGCCCATTGTATCCGGCTGAATTGACGTGCCCGGCACGGGCACGCAGAATCGGGCGCAGAAGGGGAGTAGCTCCCACGAACCGCCAGCAGAAGCTGGCAAGCAACGCGTCGCAGGCTTTGGCGGTCGTTCCAGCGTTGTCGCCGTCATGACGAGCCCGCCACGTGCGGTGCTCCGGTGCTCCGGTGCAACGGCAACCGGTCCGCACCGGTTGTGAGCGAGACCTTCGCCGCGCAGGCGAAGGTCCGTCACCCGGAATCCACGATTTCCGTGTCACAAGGCCTCAGCCTACCGGCTGTCCAGGTCATTTCACTTTTCGGGATTCTTTATGCAAACCATTGGCAATGTCTGGTTATGGGGTGGCTTCGCGATCGTGGTGATCGTGGCGCTGATGGTCGATCTGGTGCTGATGCGCCACGGCGGCGCGCACAAGGTGACCTTCAAGGAAGCCACTTGGTGGAGCATCGGCTGGGTGCTGCTGGCGCTGGCCTTCAACGCCGGCCTGTGGTGGTACCTGCAGAGCAGCGCTGGCGAGGCGGTGGCCAATCGCATCGGGCTGGAATTTCTAACTGGCTATCTGGTCGAAAAATCGCTGGCGGTCGACAACATCTTCGTGTTCCTGATGGTGATGACCTATTTCGGGGTGCCCGAAGAACAGCGCCAGCGCGTGCTGATCATCGGCGTGCTGGGCGCCATCGTGCTGCGCGCGATCATGATCTTTGCAGGCTCCATGCTGCTGGAGCAGTTCCATTGGCTGCTGTACGTGTTCGGTGCGTTCCTGCTGCTGACCGGCATCAAGATGTGGTTTTCCGCCGGCAAGGAGCCGGATCTGGAAGCCAACCCGGTATTGCGCTGGATGCGCGGCCATCTGCGCCTGAGCCCGCAGTACGACGGCAACGCGCTGAGCGTGATCAAGGACGGCAAGCGCTGGTTCACCCCGTTGTTCGTGGTGCTGATCCTGATCGCGGTGATCGATGTGATCTTCGCGGTGGACAGCATCCCGGCGATCTTCGCCATCACCACCGACCCGTTCATCGTGCTGACCTCCAACGTGTTTGCGGTACTGGGCCTGCGCGCGATGTTCTTCCTGCTGGCCGGCATGGCCGACCGCTTCCACCTGCTGCCCTACGGCCTGGCGGTGATTCTGGTGTTCATCGGCACCAAGATGATGATCATCGATCTGTACAAGATCCCGGTGCTGGTCTCGCTGGCCGCAGTGGTGCTGATTCTGATCTTCACCATCGTGCTGAGTTTGATGCGGCCGCCCAAGCCCGCCCGTCACTGACGGGTTGGGATTCGGGAATCGGAATGGGCGACTGGTGGCCGCCGCGATCGATTGATCAGGCGCATGGCTGGCTGCCATCTTCGAAGGCTGGCGTAGAGCCGAGCTGGTCGAGGGCACAATGCCCTCACCGCTTGAGGGACACGCCGTAAATCCATCCATGCAGGCTCCGTGGCGGCCTCCATGCCGCCACGGGCTCCCGCAAGCGGAAAGGACATCGCACCTGGCAGCGTGGTCGTGTGCTGATGGAACAACAAAGCCGGCCGCGCCCACCTGGCGGTGAGTGCAGTCGTTTTGTTAGCCGCTCTACGAAGGCATGACACCGCATCCTGTTGCCGCCGACGACACCATCACGCAAGACCGCCTGGACCGGTCCCGGGTCCTGCGTGCCTTCAACTTCAGCTTGGCCGCGGTGCTGCTGCTGGTCACGGTGTTCACCGCCCAGGGCATGTTCGATTGGCGCGCCTGGGCCGTGGCACCGCTACAGGCCGATGGCCTGCTTGGCATCCTCACTGCACCCTTGCTGCATGGCTCGCTCGCGCATCTGGGCGCCAACACGGCCGCATTGCTGATTCTGGGCACGCTGGCAGGCAGCACGTATCCGCGCGCCACCGCCCTGGCACTGCCGTTACTATGGCTGGGCTCCGGGCTGGGCGCCTGGCTGCTGGGGGAGCCCGGAAGCCGCCATCTGGGCGCCAGCGGCGTCACCCACGGCCTGATGTTTCTGGTGTTCGTGCTTGTCCTGCTGCGCCGCGACCGGCCGGCCACTGCCACCAGCATGATCGCCTTCCTGTTCTACGGCGGCATGCTGCTGGCCATCCTGCCGCACGAGGTCGGCGTGTCCTGGCAATCGCATCTGGGCGGCGCGGTGGCAGGCCTGATCGCCGCGCTGCTGCTGCGCCTGCGCGACCCGCAACAGGCCAAGCCGCGCTACAGCTGGGAAGACGAGGACGAAGACGCCGCCTGGGACATCAATAACGCCGAACCCAACGTGCTGGAACCGCCACCACCGCGCCAGGTGCCGGTGCTGTGGCAACGCCAGGAAGACGGCTCGCACAACGTGGTGCTGCATTTCCCGCCACGCGAACGGCCGCCCGGAACCTAGCGCGCCGGCATCAGGCGACGATCGAAACAGTTGACGTAGTCACCCCTGACTTGCGTAGGCGCGTGCCTGCGCGCGACGGGGCTTCACCAACATCCCCCATCGCGCGCAGGCACGCTCCTATAACGGATGATCTCGAGCGGCAGTCAGAAACGATAGTCGCGGCGACAAAGACGCAATCTCGCCATCAGCAGTGATCTCGACCCAGGCGCAAAGATGCAGCAGCGCAGATCTATGCGGCCACGTCAGAGAGCGACAACGAAGACGCCTGCTGCGCCATTTCAGGCGCCTTTACAGCCGCTTCGCAGCCAGCACCGACACTATTTGCGCTCACTCAACGCACGCCGCGCCAGGCAAGGATCGTCCGCAAAGAACGCATCGATACCGACATCCAGATACGCCTTCAGCTCGGCCAAAGCGCCAGCTTCGTTACGCTCGGTCACCGCGCCACTATTGCGGTTGTTGGCTGCCAGAAAATAATTCTCCGGGCGGAACGTATATGGCTGCACCTGCAATCCCGCCGCATGCGCGTCGTGCACCAGGCTGGTCGGCGTGCTCAGGCGTTGCTGCGCATCCAACGGAATGATGCTGCGGATGTCAGGGCCGATCGCATCAGCATAGCTGGCGATCTGCTTCAGCCCCTCGGGCGTGATCATCTGCCCGTAGGTACGCGGCGCGCTGCCCACGCCCGCGTCGGGCAACGCCATCTGCGCGCCACCGAGCAACTGCAGCAGACGGATAGTGCTGCTGCGCCCGATCTTGCCACGCACGTAACGCAGGTTGCCGATCTCGAACGACTGGATCACCACCGGCGCGGTCCGCGTGTACGCATGCGCACGCAAGGTCTCCAGCACTTTGTCTTCCATCGCCAGATTCAGCGCACTGAAATAGCTCGGGTGCTTGATCTCCGGAATCAGCCCGATCGTGCGCCCGGTCGCCGCCGACTCGGCTGCGACGAAATCGATGATCTCGTCGAAGGTGACGATCTGAAACTGCCCATCCCAACGCGTGCCACGCAACTGCGGCAACCGCTCACGCGCACGCAGCGTCTTCAATTCGGCCAGGCTGAAGTCTTCGGTGAACCAGCCTTCCATCGGCTGGCCATCGATGGTCTTGCGGGTCTTGCGCGCCGCAAACTCCGCATGGCTGGCCACATCGGTGGTGCCGCCGATCTCGTTCTCATGCCGCGCCACCAGCACGCCATCCTTGGTCGACACCAGGTCCGGCTCGACAAAATCGGCGCCATCGACAATGGCTTTGGCGTACGAGGCCAAGGTGTGTTCCGGGCGCAACGCGCTGGCGCCACGGTGCGCAAAGATCTGCACCGTTTTCGCCAGCGGCGCTTCTGCAACTGCGTGGCCGCTCATGCCGACCATCATTGCTCCCACTATCCAGACACGGTGGAACTGCATCATGCATGTCTCCAACTGAAAAGCAGCTATCAAAACCACCGCGTAACCGCCAGGCGAGCACGGCCGATGGTCGGTGCGGCATGTACGACGCGTACAACCCGATTACTCCGCGCCATACGCACCCACCTGACGGCCACCCGCTATGTTTTGTTAGTCGCTCTAAAAACTATCAACATCCATCAGCATCGGAAATCCGTAAGCAGCTGCAAAATCCGCTGTTACGAATCCCCAATCCCGATTCTGAGGTATCCCCACGTTTTTCAGCCCATGACCATCTGGTTGTAGACGTGTTCGGGCAGTGTGCGTAATCGCTCCA
>NZ_MDEJ01000168.1 GCF_002940065.1 Xanthomonas populi
GATCATGTCTGTCGTTCTCCGCTGGCAGGGCGTCAAGTCAATGATGGCAGATTGATGGGGTTTTTAGAGGCTCCTTTAAGTGAACGGCATGACGCCACGACGGGTTTTTTTTGCACCCGTCCATGCGGGATCGGTGAAGACGAAACAGATCCGGGACGATGCAACGAGCATTACGGATTGCGGTAGTGGGCTATGCCCCAGCGGGGCAGGCACTGGCCGTGCTGCTCGGTCTGATCATCGCCGCCGATGTGTCTGCATTGACCTTACGTGCGCAGGCGCAGGGTACGCGGCTGTATCGGGTGTATCCATGGGGTGCGTTGTGGTGTCTGTTGCCGCGCGAGGATTGGCCGTTTGTGGATCAGCTGCGGCAGCGTTATATCGGCGCGCGCAAGATGATCGGCCTGCTGCCGGTGGGCACGCGCCCGGGCGAGGACACGCCGCGACTGAGTTTTTTCTGGAGCCTGCCTTGCAGCGATTTTGCTGCGTGGGAAGAGCGCGGCATCACGGCATGGCGCGATGAAGTGGCGCAGATAGGGCCGGATGCGCATGCGCGTCTGGACACCGGGCAAGTACATAGCGCACTGGCGCGTGCGAGTTACTGCGATGCTGTAGTGACGCGCTGGCATCGCGGCCGTTTCGTGCTGGCCGGCGATGCCGCTGTTGCGCGTGCTCAGCGGCACCCAGCACGGCTGGTTCAGCAAGCTGGCGTTGGCGCTGGAGTTTGTGGGAGCGTTGTCGCAGCCTGTGCAGCGTGTTGCCGTCGACAAGGTTGAAGCGGCCGCGTCGTCGCAGCGTCGGTCAGCGTGTTGCTGCGCTCGCTAGCGCACCGGCAACGCCACCGCGTCGCCTTCCACACACGCGATCAGGCGCTCGCCTTCGATCGGCGTTGGCACGATGCCGGCAGTGAAATGCGAGAACGCCGGCAGGATGGTGACGCGCTCGCGCAGCCAGAACGCCGGCCAACGGCGCGACATGCCGGGCAGCGCGGCCAGCGGGTGCAGATGCCCGCACAGCACATGGCGGCTGGGATGTGGCAAGGGATCGTGGCGTAGCACGAACGGGCCGTTTTCGACCTGTTCGCCAGCCGCTTCGATATGCAGATCGGCACCTGTCAACGCGCGGTCGTGGTTGCCGCGAATGGCGATCACGCGCAACGCGCAATGATGCTCGCGCCAGGCGCTCCAGCGGCGATGCCAGGCTGCGCGCGGTGCAGGTCCGTGTAACAGATCGCCGAGAATCCACAGCGCATCCACAGCGCGTTGTGCCAGCAGCGCATCCAGCCGGTCCAGATCGTGCCCGGTGCCGCCAGCCGGTAGCCCGATGCCCGCGCGGCGGAACACATCGGCCTTGCCCAGATGCAGGTCGGCGATCAACAAGGCGCGTTGTGCTGGCCGATACAGCGCACGCTCGCCGAGCAATTCCACCGTCTCGCCGGCCAATTGTAATTGCACGCTATCGCCCATGTTTGCGCTCCAGTTGTTCGGCAGCACGCAACACGCGTGCCTTCCAGTCTTCGGTACTCAGTTGGCCGCGCGCACGTTCGGCCCATAACGGAAACGACAACGGGGTGAGGCTGCGCGGTTGGCACAGGCGTAGTTCGCGGCGTGCGCAATCTTCCAATGCATGCGCGAGTCGTGCCAATTCGAGCTGGCCTTCGAACACTTCGCGCTCTGCCTGAGCAAGCAGCAGATGATCGGGATCGAAACGCTGCAACACGTCGTACAGCAAGCCGCTGGAGGCCTGCAGCTGACGCAGGCTGCGTGGTACACGGCCGGGCAGCGATGGCGACAGCAACCCGGCGACGCGTGCGATCTCGCGGAACTGGCGACGTGCCAACTCGCCCAGGTTGAGGCTGTCTCGCAGAGCGTCGAGCAATCCGGCCGGCGACAGCAAACCCTGCAACACGCTGGCATCTAAGTCCACGTCCTGCGCGGGCGACAGCACGAAACCGTAATCGTTAGCGGCAAAAATAAAGGTGTTGCGCTGACGCCGACCCCAGCGCGCAGCGAGCAATGCGGCCAACCCTTCGTTGACCTGGCGGCCGGCGAACGGATACACGAACACATGCCGGCCATCGCGCGCCTTGATGCTTTCCACCAGCAGGTGGTCCGGGCCGGGCAGCGAGGACAGCGATGACTGCAAGCGGAGCAACGGCGCCAGTGCCTGCATTTCCGGCGCATCGCCGGGATCGGCAAACACCGCTTCCACCTCGCGGCCTAATGCCGACGACAACGGCATGCGCCCGCCCATCCATTTCGGCACCACACCGCTACCGCCCTTGGCGACGCGCACGTAGGCAGTCATGTCTTCGAGCCGCACCAGTTCCAGCAAACGCCCGGCGAACTGGAACCGATCGCCACGGCGCAGACGGCCGACGAATTGCTCTTCCACCGCACCCAGCCGGCCGCCGCGCAGAAATTGCACGCGCACGCTGCCATCGCTGCTAATCGTGCCGATGGACAAGCGATGCCGTAGTGCGACGCGCCGATCGACGACGCGATACACGCCATCTTGGTCGCGGACGACTTTATGGAAATCCGGGTAATGCGCCAGCGCACTGCCGCCTTGCACGATAAAGTCGAGCACCGCTTGCCAGGTGGTTTTATCCAGTGCCGCAAATGCGTCGGTGCCGCGCACTTCTTCAAACAAGGCATCGGCTTGAAAACCGCCACCGAGTGCGAGCGTGACGCAGTGCTGCGCCAACACATCCAACGACAAACGCGGCGGCGGTCGTGCTTCGATATGACCATGCACGATCGCGCGGCGCGCCGCAGCATATTCCACCAGTTCCAGCGCATGCGAAGGCACGCACACCACGTGCCCGGATTCGCCTGGGCGGTGACGCGCGCGGCCGGCGCGTTGCAGCAAGCGCGCAACGCCTTTCGGGCTGCCGACCTGCAGCACTTGATCGACAGCCGGAAAGTCCACCCCCAGATCCAGACTGGACGTTGCGACCACGCAGCGCAGGCTGCCGTCGCGCAAACCTTGTTCGGCCGCTGCGCGCAGCGATGGATCCAGCGAGCCGTGATGCAACGCGAGCGTGGCCGGATCGTCCGGCCACACCGCGCTCAAGGCCTGATGCCACAACTCCGCCTGCGCGCGCGTGTTGGTAAACACCAGGCTGGTGCGCTGCTGCATGATCTTTTGCAGCACGCGCGCCAGCTGCGCCAAGCCCAGATGCCCGGCCCAGGGAAAGCGTTCGCCACTCTCGGGCAGCAACGTCTCCAATGTCATCGCGCGTGGTTTGACGCCAGAGACCAATGCGGCATCCGGGCGATGCGGCAACAGCACGTCGCGTGCCTGCGCCAGGTTGCCCAGCGTGGCCGACAAGCCCCAGATGCGCAGCTCCCGCGCCCAACCGCGCAGGTGGGCCAAGCATAATTGCAACAGCACGCCGCGCTTGTTGCCGAGCAGCTCATGCCACTCGTCGACGATCACGCAACGCAGCGACGACAACTGTGGCGCGGTCTCCGGATACGACAGCAACAACGCCAACGATTCGGGCGTGGTGACCAGCACATCGAGCCAGCCGCTGCGCGCCAGCCGCTTGTCGCGCGCGCTGGCATCGCCGGTGCGCAAGCCTACCTGCCAATCCAGCCCCAATGCCTCCATCGGTTCGCGCAGGGCGCGGGCGGTATCGGCGGCGAGTGCGCGCAAGGGGGTGATCCAGAGCACTTGCAGCGTGCGTTGTTGCTGACGGCGCGTGGTTGTCGTGACAGATTTGATCGGCGTGCGGCGCCCGCGTGCGGCCAACGCTTCCAGCAGCGGACCACCGAACGCCGCCAGCGTTTTGCCGCTACCGGTTGGCGTATGCAGCAAACCGGATTCGCCATCGAGATAGCGCTTCCACACATCGCGTTGAAACGGTAACGGCGCCCAGCCGCACTGCGCGAACCAGGCACGCCATTGCTGCAATGGTGTGCCGCGTGTCTGCTCTGCTGCGCTCATCGTGCCAGCGCCTGCAAGCTGCTCAGGTGATCGGCCTGACTCATCGGCTTGTCCTGACGCCAGCGCAAAATACGCGGAAAGCGCACCGCAATGCCGGACTTGTGCCGCTTGCTGCGGTTGACCGCTTCGAATCCTAACTCGAACACATGATGCGCAGTGACCGCGCGCACCGGGCCGAAACGCTCGGTGGTGTTGGCGCGGATCCAGCGGTCCAGTTGCAGAATCTCTTTATCGTCCAGACCCGAATACGCCTTGGCGATCGGCACCAGCTGGCCCTCATGCCACAGCCCGAAGGTGTAGTCGGTGTACAGCGTGCTGCGCCGGCCATGACCGGCTTGCGCATACAGCAGCACCGCATCGATGGTGAGCGGGTCGATCTTCCATTTCCACCAATCGCCGCGCCGGCGACCGGATTGATAGAGCGATTTGGCGCGCTTGAGCATCAGCCCTTCCACGCCGCGCTCGCGCGCATCCAGGCGCACCTGCGCCGCAGCCTGCCAATCGCCGACCTGCACCAGCGGCGAAGCGACGATACGCGGGTCGGCGAGCGTGGTCAGTACGCTTTCCAGCAATGCGCGACGCTCCTGCAATGGACGCTCGCGTAAATCCTCGCCAGCCAGCTCAAGCAGATCGTAGGCGACCACACGTGCTGGCGCTGCCGCCAATGTCTTTGGTCCGGGCTTGAGCCGTTGGATGCGTGTCTGCAAGGCGGTGAACGGCATCGGTAATGGCTGCTCCGGTTGCCAGGCCAACAGCTCGCCATCGATGACGGTGCCCTCGGGCAACCGCATCGCGGCGTGTTCGATTTCCGGAAAGCGGCCATCCAGACGTTCTTCGCCGCGTGACCACAATGCCGCTTCGCCAGCGCGTCGAATCAGCTGCAGGCGAATGCCGTCCCATTTCCATTCCAGCAACCAATCATCGACCGTGCCCAACGTTTCGACTTCGGCTTCCAGTGGCGATGCGAGAAAGAACGGGTAGGGCTGCTGACGATCGCCGGGTAATTCTTCTGCGCTCAGCAGATTGGCGAGATAGGTGGGATGCTGTCGCCAGCTGCCTAGCATGCGCTGCGCGATGCGCGCAATCTCAATGCCCGATAACTCGGCCAGGGCTTGTTGCACCAGTCGCTGCGACACGCCCACACGCAGCGCGCCGGTCAGCAGTTTGTTGAACACCAGGCGCTCGTCGAAGGCAAGACTGCGCCACGCGTCCACGATGCACGCCTTGCGCACATCGACGTCTTGATTGGCGATCGGTAGCAAGCGCTGTTCGATCCAGTCAGCCAATGCCAGGTCGGCCGCTTCAGTGACCGGATCATCCAACAACAAGGCCAGCGTTTCGGCCAGATCGCCGACATGGTCGTAGCTGTCTGCGACCAACCACGCGGCGATGCCTGCGGTTTCGGTAATCCACTCGCGTAATTCGCCGCTGCTGGCGATGCGCATGCGCGTGCTGGCCACTTTGCCGCCGGCCAGCAGATACAGCGCCCAGGTCGCATCAAGTGGTGGCGCACTGCCGAAATAACGGACCAGCGCCGCGCGCTTGTCGAGCGTGCCGATGCTGCGATCCAGCGTGCGGTACAACGCGGCAAATCGCTTCACGGCAGCGCCTGCACAGGTGTGCATTTGTCTGCGGCGCACAGTGCCAATGCGCGTTGCGTAAACGCACTCAGGTTGCGCGGGTGCCGCTGCGGCGGCGGTGGCGGTGGTCCGACAATGGCTGCGGGCACAGCGCGATGAATGCGAAACAGCAAGGCATGCCGACCAAACGCGAGTGCGCCACTCAAACGCATGCGTGGGCGTGCGCGGACATAGCGGCGTGTGGGCAAAGGATTCATTCCTCGGCTCCGAAATCGGTGCGGAATGCTTCGGCCGCGACACCGCGTTCCATTAGATGCTGGATCAAGGCATCGGTGTTGCCATGGGTGGCGATCACGCGCCGCGCGCCGGTCTCTTCGATGGTGCGCAACAGGTCCGGCCAATCGGCATGATCGGACACGACAAAGCCGCGGTCGTAACTGCGCCGACGGCGGTTGCCGCGAATGCGCATCCAGCCCGATGCAAAACCTTGTTGCGCATGCCGGAAGCGACGTATCCAGGCGCTGCCGGCAGCAGACGGCGGCGCCAATACCAATTGCCCGGCATAGTCGGCGTCGCGCGCATGTTCGCTGACCGGTTGGGTGTCCAGCATCGGGGTGCCGGCTTGGCGATACACCTCTACGCCCACCGCGATCGCGCCATGCAACAACGCCGGTTGCGTGTCCCAGGCGCGTAATTCCGCCAACACGCGTTGCGCCTTGCCCAGTGCATAGCAATACAAAATCGCCGCCTCGCCGCGCTCGGCGCATTCGTGGCGCCAGGCGACGATATCGGCCGCTACCTCGGAGGTGTCCGGCCAGCGATACACCGGCAGCCCGAAGGTCGCTTCGGTGATGAAGGTGTCGCAGGGCACCACTTCGAACGGTTTGCAGGTGGGATCGTACTGGCGTTTGTAGTCGCCCGAAGCGACCCAGACTTCGCCATCCACTTCGATGCGCACCTGCGCCGAGCCGAGCACATGGCCGGCCGGATGCAGCGACACTCGCGCACGCCCCAAGCGAAACGCTTCACCATCGGCATGCGTGTGATAGATCTGCTCGCCGAGGCGCCATTGCAGGATCGGCAAACTTTCGTGCGTGCAGTGGTACTGCCCCATGCCGCTGCGCGCGTGGTCGCCATGCCCGTGGGTGATCACCGCACGCGGTACCGGCCGCCAGGGATCGATATGGAAGTCGCCCTGCGGGCAGTACAGACCCTCGGGCCCAAGCACCACCAGATCGCCAAGTTTGTCGTTGCCGTTGCGCATGCCGCAACTCTGGCCAAGCCGGTGTGCAGATGCTGAGAATGGGATTGGCACGGGTCGGTGCAGCGCCTCGACACGCGCCCGCACAGCGAGGTTCTTGGGTGGACGACTGTTTCATTATAAGGGCACCTCGAACAACCAAGTCGTAGCCGTGGTGACACGCACTGGATGATGACCATACCTTCAAAAAATCAGCGA
>NZ_MDEJ01000169.1 GCF_002940065.1 Xanthomonas populi
TGCGCGCACTTGTTTCTACACGATCCGGGTGCAACCAGCTGATCTATCTCGGGAAAACGTGGGGAAACCTCAGATCCTGGTTCCATTTTTAGAGCGATCACCAACGCGACTGCATTTACGGCGCTGCGGGCGCGGCTGGTGCTCGGTGCGGCATGCGTTACTTGTACATTCTGGTTCCAACGCGCCTCGTCCGCGCTCATCTGCCAACTGCTTGCAAGGGTGTGTCAGCCGCTCTTGGCCCCTGGCAGGAAAACGGCCGGCGAAAATTTTTTGCCCCCAGCCCTTGAAAGCTGCTCGCGCAGCACAATCTATGGCTCGCACCCGCTCTGTCGGGTTTTTTAGCGCGCTGTGCTGGCAGTCGTCACATACGAGTGCTAACATCGCCGATAATTTCCAGGCCAATCAATCACTTAAGAGGGTCTTTCTGTATGAGCATCAAGCCGCTTCACGACCGCGTTGTAGTCAAGCCGATCGAAGCCGACGAAGTTTCCGCCGGCGGGATCGTGATTCCGGATTCGGCAAAGGAAAAGTCCACCAAGGGTGAAGTTGTCGCCATCGGCGCCGGCAAGCCCCTGGACAATGGCAGCCTGCGCGCGCCGGTGGTCAAGGTCGGCGACAAGGTCATCTACGGCCAGTACGCGGGCAGCAGCTACAAGGCCGAGGGCATCGAGTACAAGGTGCTGCGCGAAGACGACATCCTCGCCGTCATCGGCTGATCAGGCGCTACGCGCCGGGAGGCGGGAATCGGCAGAGCGGCTGACGCCCAAGCCAGCCCACCCATCCCCGATCTCCGCCCCTTGATCTGCCGAATCCCCATCCCCTATTCCCTATTTCCGGAGTTACATACAAATGGCTGCTAAAGACATTCGTTTCGGTGAAGACGCACGCAACCGCATGGTGCGCGGCGTCAACATTCTCGCCAATGCCGTCAAGGCGACCCTGGGCCCCAAGGGCCGTAATGTCGTGCTCGAGAAGAGCTTCGGCGCCCCGACCATCACCAAGGACGGCGTCTCTGTCGCCAAGGAGATCGAACTGGCCGACAAGTTCGAGAACATGGGCGCGCAGATGGTGAAGGAAGTTGCTTCGCGCACCAACGACAACGCCGGCGACGGCACTACTACCGCCACCGTGCTGGCCCAGGCCCTGATCCGCGAAGGCGTCAAGGCTGTTGCCGCCGGCATGAACCCGATGGACCTCAAGCGCGGTATCGACCAGGCCGTCAAGGCGGCCGTCATCGAGCTGAAGAACATCTCCAAGCCCACCACCGACGATAAGGCGATTGCCCAGGTCGGCACCATCTCGGCCAACTCGGACGAATCGATCGGCAACATCATTGCCGAAGCGATGCAGAAGGTTGGCAAGGAAGGCGTGATTACCGTTGAAGAAGGCTCGGGCCTGGAAAACGAGCTGGACGTGGTCGAGGGCATGCAGTTCGATCGCGGCTACCTCTCCCCATACTTCATCAACAACCAGCAGAGCCAGTCGGCCGATCTGGACGACCCGTTCATCCTGCTGCACGACAAGAAGATCTCCAACGTGCGCGACCTGCTGCCCGTGCTGGAAGGCGTGGCCAAGGCCGGCAAGCCGTTGCTGATCGTCGCTGAAGAAGTCGAAGGCGAAGCGCTGGCAACCCTGGTGGTCAACACCATCCGTGGCATCGTCAAGGTCGTGGCCGTCAAAGCACCGGGCTTCGGCGACCGTCGCAAGGCAATGCTGGAAGACATGGCCGTGCTGACCGGCGGCACCGTGATCTCAGAGGAAGTGGGTCTGGCACTTGAAAAGGCCACGATCAAGGACCTGGGCCGCGCGAAGAAGGTGCAAGTCTCCAAGGAGAACACCATCATCATCGACGGCGCCGGCGATTCGGCCACGATCGAAGCCCGCGTGGGCCAGATCAAGACCCAGATCGAAGACACCTCGTCCGATTACGACCGCGAGAAGCTGCAGGAGCGCGTGGCCAAGCTGGCCGGTGGCGTTGCAGTGATCAAGGTCGGCGCCTCGACCGAAATCGAAATGAAGGAAAAGAAGGCGCGCGTCGAAGACGCCCTGCACGCCACCCGTGCAGCGGTCGAAGAAGGCGTGGTCCCGGGCGGCGGTGTGGCCCTGGTGCGTGCGTTGGTGGCCGTGGGTAACCTGACCGGTGCCAACGAAGACCAGACCCACGGTATCCAGATCGCCCTGCGCGCCATGGAAGCGCCGCTGCGCGAAATCGTGGCCAATGCCGGCGAAGAGCCGTCCGTGATCCTGAACAAGGTCAAGGAAGGCACCGGCAACTACGGCTACAACGCCGCCAACGGCGAGTTCGGCGACATGGTCGCGTTCGGCATCCTGGACCCGACCAAGGTCACCCGTTCAGCGCTGCAGAACGCAGCCTCGATCGCCGGCCTGATGATCACCACCGAAGCGATGGTGGCCGATACACCGAAGAAGGACGAAGCAGCAATGCCGTCCGGCGGTGGCATGGGCGGCATGGGCGGCATGGATTTCTGATCCAGGCCACTTGGCTGTTGCATCAAACAGGACCCCGCCGAAAGGCGGGGTTTTTTGTCACGCCACGTTTGCGCAGATGTGCACGCGTGTTGGAGAAGTTTTGCTTCACTCGGCATACTCTGACGAGAGTTTCGTCGTATTTCATAAAGGCATTCTCCATGTCCACTCTGCCAGCGCCATCGACCGGCATTGTCTATCCCAGTGGTCAGCCGGGGTCGCATCGCTACTCACATCACCAGGGCAAGTTCTTCGCCCATTGGTTGACGTTGCGTAATCGTGACGAAGCGGCAGTTGCACGTGCCTTGTCTGCTGCGCGCGTCGATATGAACCCGCATCAGGTGGATGCCGCTTTGTTCGCGCTCAAATCGCCTGTCGAGGCGGGCGTGTTGCTTGCCGATGAGGTTGGACTCGGCAAGACCATCGAGGCCGGCCTGGTGCTGGCCCAGCATTGGGCACAACGCCGCCGCCGTCTGCTGTTGATCGTCCCTGCAACGCTGCGTAAGCAGTGGACACAGGAGCTCGAAGAGAAGTTTCAGCTGCCCTCCTGCATTCTTGAGAGCAAGTCGTTCAATGCCTTTCGTCGACCCGACGCAAGCAATCCTTTTCAGAACGATGACGCGATCATCGTGACGTCCTATGAGTTTGCCGCCAGCAAGCAAAACGAGCTTGCTGCGGTCAGTTGGGATCTGGTCGTGCTGGATGAAGCGCACAAGCTGCGCAACTTGTATAAAGGCAAGAGTGCGTCAAAGCGTGCTGTCGCCTTGAACGAAGCGCTGCGTGGAAGGCGAAAGGTCCTACTGACCGCCACGCCGTTCCAGAATTCGTTGATTGAGTTGTATGGGCTGGTGTCCTTCATCAGCGACGAATTCTTCGGTAGTCAGAAGGCGTTTCAGATGCAATACGCCTCAGGTCGGAGCTCAGAGGCCAGGCTTAATGACTTAAGGCATCGGCTTGAACGGATCTGTCACCGTACCTTGCGTCGTCAAGTACAAGCCGAAGGTGGCATCAATTTCACCAAGCGCTTCTCCATCACTCAGGACTTCACGCCCTCCGACGAAGAGCTTGAACTCTACGACAAGGTTTCGGCTTATCTGCAGGACCCTTCCATCCTTGCCATCAAGCCGACAGCCCGGCATCTGGTGACATTGGTGGTGCGCAAGATTCTGGCTTCCTCGACGTTCGCCATCGCCGATACGCTCGACACGATCATCGGTCGACTCGAGTCCAACCAGGCGCTCACTGCCAAGCAGATCGAAGACTTCGAGACCGTCGACGAACTCAGCGATGAGCTGGAGTCCGATGGAATGGAAAGGCCGGGCGATGTGCCCGATAGCGATGTCTTGCAGGCAGAGCTGCTCTGCCGCGCGCAGGAAATCGATCGTCTGCGCGGTTACCGTGACCTGGCCAAGCAGATTCAAAGCAATCGCAAAGGCGACGCGCTATTACTGGTCCTCGGGCGAGCGCTTGCGATGGCCGAAAAGCTCGGCGGGCAACGTAAGGCAGTGATCTTTACCGAGTCGCGGCGCACACAGGAGTACTTGCGTGTCCTGCTCGAAGAACATGGCTATGCCGGGCGAACCGGCCTGCTCAACGGAAGCAACGACGATGTCGATTCCAGGCAGCTGTACGCCGACTGGCTGGAGCGGCACGCCGGCTCTGCGCTTGTTTCAGGTTCCAAAACGGCAGACATGAAGGCCGCAGTGGTCGAAGCCTTCCGCGATCATCGCGATGTTCTCATCACCACCGAAGCAGGCGGCGAGGGCATCAATCTGCAATTTTGCTCGTTGTTGGTGAACTACGATCTGCCCTGGAATCCGCAACGTGTGGAGCAGCGGATCGGGCGTATCCATCGCTATGGTCAGAAGAGCGATGTGGTCGTGGTGAATTTCGTCAATCGCAAGAATCGTGCGGATCAATTGGTGTTTGAGCTCCTGGAAAAGAAGTTCAAATTGTTTGACGGTGTATTTGGTGCCAGCGACGACATATTGGGTGCGATCGAATCCGGTGTGGACATCGAGCAGCGGATCCTGCGTATCTATCAGAACTGTCGCGACGCTGCGCAAATCGAGTCGGAGTTCGCTGCCTTGCAGGCGGAGCTGGACGAGAGCATCGGCCGGCGCGAGGAAAGTGCGCGGCGCATGCTGCTGGAGCATTTTGACGAGGATGTCGTACGCAACTTGCGCTCACGTCGCGCAGGCATGCTGCACAAGATCAATCAGTATGAAAGTCATTTTCTACACCTGATCGCTGCCGAACGGCCGAAAGCGCGCATCAGCGACAAGCTGGTTAAATTGGAGGAAGGCGATTACGCCGTCAGCTGGCCGCCGGCCGAAGAAGCCAATGCCGGGTTGTTGAGGCCGGACAAGGGGTTGGGAGAAAGGCTTTGCCGCCAGGCCAAAGAACGCCCGACTCCACCTGGCACGCTTCATTTCGATTACGCCGCTGTGGATGCACAGCGTGCCGATGTGCGCCAGTGGTTGGGAAGCAGAGGGCAGCTGCGTGTAGCGCTGGTCACCATCCAGACCGCAGAGGAAGTGCTGGAAGAACTGGTCTGCAGTGCGCTGTGCAGTGACGGGCGCGTTGTGCCCGACGAGACCGCTGCGCGTCTGATGGAAGTGCCTGCCCGTTTTGTGCCACGGCACCGTGTCGCCGAAGATCGTGCGCTTCCCGCTTTTGAAGCGGCAGTGGAGCGCGTGCTGGCTGAGGCAAACAGGCGCAACGAGCAGTGGTTTTTACAGGAGTCCGAGCGTCTTGACCGTTGGGGCGGGGATCAACGGCTATTGCTGCAGCAGAGTATCGATGAATTCGATCTGCAGGTGCGCGATGCCAAACGTGCTTTGCGTCAGCTCGAGACCTTGGAGCAAAAAGCCCAGCTCAAACGCGAGATCAAGCGGATCGAGCAGCAGCGTGATGATGCCATGCTCGATTTCTTTGAAGGCAGGAAGCGCATCGAGCGTAGCCAGGACGTGATGCTGGAGCGGGTTGAAAATGCGCTGCGCACGCAGCACACCGTGCAGGTGCTGTTTGATGTGGAGTGGACACTGGAGCATCCCGAGCAATGACTAGCTCACGTGAATTTGGCGATTTGCTCGCGCAGATTCGGCTGGGCGAAGACTCGCAGCTGGAATTCAAGCAAGTCGTGTTCGAGAACGACAAGATCAAGGGACCGAACGGGAATAGCCTTTGCCAGGAAATCGCGGCATTCGCCAATGCCATCGGTGGGCGCCTGATCCTGGGTGTGGACGACAAGACCCGCGACGTGGTCGGGATCCCATTGGATCGATTGGACGCAGTCAGCATCTGGGTCGAGAACTGCGTGCGTGACCTCATCAAGCCCGAGCCCGCCCTCTATTTGCGGCGTAGGCTGGTTCCCGATCGCTCCGGCACCGAGCATGCTGTTTTGGTGATCGACATACCGCGTTCGCTCTATGTCCATCTCGCCCCGGGTGGCTATTTCCGCCGTCAGGGCAGTTCCAAGCACGAACTGCCGCCAAACGAATTGTTGCGTCTCATGCAGTCGCGGCAGCGCGCCGGCACTCTGGGTTTCGATGAGATGCCCGTGCTGGGCTGTACGCAGGCGAACTTTGATGCTGCGCTGTACGGCCGTTTTCTCGGGACAACCGATGAACCTGAGGAACTGCGTCTGCGCAAGCTGAAGCTGCTGGTTCCGGGAGAGCCTGGCGAGGAATGGGCCAGTGTCGCTGGCGTCTTGATGGCGACGGCCACGCCAAGCGATTGGTTGCCGCAGGCCTATGTGCAATGCGTGCATTATGCCGGCACCGAGAAGACTGCCCAGGAGCAACTGGATGCGCAGGATATTCAAGGGCCGCTGGATCAGCAGATTCGCCAGGCTGCCGCCTTCGTACTGCGAGGCATGCGCACTGCGGCACGCAAGCAGTTGGGCCGGATCGACGTGCCCCAGTTCGATCCAGAGGCTGTATTCGAGGCCATCGCCAACGCCGGTGCGCATCGCGACTACTCGATCAGCGGGGCGCCTGTGCAGGTGCATTTGTTCACCGACCGGCTGGAGATCACATCGCCTGGCGCGTTACCCAACTCCCAATCGGTGGAGTCGATCGCCCTGCGCACCGCCACCCGCAATGAACTATTGACCAACCTGCTAGCGCGCTGCCCGGTCGAGATGGAGGGCGTCGGCCGGAGTCGCGTGATGGAGAAGCGTGGCGAGGGCGTGCCGCAGATCCTCAATCGCAGCGAGCGCTTGTCCGGACGGAGGCCGCACTTCGAGTTGCGGGGTGAAAATGCATTACGTGTGACGTTGTACGCAGCTGATCCTGAAACGAGCCCGCTATTGAACGAAACCGGTAGAGGCAGTGTCGGCCTTAACTATGCGGGCTTTGCTCGCGACGATGACTGAAGAATTGATCTGCCGCTGATAGAAGGGCACCTCGAACAACCAAGTCGTAGCCGTGGTGACACGCACTGGATGATGACCATACCTTCAAAAAATCAGCGA
>NZ_MDEJ01000170.1 GCF_002940065.1 Xanthomonas populi
CACCAGCTTGCAGATGATCCACCTGGCGTTCCTGGCGTTCCTGGCGTTGCTGCTTAGAAGACTTTGAACAGGCTCTAAGACTGAGTAGGGCTGGAGTTGGTGGGGGAACCAGTAGACCTGACGCCGGTAAACCTCAGCCTGCCAGGAGTCGAACCAAAGACGAAGCTCTCGTCTGATCCTCCGTTGCGAAACCGTACCCCCATCCGCCCCTTCGGGCATCTTCCCCGGCAGGGGAAGGGTCGTGCTAGCCCCTCTCCCGTCGGGAGAGGGGTTGGGGCGAGGGTACGGGGCTTCAGGCTCGCAGACCAGCCGCCGCCATCAGGTCGACGAGTCCTGCGAATTTGACGCGTACATGACGTCTAAGTGATCCTCGCGCCTCTCCCGGGGTACGCTCCGGGCACCCAGCCATCACTGAATACGCAAGGGACACCTTATGAGTGTTGACGCTGCCGCGCCGACTTCCGCCTCCGCTCCGCCACAGCCGCCTGCGCCGCCCGAGTTCCCCACGCTGCTTGGCCATCCCCGGCCGTTGTGGATGCTGTTCATGACCGAATTCTGGGAACGCTTTGCGTTCTATGGCATTCGTTGGGCGCTGGTGCTGTACATCGTGGCGCAGTTTCACAACGGCCAGGGGTCTGGGCAAGCGACAGCCAGCGCAACTTATGGCGCCTATCTGGCCTTGGTCTACGCAGCAGCGATTTTCGGTGGATACGTCGCCGATCGCGTACTCGGGTACCAACGATCAATTCTGGTTGGTGCGGCGGTGATGGCCGCCGGGTTGTTCCTGATCGCAGTGCCCGACCAGCGGGTGTTCGAAGTGGGGCTTGCCACCGTGGTGGTGGGCAACGGCCTGTTCAAGCCGAATATTTCGACGATGGTGGGGAAGTTGTATAAAACCACCGACCCGCGCCGCGACAGCGGCTTCACCATCTTCTACATGGGCATCAACCTCGGCGCGATGATCTCGCCGGTGCTCACCCAGTTGCTGGCCGAAAAGGTGTTCGGCACCCAGGCCATGCCGTCTTACAAGATGGTGTTCATGGCCTCCGGCGTTGGCATGCTGATCAGCCTGGTGTGGTTCTGGATCGGCCGCCCTCAGCTCAATGGCATCGGCGCACCGGCACCCAATGCGCAGGGCATCGGCCGTGTGCTGACGGTGTTGGTCGGCTGCGTGCTCGCGGTTCCGGTGGTGTACTTCCTGCTTGCCGTCGGCGCGGACGTGTTGCAAATCGTGTTGACCGTGTTGTTCATCGGCCTGTCGGTGATGCTGTTGATCGAAGGCATCCGCGAGGGCAAGGTGCAGCGCGACAAAGTGATTGCAATGCTGATCATCTTCGCCTTCAACGTGCTGTTCTGGATGTTCTTCGAGCAGGCCGGCAGTTCGTTCACCTTCCTGGCCGACAACATCGTCGACCGCGGCTTCGGAGATTGGACCTTCCCGACCGCCTGGTTCCAGTCGGTGAACTCGATTGCCATCATCACGCTGGCGCCGATCATGGCCTGGATTTGGGTCAAGTCCGGCCGCTTCAATCCCTCGATTCCGCGCAAGTTCGGCCTGGGCCTGCTGTTTAACGGCTTGGCGTTTTTGCTGCTGATGTTTGCGCTGTCGAGCCTGGTCAACGATGCTGGCAAAGTGCCGTTCTGGACCTTGTTCATGGTGTATGTGATTCAGTCTGTGGGCGAGTTGTGCCTGTCGCCTATCGGCCTGTCGATGGTGACCAAGCTGGCGCCGGTGCGTCTGGTGGGTTTCGGGATGGGTGGCTGGTTTTTGTCCACCGGCATCGGCAACAACCTGTCGGGCATTTTTGCCGGGCATGTCAGCGGAAGCGAAGGGGTGAGCGTGTCCTCGGCCCTGAGCGGGTATACCTTCGGGTTTTGGGCGCTGCTGGGCGCCGGCGCGGTGTTGTTCCTGATCGCGCCGTTGATCAACAAACTGATGCATGGTGTGACGTGAGGAGAACTGCAATGCCGATCAAACCCATTGTCTGTGGCCCGCTGCTGGCGGGCGTGCTGCTGACGAGCCTGTTGAGCGCCTGCGGGCAGCCTGAGCAACAGGAGGCGCCACGGCCGCTGGACACCTCGATGCAGAAGCCGCCCAGCGCCGATCCCAGCCAGCCGGTGTCTTCGGGCAACACGCCGACCGCTGCGGATATCGCCGCAGCCGCCGCGCTCAACGCGCAATACGACCCCTCACGCGATCCGGCTGCGGATCTGGAGACTGCCAAGGTCGAAGCCAAGCGCGGCGGCAAGCGCATCGTACTCAATGTCGGCAACGCGGCCTGCGAGCCGTGCAAGGCACTGGACGAGCTGATGGGCGGCGATGCGGAGCTGCGCAGCTTCCGCGATGCGCACTTTGTAGTGGTCAAGGTCAACCGCGATGCGGCCAACGAGAACGCGCCCTTCCTGTCGCAGTACGTCCAGCTCAACGACTACCCGTCGCTGTTGGTGCTGGACAACGAGGGCAAGTCGCTGACCCTGCAGTCAGGCCCGGAGCTGCGCAAGGGCGAGGGTTACGATCGCAAGAAGCTGTTGGACTTTCTCAAGCAGTGGGCGCCGCCGCAGGCGTGAGCCCCTGCTTGCCGTTCCCCTGCTTGCGCAGGAAGATGCCCCGTCAGGGCGGATGGGGGCGAGCCGCGCACCACCGTGGCAGGACTCAGTCCTTACGCGCCATGCGCGGCAGCCCGTCATTGGCCAGCCGGTCGATCAGCTTTTCCAGGATCTGCTGCTCTTCGGCGCTGAACACTGACATCAGCCGCTGCTCCATGTCGTTGACCAGCGGGGCGACGGTCTCGTAGACCTGGCGCCCTGCCGGCGACAGCGCCAGCATTGAGCGGCGGCGGTCGTCGCCATGGGTTTCGCGGCGGATGAAGCCGCGCTCCAGCAGGCGCGCCACGGCGCGGCTCACTGCAACCTTGTCCATCGCCGTGCGGTCGGAAACCTCACTGGCCGAAGAGCCCGGATACAGCGCCAGGATGGTGATCACCCGCCACTCGGGAATGGCCATCCCGTAACGATCACCGTAGACCTTGGCGATGTTGCTGCTGATCCGGTTGGACAGCACACTGAGGCGATATGGCAGGAACTGCTCAAGGTTGAGCAGAACAGGATGGTGCGGCGGCGTGGGGGCGTCGAGATCGCTCATGCTGCACTGTGTCTTGATTTTGGTTTCATTTGCAACTACAAGCCTGTGGTGGCCCGCACATTCTCGCGGGTCTTCTGCCACCCCGCATAGCCCTGCGGACGGCCCAGCGTGGAGAAACGACGATGAATGCACAGCCGCCCCCCCCCATCACCCGCCCCGATCCGGGCATGCAGGTCACCACCTTCGACAATCCGATGGGGATCGACGGGTTCGAATTCGTCGAATTCGCCGCACCCGCCGGCCAGGTGGCGCAGCTGCACGACTCCTTTCGCAAGATGGGCTTCAGCGCGGTGCTGCGTCACCGCAGCCGCGCCATCACCGTCTATCGCCAGGGCGGGGTCAACTTCCTGCTCAACGAAGACCCCGATTCGTTCGCCGCCGATTTCGCCGCCGCGCATGGCCCGAGCGCCTGCGGCTTTGCGATCCGCTTCCGTCCCCAGGCGCAGACCGTCCTGCAGACCGTGCTGGGCAACGGCGGCGAAGCGGTGCAGGACAAAGCCGGTACGCGTGCAGTGCCGGCGCCGGTGGTCAAAGGCATCGGCGATTGCATGCTGTATCTGGTGGACCGCTATGGCGATGCGGGCAGCGTCTACGACGCCGACTTCGCGCCGATTCCGGGCGCCGACCAGCACCCGGCCGGCTTCGGGCTGACCTTCATCGACCACCTGACCCATAACCTGTATTTCGGCAACATGCAGCGCTGGTCGGATTACTACGAGCGCCTGTTCAATTTCCGCGAGATCCGCTACTTCGACATCAAGGGCGCCAGGACCGGCTTGGTGTCCAAGGCAATGACCGCACCGGACGGCATTGTGCGCATTCCGCTCAACGAATCCTCCGACCCCAAGAGCCAGATCAACGAGTATCTAGACGCCTACCACGGCGAAGGCATCCAGCACATCGCCTGCTTTACCGACGACATCTACGCCAGCGTGGAAAAGATGCGCGCGGCGGGCGTGAGCTTTCTCGACACGCCGGACACGTATTTCGACGTGGTGGACCTGCGCATTCCCGACCACGGCGAAGACGTCGCACGCCTGCGTCGCAACAAGATCCTGATCGATGCCGATGTGGATACCAAGCAGCGCAAGCTGCTGCAGATCTTCACCACCAACTGCATCGGCCCGATCTTCTTCGAGATCATCCAGCGCAAGGGTAATGAGGGCTTTGGCGAAGGGAATTTCCAGGCGCTGTTCGAGAGCATCGAGCGCGATCAGATGAAGCGTGGGGTGCTTTGAGTGCTGGGATTGGTGATTCGCTATTCGGGATTCGCTGAAGGCAAATCGTTCAAGCGCCACACCATCGGGACCCGGTTGTCTGACAAGACAACCCAATGAGAACGCACTCAGTTAAAGCCCCTCTTCCGACGGGAGAGGGGCTAATCCCAGCCTCTTGGGGCCCAGTCCGGACGCACGCCATGCACAACAACCAGCGTTACATGACCGGTTTCTGCAACGAATTTGCCAATGAGGCCGTGGCCGATACGTTGCCAGTCGGGCAGAACTCGCCGCAGCGTGTGGCGCACGGGCTGTATGCCGAGCAGTTGTCCGGCACGGCATTCACCGCCCCGCGCGCTGAGAATCGGCGCAGTTGGCTGTATCGCATCCGTCCGGCAGCCGTGCATGGCGCGTTCTCGTTGATCGCGCAATCGACCTTCCACAACGACTTCGGCAGAGGCCCGGTGCCACCGGATCAACTGCGTTGGAGTCCATTGCCATTGCCGCCCATGCCGACCGATTTCATCGATGGTCTGTACACGATGGCGGGCAACGGCGGGCCGGAGGCAATGTCCGGCGTTGCGATACATCTGTATGCGGCCAACGCATCCATGCACGATCGCTTCTTCTACGATGCCGATGGCGAGTTGTTGCTGGTGCCGCAACTCGGCCGCCTGCGCATCCACACCGAACTAGGCGTGTTGGAGCTGGAGCCGCAGCAGATTGGGGTGATACCGCGCGGTGTGCGTTTTCGTGTCGAGCTGCCCGACGGCAGTGCACGCGGTTATGTCTGCGAAAACTTCGGCGCATTGCTGCGCCTGCCCGACCTGGGGCCGATCGGCTCGAACGGGCTGGCCAACGCGCGTGATTTCGAAACGCCGCATGCGGCCTTCGAACAGCGCGAAGGCGCGTTCGAACTGGTGGCCAAATTCCAGGGTCATCTCTGGCGTGCGGACATCGGCCATTCGCCGCTGGATGTGGTGGCCTGGCATGGCAACTACGCGCCGTACCGCTACGATCTGCGCCGCTTCAACACCATCGGCTCGATCAGCTTCGATCATCCTGACCCGAGCATCTTCACCGTGCTGACCTCGCCCAGCGACACCCACGGCACCGCGAGTATGGATGTTGCGATCTTCCCGCCGCGCTGGCTGGTGGCCCAGCACACCTTTCGCCCGCCGTGGTTCCATCGCAACGTGGCCAGCGAGTTCATGGGGCTGGTGCACGGCGTCTACGATGCCAAGGCAGAAGGCTTCGCGCCGGGTGGCGCCTCGCTACACAACTGCATGAGCGGTCACGGCCCGGATGCGGCGACATTCGAGAAGGCCTCGCATGCAGATCTCGCGCGCCCGGATGTGATCGCCGACACCATGGCTTTCATGTTCGAGACGCGCGCGGTGTTGCGCCCCACGCAGCAAGCGCTGCAGGCCAGGCATCGGCAGGGCGACTACCAGCAGTGCTGGTCAGGATTGCGCGCTGCGTTTCAGATGCCAAGCTCGGGTGATGTGAAGTAACTCAGACAGCTAGCCCGTTGTGCTGATCAGGCGGTACGACATTTCAAAAGTCGCAGCTGTCCGATCAAGCCGCCTGCAACGCATCGGTGGCAACTGTTTGATCAAGCCGCCTGCAATGCATCCGGCAGCAACTCGCCGATCCGTGCGCGCACGCGTGCCGCATATGTTGCGCAGGTGATCTGCGGCAACGCGCGTAGTGCTTCGGCGATGGCGGCGCTGATGGCCTCTTCGGCTCGGGCGGCGTGCAGATGGCGATGCAGGACCACGGCCACCGGGTTGCGTTGCAGCTGCAGGATGTCGGGCAGATACAGCCGTGCGTTGGTGGCGGCACGAGGGCGCTGACGTTGCAGGTCTTCTTCGGTCTGCTGCGCATCCGGCGGTTGCATGGGCGCAGAGGGCGTCGGCTCTGCCGTAGCGATCGTGCTGGTCGTGCCGATCGGCACGATCGCACTGCCTGCCACTGCCGCCACCTCACTCAACTGCAGATACCCCATCGCAGACAAGGTCTGCACCAGCGCCACCGCATCGCCGCCCAACAGCACGGCCAGCGTTGCCACGTCGCGCTTCCCATCGGCCAAAATCAGCGGGCGTCGCTGCAGCAATGTCAGTGGGCTGCAGCGCAGTGAGGGCAGGCTCAGTCTTGCATGGGGTCATGGCGGCGGTCCTGCCAAGCCGTCAGCGTGACCGCTGCGAATGAAGCGCCGATGACATCGGTACGACGCAATGGTCACACCGGCAATGGTCACACCGTTCTGCACATCGCCGCGATGCGGGCGATGTAGGCTGTCGCGCACCCGTGAGGAACGCACCCATGACATCCAGACTGCTTGGTTTGATGAGCGCACTGCTGCTATTGGCCGGCTGCAACCGCGCCGACGACTCCACAGCCAAGGCTGAGCCAGCCAACGCGGAGCAGGTACTGAGGTTTCCCCACGTTTTCCCGAGATAGATCAGCTGGTTGCACCCGGATCGTGTAGAAACAAGTGCGCGCATGGCGC
>NZ_MDEJ01000171.1 GCF_002940065.1 Xanthomonas populi
TCGCTGATTTTTTGAAGGTATGGTCATCATCCAGTGCGTGTCACCACGGCTACGACTTGGTTGTTCGAGGTGCCCTTGTATGACTGCACATATGTCGAGCCCTTTTGTGGCGGAGCTGGGCTTGCCATTGAGCTGTTGCGCTCCGGCGCAGTTTCAGCAATACACCTCAATGACTTGGACCGCGCGGTGTTCGCATTTTGGCGCGAAGCTGTTGATTACACCGATCGACTATGCGCACGAATTGAGGAAACGACGTGCACGATGGAGACTTGGTACGACTGCAAGGCCATCTACCGCTCCTCTGATGCTTTAAGCCTGGAAGATCTGGGATTCGCAACTTTCTTCCTAAATAGGACGAACCGATCTGGCATCCTTAAAGGTGGGGTGATCGGCGGTAAAGAGCAGGCAGGCAAGTGGTCCTTAGATGCCCGGATGAATAAGGTTGACTTGATTGAGCGCATTCAGCGCATTGGCAAGTTACGGAGCCGGATCACGGTCACCAATTTGGACGCATGCGACTTGGTCTCATCCTACTGTGATCGCGTGACCGACAACGTTCTGATGTATCTGGATCCGCCGTACGTCGACAAGGGTCCGGGCCTCTATCTCAATGCTTACGAGGAAGATGATCATCGACGGCTTGCTCGCTTGGTTGCGAAACTTCCTTGCCATTGGGTAGTTTCCTACGATGCACACGATCTCATTCGTGAAATTTACAGTCCGTTCCACTCGACTGATCTGGCACTTCACTACAGCGCACCAGAGCATGCCCGTGTTGGGAACGAATTAGTATTTTTCAGCGAGAAACTTACGCCGCCAGACATGGAAGGGTTAACATCGCGCTATCGGCGCCCTTGGGCTATAGATGAATTTGATGCAAGGTCTGCGGCCATTTGAAGAGTAGGATTTTCCGCTCCATACGAAGCATTCAGGTGGTACGTGTGGGCATTGAAAATATTAGGAAAAAAGCAAAGCTACGTTGAATTGCATCGATCGCCTTGGCCAAATTGTTACTGAACGTGGGGCGGTAAAAATTCTGTGCCTCGTCCTTTACCAAGTATGGATTCGGCGATCGACAACACGTTTCATTTGCACTATCGGATCCGGATACGGCTCCGATTCTGGCAAGACCCTTATTGGGCAGGTAAGCCATCATGGCGAGCTCTGCAAAAAAGCCCAGCATGCGGGGCCTTCCTGCACATCTGCGCCGCGCCGATCAGAAGCTTGCGCGCACGCCGACGCGGTACTGGTTGGCGTCGTCGATGAACTGCGCTTCGGCAACCAGGCCCCAGGTCGGGGTGAAGTTGACCTGGCCACCCAAGGTGCCCACGAACTCGCCTTGGTCTGCGCCATTACCGTCGATGTAGCCAGCCTTGACCCAGGCTTCGGTACGCGGCGAGGGATTGCCACGCAGGCCCAGGTTGGCGAAACCGAGATTGGTGGAGTCGGACGCGTTGTCGATCGAGCTGCCGCGCAGCCGCAGATCGGATTCGATCTTGCTGCGCAGCACGCTGATGTCGGCGATGAATTCGACGCGCTCGGTCATTTCCTGGCGGTAGCCGATACCGACGCTGGCCTGCTCCAGGGTGCCTTCGATCACGAAGCCGCCGCCGAGGCTGTAATCCTTGGTGGCACGCTGATAGCCAGCGAGCGCGTATACCGGCCCGGCAATCTTCTAGGAGCCGCGGATGTAGCCGCCATCGATAACTTCAGACGTGTCGTTGACGGCGACGTCGGTACGGTTCCAGCCGCCTTCGACATAGCTGTAGCTCAGGCCTTGAGCAGACGCGGCAAACGATGCGGCGGCCAGCAGGGCAGCCAGAATCAGGGTGTTACGCATTGAGTGTTCTCTCCGAATTGATGTCCGTGTCTCGGCCCCGTTGCGGGGTGGAAAGAACGACGTCTCCCGTCGCGGCGCGCAATTTAACAGATCATTCACAATGCTGGCTATGGAGGATTTCCTGACATGACGCAGTGTCCTGCCAGCCTTAGCGAAGGCTCAGCAATTGCACCAATGCGCCCTGCTAGACTGCGCTCGCCGGTTCGCCGGCACTCACGAACGTCTTCAGGGCGGGGCGCGATTCCCCACCGGCGGTAGGCATGCGCAAGCGTGCGAGCCCGCGAGCGCTTGCGCATCGGAGTTAAGCGAATCCCCGCGAAACTCTTGCTGCGCAAGGATCAGCAGATCCGGTGCGATGCCGGGGCCGACGGTATAGTCCGGATGAAAGAAGACGGCCAACGTGCAGCCTTGCGGCTGTGCGCGCGCCTGTTTGCCTTGTGGCGTTTTTCGCTCAACTCCTGCGAGAAACGACTATGTCCATGCGTCACCCGTCGCGCTGCGTCGCGATCTTTTACCGCGCTCCGTCCGCTCCGTTGTCACTGCAAACGGAGGCGCGCTGATGTTCACTGGAATCATCGAAGGCGTCGGCCATTTGGCTGCGCGCCAGCTGCAAGGCGGCGATGTGCGTTTCACCTTCGCCACCGGCAGCCTGCCGTTCGAAGCGGTGCAATTGGGCGAGAGCATCGCGGTCAACGGCGTGTGCCTGACCGTGATCGCGTTCGATGCCGGCAGCTTTCAAGCCGATGCCTCGACCGAAACCTTGTCGCTGACCACACTGGGCGCCTTGCCGGAAGGCGCGTTGCTCAATCTGGAGCGCGCAATGCGCCCCACCGACCGTCTTGGGGGGCATCTGGTCAGCGGGCATGTCGATGGTCTGGGCCAGGTGCAGTCGGTGCAGGGCGATGCGCGTGCGCAGCGTTGGCGGTTTGCCGCCCCGCCGGCGGTGTTGCGCTATGTCGCCAAGAAGGGCTCCATCTGCGTGGACGGGGTCAGTCTCACCATCAATGAAGTGGACGAAGACGGCTTCGAGGTCGCGTTGATTCCGCATACGGTGGCCAATACCGCATTTGTGCAGACCGCGGTCGGCGCGGCGGTGAATCTGGAAATCGATCTGGTGGCGCGCTATGTCGAACGCCTGCTCGGCACGCGGGGTGCGGCATGAACTTTGCGCCCGTTCCGGAATTGATCGAAGAACTGCGCGCCGGGCGCATGGTGGTGATCGTCGATGACGAGGACCGAGAGAACGAAGGCGATCTGATCATGGCCGCCGAGCTGGTCAAGCCGTCGGACATCAATTTCATGGTGACCCACGCGCGCGGGCTGGTGTGTCTGTCGCTGACCCGCGAGCGTTGCGCGCAGCTTGGCCTGGCGCCGATGGTGCGCAACAACACCGCACAGTTCCAGACCAACTTCACCGTCAGCATCGAGGCGGCCGAAGGCGTGACCACCGGCATCTCCGCCTATGACCGCGCACACACAGTGCGCACTGCGGTGCGGCCGGATGCCAAGCCGCAGGATCTGAGTCAGCCGGGGCATATCTTCCCGCTGATCTCGCAGCCCGGTGGCGTGTTGACCCGCGCCGGGCATACCGAAGCGGCCAGCGACCTGCCAATGCTGGCCGGGCTGGAACCGGCCGGCGTGCTGGTGGAAGTGCTCAACCCGGATGGCAGCATGGCGCGTCGCCCGCAGCTGGAAATATTTGCGCGCGAGCACGGGCTGAAGATGGGCTCGATCGCCGATCTGATCGCCTATCGCCTGGCCAACGAGCACACCGTCGAGCGTGTGGACGAACGCGAGATCACCACCGAGTTCGGGCCGTTCACGCTGGTGACCTACCGCGACCGCATCGCGCACGATCTGCACTTTGCGCTGGTGCGTGGCAACGCCGATCCGCACACGCCGACGCTGGTGCGCGTGCAAGTGGAAAACCCGCTTGCCGATCTGCTGCACTGGCAGCGCGATGACTTCGGCGTGGCGGCCACCGATGCACTGCGTGCGATCGCGGACGAAGGGCAGGGCGTGATGGTGGTGCTGTCCGCGCCGCGCGACAGCGAATCGTTGCTGGCGCGGCTGCGCCAGCAACCGGAAGCGGCCGCCAACGCCAAGGACGTCAGTCAGTGGCGGCGCAATGGCGCCGGCGCGCATATCCTGGCCGAGCTCGGCCTGGGCAAGCTGCGCGTGCTGGGCACGCCGCGGCGTCAGGTGGGCTTGGCCGGGTTCGGGCTGGAGGTGGTGGAGTATTTGGAATGCCACGCGGGCGAGGGCGTGCGTTCTGTGCCGGCTGCCGCGCGGCCCTGAGGGTGGCCCACAGCATGGAGTGAGCCCGCCGTCAGGGTGGTTGCGGACGGATCGCAGGAATCGCGTTGGCCTAGCGGCTCCCGCTGTCTTTGAGCATCGACCGCGCCATCTGGCAGCTGCGCACTCTTTTGCTGCCCGCTCCAAAATCGCGTCTGAGGCACATGGCCTGGTCTGCTTCGGCGGCCCCGGCCTGCACGCGTCGGCGGGGCCAGGCCCCCGGCAGCTGTTAAACTTGCCGCCCCCTTGAGTTGCCGACCCGCATGACCCACTACGAAGGCGATCTCCGCCCCACCACCGCGCGCTTTGCAATCATCGCCAGCCGCTGGAATGCCCGCATCACCGACGCGCTGGTCACCGGCGCGCGCCACAGCCTGGCCGGCAACGGCATCGGCGAGGACGCCATCGACGTGGTCCGCGTGCCGGGCGCCTGGGAAATTCCGATCGCTGCCAACCGCCTGGCGCAATCCGGCCAGCATGGCGCGATCATCGCGCTGGGCTGTGTGATCCGCGGCGACACCCGCCATTACGAACACGTGGCCGACCTCTGCGCCGAAGGCCTGATGAGCGTGCAGTTGCAGACCGGCGTGCCGGTGCTCAACGGCGTGCTGGCGGTAGAGCGGGTGGAAGATGCCGAGGCGCGTGCCGGCGGCAGCCATGGTAACAAGGGCGAAGAATGCGCACTTGCGGCGCTGGAATTGTGCAATCTGATGGAGTTGTTGCCATGAGCAAGCCCGGTGGACATGCCCGCCACGTCCGTCGCGACGGCGTCGATCCTGTACTGCGTTCGCGCGCGCGCCGACGTGCCTTGCAGGCGGTATACGCTTGGCAGATTTCCGGTGGGTTCGCCAAGCAGGTGATCTCCCAGTTTGCGCATGAACAAGCGCACGAAGTGGCCGATCTGGCGTATTTCGAAGGCCTGGTCGAAGGCGTGCTGACCCATCGTGCCGAGCTGGATACCGCGCTGGCGCCGTATCTGGATCGCGGCGTGGAAGAGGTCGACGCGATCGAGCGCGCGGTGCTGCGCCTGGCCGCCTACGAATTGCTGTATCGCCAGGACGTGCCGTACCGCGTGGTGATCAACGAAGCGATCGAAATTGCCAAGCGGTTTGGCTCCGAGCATGGTCACACCTACGTCAATGGCGTGCTGGACCGCGCGGCGGTGGACTGGCGCAAGGTGGAGTCGGGCGCGGGCGGCGCCTGAGGCGCTGCCGGAGTCGGGAATTGGGAAGCGTAAGAGCACCATTTCCGATATCTGCTGACGCGCTTTTGCGACTCCCGATTCCCTTCTCCCGATTCCCGTCCCCATGCCCGAATTCGATCTGATTGCGCGCTTGCGCGCTCGCATCGCGGCGCGTGCCGATGTGCCGTTGGGCATCGGCGACGATGCGGCGCTGCTGCAGCCGCCGCCCGGCGAGCAATTGGCGATCACCGCCGATACGCTCAATGCGGGCGTGCATTTTCCGCACGAGACGCGCGCCGACGATCTGGGCTGGAAGACGCTGGCGGTGAATCTCTCCGATCTGGCCGCGATGGGCGCGCAACCGCGTTGGTGCACCTTGTCGCTGTCGTTGCCGCACGACGATGCGGGCTGGGTCGACGCGTTTGCCGATGGATTCTTTGCGTTGGCTGATGCGCATGCCATTGCGTTGGTCGGCGGCGATACCACGCGCGGGCCGTTGTCGTGTGCGGTCACCGCGATCGGCAGTCTGCCGCCGGGCGCGGCGCTGCGTCGCGATGGTGCGCGTGTGGGCGACGATGTATGGGTGACCGGTGCGCCGGGCGAGGCGGCCGCAGCGTTGTCGCTGTGGCAAGCCGGCCAGTTGGACGTGACCTGCGCGGCTGCCGACCCGTTGCACGAGCAGTGGCGCGGCCGCCTGCTGCGCCCGCAGCCGCGCGTGCACGCCGGCCTGCGATTGCGTGGGCTTGCGCATGCGTGCGTAGACATCTCCGACGGCCTGCTGGCCGATCTGGGACATCTGTGCGAACGCAGCGGTGTGGGCGCGCAGCTTGCGCTGGCGGCCCTGCCGGCGATGCAACGCAGCGCTGGGATCAGCGCGTTGCAATGCATCGGCTGGCAACTCGGTGGCGGCGACGACTACGAGCTGTGCTTCACCGCCGCCGTGCACCACCGCGACGCGGTGGTGCAGGCGATGGACTTCGCCGAAGTCGCGGTGACGCGCATCGGCCAGATCGTCGCCGCACCTGGCGTGGTGGTTGTCGATGCCGACGGTCATCCATGGCAGCCAACGCAACGCGGTTATCAGCACTTCGTGGGTTGAGCTGCTGGCGCGAGAGGCGTTGTGCAGCCGTGCTGCATCGCAGCCAGGGTCTGCGGGTCGAGGTCGGCCATGCGATTGGCGCGTGCCGATTTCACTTTCGAAACAGGCTCGCGATTGCGGCGCGCGTGTAGTGCGAACTAGGTGGCCTGTTACAATTGAACCGGGGGTCATTCTCCGCGTCTGATCGACGTACTTCCATTTCACGGGCTTGGGCTGTTGGCTGTCGTGGGATGTAGCGCATGATACGCCCAGGGTTCCGTAGACACTCAAGACCCTCGTTGCGGGTAGCGCCGTTCAAACTCTACAGGGGACAGCTCGTCAGTTGAACCGTGGCGGCGGTTGGGGTTGTAGAACATCTCGATGTAGGGCCTGTTAACACTAATGGCCTGAGCGAGTAAACTATCGAGTATGGAGATCATACCAGAGCAATTTTCCCTAATCGA
>NZ_MDEJ01000172.1 GCF_002940065.1 Xanthomonas populi
CTTGCCCAAGCCCTGCGCATCACCGAATGTCAGTTGCATGGATGCCTCCTCAAGGTGAGTGCGTCGTGTCGCGCATCTATGGGGAGTTGTTCAGAGGTTCCCTAAGGATTCTCTGATTAACTCACTAGCGCGAAGTTTAACTTATTGATTTGACTGATCCGCATGGCGGCGATGCATGGGTTAATCAGGCCTTCCCTAAGTCTTGATAGTTACTGTCGCCAAATCGATGCGACGCATCTCAATGTTGCATTGTATTATTGCCATCAAGCAAAACACTAGACGCAACAAGCAATCACGCGCGCCAACCCCGCCCATTCAGCCGGGATTATGTGATCCCCGCCTACCTTGCGCCAACTTTTTGACCCACCGTATTTGGTGGGCACCTCCGGCAGATGTTGTTTCGCCGGACACTTGGCGACGCCTGGCAGGTCGCCTCCTCATGACGCCAAGCCCTTCGCACTGGTGCATCCACTTTGGATGGCCTGCGGATCGGCCCATACGGAGCAAGGACTTCTATGAAACTGGCTTGGATACTTTGGCTGTCGCAATTATTGCCGCAGCCGGCTGCAGATTCGTTGTGTTTGAGTACCACCGTGTACTTGGAAGCGCGTGACCAGACCTTGCGTGGCCAGCAGGCCGTTGCGGAAGTCGCGCTGCGTCGTCTGGATAGCGGTTTGTGGGGCGATTCGATGTGCCAGGTGGTCACCGCGCGCAAGCAGTTCGCGCCAACGATCTTGTCACCGGGAACCCAGCTCAAAAATGACGATGCCTGGAACAAGGCATTGGATGTGGCACTGGCCGCAGAGCGCAACTGGGAGTTACCAGTGGGTCAGCGCAAGGAGATCGTGCCAGGCGCAAGTCACTTTGCTGCAAGCGCGATTGCAAGCCCGAGCTGGCGCAATGCGTATCAGGTTGCCACCATCGGCGACCACACGTTCTATCGCGTGCAGAAGCTGCGTCCACGCACTGCGTCCTGACGCTCTCCACGCACGCACGCGTTGACGCTAAGAGCGGCTAACAAAACTACTGCGCAGCCGCCAGGCGGGCGCGGCCGGTGCTCGGAATCGGCATATACCACCCGTACACTCCGGTTCCTGCGCGCCGTCCGCACCCACCTGACGACTGCTCGCTACGTTTTGTTAGCCGCTCTAAGCTTGCGTCTTCGCTTTTGCGTGGAGTTCTCATGAAGCTGTACACCAAGCCCGGCGCTTGCTCGCTGGCAGATCACATCGTGTTGCGCTGGTCGGGCCTGCCGTTCGAACTGACCGTGGTCGATGCCGCCACGATGAAATCACCCGAGTATCTGCGCCTCAATCCGGCCGGCGCCGTTCCGTTGTTGGTGGTCGACGATTGGGCGTTGAATCAGAACGCGGCCATCCTCAATTACATCGCCGACATCGCACCGCTCACCGGCCTGTCCGGCGACGGCACTGCACGCAGCCGCGCCGAGATCAATCGTTGGATCGCCTTCGCCAATGCCGATGTGCATCCGACGTTCAAGCCGATTTTTGGCAGCACCGCCTACCTACAGGACGATGCGCTGATTGCGCGCAGTCACGACGACGCACGTAGCGAGTTGCGCACCTTGTACGAACGTGCCAACACGCATCTGCAAGACCGTACCTGGCTGGCCAGCGACACCCACACCGGCGCCGATGCGTATCTGTTCGTGACCTTGTTATGGGCACAGAAGGTCGGCGTGGATCTGAGCGGCTTGAGTGCATTGGATGCGTTCGTGCAGCGCATGCTGGCCGATGCCGATGTGCAGGCCGCACTAAAGGCCGAAGGCCTAGCGTAAGCCGATCGCATTGCGCGATATGATCAGTTCAGCGGCAACACATACCGCGTTGATCATCCAACATCGATGTACGTGATGGCGGTTTTATTTCGCGCCACAGTGCAACGCATCACATACGCGACGCAAAAAAAAACGCCGGGCACTGCCCGGCGTTTTCGTTACAACGTCAAGCAAAAACTCAGCCCAGCAGATGCGACACGCCGCTGCGCTCTTCTTCCAGCTCGGCCAGGGTTTTGTGGATGTAGTTCTGGCTGAAATCGTCGATCGGCAGATCCTTGACCAGGGTGTACTCGCCATTGGCGGTGATCACCGGGAAGCCGAAGATCACGCCTTCCGGAATGCCGTAGGAGCCGTCGGACGGCACGCCCATGGTCACCCACTTGCCGTCACTGCCCAGCACCCAATCACGCACGTGATCGATGGCGGCATTGGCGGCCGACGCAGCAGAGGAGAGGCCGCGCGCTTCGATGATCGCCGCGCCGCGCTTGCCCACGGTCGGGATGAAGGTGGACGCGTTCCATTCCTGATCGTTGATCGCATCGCCGATCGAGGCGCCATCGGAGGTGGCGAAACGGTAGTCCGGGTACATGGTAGGGCTGTGGTTGCCCCAGACCACCAACTTCTCGATACCGCCGACCGGCTTGCCAAGCTTTTGCGACAGCTGGCTCAGCGCGCGGTTGTGGTCCAGACGCAGCATGGCGGTGAAGTTCTTCGGGTTCAGATCCGGCGCTGACTTCATCGCAATGTAGGCGTTGGTGTTAGCCGGGTTGCCGACCACCAGCACCTTGACGTCGCGCTTGGCGACCTTGTTCAGGGCAGCACCCTGCGCGGTGAAGATCTTGGCGTTCTCCAGCAGCAGGTCCTTGCGCTCCATGCCCGGGCCGCGCGGACGCGCGCCAACCAGCAGCGCAACGTCGATGTCCTTGAACGCCACTTCGGCGTCGTCGGTGCCCACCACGCCGGCCAGCAGCGGGAATGCGCAGTCTTCCAGCTCCATGATCACGCCCTTGAGCGCGGCCTGGGCCTTTTCATTGGACAGTTCCAGCAATTGCAGGATCACAGGCTGATCCTTGCCCAGCATTTCGCCGGAGGCGATGCGGAACAGCAGGGCATAGCCGATCTGGCCGGCAGCGCCGGTCACGGCAACACGAACAGGTGCTTTCATGGGGAGTTTCCTCTGCTAAAAAACGTGGGTGGGGGTGCACGCTGGCGGGGCGCAAGGCCTGGCGGCGCGCGGGTGACAAGCGAACGGCCGCACTTGGCGGCCGTTCGGGGGTGACATCAGGCGGCGAGGATCTTGTTCCACTCCGCAACGCGGTCGGCCTTGGCGGTCAGCACGGCGTCGGTATCGCCTTCGATCGTCACCTTGTTGATCACATCGCCCTGGGCGACGGCATCGACCACATCCAGGCCCTGGGTGACCTTTCCGAACACGGTGTGCTTGCCGTCCAGCCAGTTGGTGGCTACATGGGTGATGAAAAACTGGCTGCCATTGGTATTCGGGCCGGCATTGGCCATGGACAGCACGCCGCGGTCGTGACCGACGCCGTTGTTGGCTTCATCTTCGAAACGGTAGCCCGGGCCGCCGCGGCCGGAGCCTTCCGGGCAGCCGCCCTGGATCATGAAGTCGGCGATGACGCGGTGGAAGCTCAGGCCGTCGTAGAAACCGCGCTGGACCAGGTTGACGAAATTGGCAACGGTCAGCGGGGCCTTGTCGGCGAACAACTCAACCACGATTGGGCCGCGGGTGGTGTCGAAATGGGCGATCAGGGACATGGAAATCCTTGCAGGTTTCAGGGTGTATGACAGCCCATTAGAATACACCCGAGCGCGCGACCGGCCGTGCAGACATACAACCATTGTCGGGAGGTGCACAGCAAGCTGAATGGGCGCCTTGAACCGTCTGACGGCCGAACGCAACGGCACAGCAACGAAACCGCTATAATATCCGGCTTACCTTCTCAAGACTGGCGCCAGACAGGGGCCCTTTCCGCATGTCCATCGAAAAACTCCGCAATATCGCCATCGTCGCGCACGTCGACCATGGCAAGACCACACTCGTCGACTGCCTGCTGAAGCAGTCCGGCACCCTGTCCGAACGCACCGTGTTGGCTGAGCGCGTGATGGACAGCAACGATCAGGAAAAGGAACGTGGCATCACGATCCTGGCCAAGAACACGGCCATCACCTGGAACGGCAACCGCATCAACATCGTCGACACCCCAGGACACGCCGACTTCGGTGGCGAAGTCGAGCGCGTACTGTCGATGGTGGACTCGGTGCTGATCCTGGTCGACGCGATGGACGGCCCGATGCCGCAGACGCGTTTCGTGACCCAGAAGGCGTTTGCGATGGGCTTCAAACCGATCGTGGTGGTCAACAAGATCGACCGTCCCGGCGCACGCCCGGACTGGGTCATCGACCAGGTGTTCGACCTGTTCGACAAGCTCGGCGCAACCGACGAGCAGCTGGATTTCCCGATCGTCTACACCTCCGCATTGAACGGCTACGCCAGCCTGGACTCGGACGTGCGCGACGGCGACATGACCCCGCTGTACGAAGCGATCATGCAGCACGTGTCGGCACCAGACGTGGATCCGGCCGGCCCGTTCCAGATGCGCATCAGCCAGCTCGATTACAACAACTTCGTCGGCGTGATCGGCATCGGCCGCATCCAGCGCGGCGTGTTGAAGAAGAACATGCCGGTCAGCGTGATCGACCGCGAAGGCAAGAAGCGTCAGGGCAAGGTGTTGCAGGTGTTGGGCTTCCTGGGCCTGGAGCGGATCGAGCAGGACACCGCCGAGGCCGGCGATATCGTGGCCATCTCCGGCGTGTCAGAGCTGACCATTTCCGACACTGTGTGTGCGCTTGACGCTCCGGAAGCGCTGCCGGCGCTGACCGTGGACGAGCCCACCATCTCGATGACCTTCCAGGTCAACAACTCGCCGTTCGCCGGCAACAAGGACCTCTCCGGTGGCAAGTTTCTGACCAGCCGCCAGCTGCGCGACCGTCTGGACCGCGAGAAGGTGCACAACGTGGCGCTGAAGGTCGAGGAAGGTTCCGACGCCGACAAGTTCCTGGTCTCCGGCCGTGGCGAACTGCATCTGTCGGTGCTGATCGAAAACATGCGTCGCGAAGGCTACGAGCTGGCCGTGTCGCGTCCGGAAGTGATCATCAAGGAGATCGACGGCAAACAGATGGAGCCGATCGAACAGCTGGTGGTGGACATCGAAGAACAGCACCAGGGCGGCGTGATGGAAAAGCTGGGCAGCCGTAAGGGGCAGCTGAAGAACATGGAGTCGGACGGCAAGGGCCGTGTGCGTCTGGATTACATGATCCCGGCGCGTGGTCTGATCGGCTTCCAGAACGAATTCCGCACCCTGACCCAGGGCTCGGGCCTGCTGTTCCATGTGTTCGACCATTACGGTCCGAAGGAACAGGGCGCGATCGCCAAGCGCCAGAACGGCGTGATGATTGCCAATGCTGCTGGCGCCACGCCGGCCTATGCGCTGGGGCCGTTGGAAGAGCGCGGCCGTCTGTTCGCTGCCGAAGGCGACAACGTGTACGAAGGTCAGCTGGTCGGTATCCACTCAAAGGACAACGATCTGACCGTCAACGCGATCAAAACCAAGCCGCTGACCAACATGCGCGCCTCGGGCAAGGACGATGCGATCAAGCTGACCCCGGCAATCAAGTACACGCTGGAGCAGGCGCTGGACTTCATCGAGGACGACGAGCTGGTCGAAGTCACCCCGAAGGAAATCCGTCTGCGCAAGAAGGGCTTGACCGAAAGCGACCGAAAGCGCTCCGGCCGTTCGGGCTGAGTTGCTGACTCGCCCACAGTCGTGAGCAACACGCCCTACAGCCCGGATCCGCGCGCGCATCCGGGGCTGCATGTGATCGCCTTGCTCGAGGCGGTCAAGGGCGCGCTTGCGCTGTTGGCGGCGACGGGCCTGGAAATTCTGGGCCCGCTCCCGCTGCAGAACGCGGTCAGCACGCTGATCCGCCGCTTCAGTCTGGATCCCGACCACGGCGCACTGCCGTCGTTGCTCAAGACCATCAGTCCCGACGCTGTCCATCTGGCCGCTGCTGCAATGCTGGCCTACGGCCTGCTGCACGTTGTGGAGGCCTGGGGTTTGTGGCGTGCCAAGGCATGGGCTTCGGCATTGGGCTGTCTGTCGGCGGCCATCTATCTGCCATTCGATATCTACGCCATCGTCCGCCATCCTGGCTGGACCGCCTGGGGCGTGCTGGCGATCAATCTGATCGTGGTCGGCGTGCTTACACGCGATCTGGTCAAGCGCCGGCGTCGCTGACCCAGCTGCCCGTCTGCGGGCATCTCCACACACGTTGTCGCCCCGACCCAGCGCCGTTAGCCTGCGAACAGTCATCGGGGGGAAGACCGCCAATGCGATCCACCACCTTGTCCTTCGCGCTGCTGCTTGCATTGTGCGGCTATGCGCATGCCGATGGCCTGACGCCTGTTGATGCGAACGTATCGACTCACAAGCAATTTGATCTGACCGATGCCGACATCGCCGGCCTGCAAGCCCGCATGACGCGCGGTGATATTAGCAGCCTGGAACTCACGCGCGCGTACCTGCAGCGCATCGCCACGCTCGATCGTGCCGGCCCAACACTCAACTCGTTGATCGAACTCAATCCGCAGGCCCAAGCGGACGCATACGCATTGGACGCTGACCGCCGCGCCGGCCGCGTGTGCGGATCCTTGCATGGCATCCCGGTATTGCTCAAGGACAACATCGATGCGGTACCGATGGTCAGCAGCGCCGGCTCGCTGGCCTTGGCCGAGTTCAAACCCACACGCGATGCGTTTCTGGTGCAACGGCTGCGCGCCGCCGGCGCGGTGATCCTGGGCGAGACCAACGTAAGGGCACCTCGAACAACCAAGTCGTAGCCGTGGTGACACGCACTGGATGATGACCATACCTTCAAAAAATCAGCGA
>NZ_MDEJ01000173.1 GCF_002940065.1 Xanthomonas populi
CCATGCGCGCACTTGTTTCTACACGATCCGGGTGCAACCAGCTGATCTATCTCGGGAAAACGTGGGGAAACCTCAGAGTCAGCATGTTGTTGAAATCGTGCGCGATACCGCCGGTCATCTGGCCGACCGCTTCCATCTTTTGCGCCTGACGCAACGCCGCTTCGCTGGATTCGCGCGCCTGCATCTGCTGTTGCAACTCGGCGGTGCGCTCGGCGACCTTGACCTCAAGCAGATTGGCCTGCTGCTGCATCGACTCCAACGCCAACGCGCGTGCGGTCACATCGGTGGCAAACACATGGAAACCATCCACCTCGCCATTGGCATCCAGGCGCGGCATATAACGGATTTCCGCATCGCGGCGGCGCCCATCGGCATGCGGCCAACTGGTTTCCACCGTCAATGCCTGCCCGTCCAGCGCCGCCTCGATCCAGGCGCGCCGCTCCGCCACCACTGCCGGCCCGACCACATCCACCAGTGGCCGCCCGATCACATCGGCAGGCGGCACCCCGATCCAGTCCTCGTACGAGCGATTGGCAAAGCGATAGATCAGGTTCTTGTCGATGAAGGCGATCAACTCCGGCAATGCATCGGTGACGCGACGCAACTCGGCTTCGCTCAGCGCCAACGCCGCCTTGCTTTCGGCCAGCTGCGCCATCTGGTCGCGGATGACGAACTGCTTCTGCCGCGAACGCAACGCAGTGAAAATGGCGCTCAGCAACGAGGCCGAACTCAGCGGCCGCTCCAGCTCGATGACGTTGGTCAGCTCGGCCGGCAACGTGGCCTGAAGACCGCTGCGGGTGCCGCGCGGCGCACGCAGCAGCACGAACGGAATGTCCGACCATGCGGCCTGGCCCCGCAAGATGTGCGAAAACTGCTGCAGATCGCCGCCGATGACCTCTTCGGTCAACACCACGACGCCCGAGGTGTCGAGCAGATCGCCCGCCAGCGCAGCCAGTGAGCCATAGACGCGGCGCGTCAGCCCGCGCTGGCCAACGATGCCGGCAACGCTTTCCGCGTCGCGGCCGAACGGCGCGATGATGTGAACGATGGAACCGTCCGGTTCAGGGGTAGTCAAGTGGACGATCCAGCAACGGCGCAGTGTCTCCGACGAACTGCGGAGTACCGGTCAGCACCCCGTGGAATTGCTCCAGCGGCTCGCTCAACTGGATCCCGCCGCCACCGATCCGCAACTCACGGATCGAATCTTCATGCGCGCCGCTGCGATTCTTGATCACCGACAAGGCCTTGCGAATGCGTCCTTGCGCTTCGAAGAAGCGGAACAGGATAATGGTATCGGCCAGGTACGAGATATTGAGATTGCCGGTCGACATCGTGCCTACCAGACCATGCTGCGGGTTGACCAAAAACGTGGTGACACCGCTCTGGTTGAGATACGACAGCAGCTCGTGCATCTGCAACATGAGCTGCTTTTCCTGCGGCATCGACGACAGATAGCCGTTGAGGCTGTCGATCACCAGCATCCGGCAATTGCGCTCTTCCACACTGGCACGCACCGCACAGGCGAATTCGCCAGGCGTCAGCTCGGCCGGGTCTATCTGATGCAATTCCAGCAAGCCGGAGTCAAGATGCTTGCGCAGATCCATGCCCAGGCTTTCGGCGCGCGTCAGCAAGGTACCGGTGCGCTCGTCGAACTCCAGGATGCAGCAATATTCGCCGCGCTCACAGGCAGCGGCAACGTACTGCAGCGCGATATTGGTCTTGCCCGAGCCGGCTGGCCCAGTCAGCAAGGTGCTGGTGCCACGCAGCGGACCTCCGTGCAGCAACGCATCGATACGCTCCACCCCGCTTGCCACTGCATCGCCCACGAACGGCACATGATGATCGGACGCGATCAGGCGCGGATAGATCCGCATGCCACCGGTGGTGATGGTCAGGTCGTGATAGCCGGCGACAAAATCCACGCCGCGCAATTTCTGCACCTGAATACGCCGACGTGACGCACCGAAATCCAGCGTCATGCGCTCCAGCGAGATCACGCCATGGCACAGGCTGTGCAGATGCACATCGCGCCGGCCGCGCTTGCCAGTGAGGTCGTCTACCAGAATCACGGTGATGTTGCGCGGCGCGAAGAATTGTTTGAGCGCCAGCACTTGCCGGCGATAGCGCAGCGGATCCTGCGCCAACAGGCGCAACTCGGACAGCGAGTCGAACACTACCCGGCTCGGCTTGACCCGGTCGATCTCGGCCTGGATGAGCTTGATGGTGCTGTCCAGTTCCATTTCCCACGGATGCAGGATCGACTGCTGACGCCCGTCGCCCAGGAACGCATCGGCCGATACCAGTTCTAAGATATGCAGCGCATCCAGCGTCCAGTGATGCGAGGTCGCCACTTCGTTGAGCTCGTCGATGGTTTCCGACAGGGTCACATACAGGCAGCTCTCGCCCTTGGCCACGCCGTCGAGCAGAAACTGCAACGCTAACGTCGTCTTGCCCGACCCGGGCTGGCCCTCCAGCAAATACATCCGATTGGGCGGCAGGCCACCGCGCAGGACGGTGTCCAACCCCACGATACCCGTGGTGATGCGTTTTGCGAGCGTCGGCTTCAAGTTCCCCATAGCCTTGAACTTATCACGCGCACGTGATGGCCCGATGCGTAAGCCTGACTTGATCAGTTTGCCTGGCTGGATCTGCCTGCTTGCCGTTTGCATTGGCTGCCGCCATTGCGCACTCAACCGAATGCAGCAATGCCTTTATGCCAAATCCGACGCCCCGTCACAGGCACCAGCCTAGCATTGCTGCTGCAGCACATGACGTTGTGGCAATCGTTCGAGGACAGTAGTGAATCACGCAGCAAGCACCGGACGCATCCTGCTGGTCGAAGACGACGATGCGATCCGCGACATGACCGAAGATATTCTGGGCGATGAGGGTTATCAGGTCGTCGCCACCGCCGATGCCGAGCAGGCGCTGGAACAGCTCAATACGGCGCGTCCATTCGACCTATTGCTCTCCGACATCTGCCTGCCCGGCATGAACGGACGCGACCTGGCCGACAAGGCCCGCTGCCTGTATCCCCTGCTGCCCTTCGTGTTCATGACAGGCTACGCAGGCGCGATCGCCGAGCGTGCCGATTTTCTGAATCCCGGCATGCGCTTGCTGACCAAACCGTTTTCCTTGCGCGATCTGCTGAGCATCGTGCAGACCATGGTCTAAGCGGGCGCAAAAATCGCACTATCCAATCCGGATGCGCGCCCATCCAGATGCACGATTACTGCGACTGCCGCGCCAGCAATTGCGCCACGCGCCGCTCCAGATTGATCGCAAGAAACGGATTGGTCAGCACGTGCATGCCGTCGTCCAGCTGACCCGCTCCCACCGCAGCGGTTGCCGCATAGCCCGTCAGAACAACACCGGTGGCGACGGTCGATATTGGCGCCCCGCATCGGCGACCTGGCGCCCGTTCAAGCCGCCCGTCAAGCGCACGTCGGTCACCAACACGTCGATTGCTTTATGCGAGCGCAAGCGCTCCACGGCAGCACTGCCTTCGGCTGTTTCGATAACGCGGTCGCCCGCCTCGGCCAGCAATTCGGACATCAGTACGCGGATTGCGGTCTCGTCTTCCACCAGCAGCACCGTACTGCTGCGCGCTGGCAATTGCAGCGATCGTTCGACCGGGTTCTGCACCTGATCATGCGGCAGCACGCCGCTGAGGCGTGGAAGATACAACAACATCGTGGTCCACACGCCCTCTTCCAGATCGATGCGCACATGCCCGCCGCACTACCGGGTGAAGCCTTAGATCATCGACAGGCCCGAGCCGGTGCCCTGCCCGATCGGCTTGGTGGTGAAGAACGGCTCCAGCACCTTGGACATCACCTCGGCGGTCATGCCGGTGCCGGTCTCGTGCACGCTCAGGCACACGTATTCGCCAACCGGCAGATCGAGCTGATGGGCCGCACGCTCGTTCAACACGCAATTGGCAATGCCAATCGTGAGCTCGCCGCCATCGGGAATTGCATCGCGTGCGTTGATGCACAAGGTCAGCAGCGCGTTCTCCAGCTGCGGCGCGTCCACCAGTACCTTCCAGGATTCGGCAGCTGGACGCACCCGCTGAATGATCGAGCGCTCCAGTGTGCGCGCGATGATGTCGTGCATGTCGTGCACCAGCGCTTCCACCTCCAGTGCGGTCGGCGCCAGCGTCTGCCTGCGCGGAAAAGCCAGCAAGCGTTGGGTCAGCGCCGTGGCCCGCGCCGCGCTGGACTGCGCCATATCGACATAACGCTCCAGACGATCGTAGTTGCCCTGTTCGATCCGTGTCTGCAGCAGGTCCAGGCCAACACTGATCGCCGTCAGCAGGTGAGTGAAGTCGTGCGCCAGACCGCCGGTCAGTTGGCCCACCGCTTCCATCTTCTGGCTCTGGCGCAGTTTTTCTTGGGCCAACAGCAAGCCCGCGCTGCGCTCGCGCACGCGCTCTTCCAGCGTCTCGTTCGGCGGTGCGATCGCGTAGCACTTTGACGAAACCGATCGCCGCACCGGTTTCCTCGCGCAGCACCATCAACGAACCATTCGCCCAGAAGCGCTGGCCGGATGTGCGCACATGCCAGCGCTCGTCCATGCCTCTGCCGCTTTCCAGCGCCGCAGCCGCTTCGATCAACAAGTGCCGCTGCGCGAGGTCTTCCGGCGTGAACATGCGCTCCAGCGACTGGCCGAGCATTTCCGTCTCGTTCCAACCAAGCGAGCGCCCAGACAATCGAAGACAGCCCCGCGTAGCGCACGCCCCGATAACATCGCAGGATGGCCGAATGGCATCACACGGTTGCGCACATGCAGGATCAAGACGAACGCATTCACCCCCAGGCTGCGGTGGCGCCGGGCTACCTGGCCAATCACGCAGCGCGGGTCTTCAATCGGCTGGTCGACGCCGAACTGCGGCCCCACGGCGTCTCGCTGGCACTGATCGGCCCGATTCTGCTGCTGTCCTGGAAAGGGCCGATGTTGCAACGCGATCTGGTCATCGACTCGGCGGTCAAGCAGCCCGCCATGGTGGCCCTGCTCGACAAGCTGGAAGAGCAAAAGCTCATCAAGCGCGCAGCGACACCGCAGGACCGTCGCGCCGCGCTGGTATCGCTCACCGCGCGCGGTCGCAAGATGGCCGAGCTGGGTGGTCGGGTGCTGATCGATCTGAATGCCGATGCGTTGAAGGGCTTCTCACCTGTTGAGGCCCAGAAAACCGTCGCGTTCATGCAGCGCCTGATCGTCAACCTGGAGCAACGCGGCGCAGACCTGTAATATCACTTATGATATTTATCTCTTCGGGTGATTTCAATGGCGCGTCGCATCCTCATCACCGGCGCCAGCGTCGCCGGCAACACTGCCGCCTGGACGCTTGCCAACCAGGGGATCGAGGTCGTGGTGGTGGAACAGGCAGCCCAATTCCGCGACGGTGGCCAGAACATCGACGTGCGCGGCGTCGGCCGCAAGGTCCTGCAGCGCATGGGCCTGGAACAGGCCGCGCTCGACCATGGCACCGGTGAGGAAGGCACTGCCTGGGTCGACGAACACGGCCATGCGGTTGCCACCTTCAAGACCGACGACATCGGCGGCGACGGCCCGATCGCCGAGCTGGAGATCCTGCGCGGTGACCTCGCCCGCCTGCTCTACGCAGCCGCACGCGCGAAGGTCACTTATCGCTTCGGCGATCGCATCGCCAGCATTCAAGACGACGGCAAAGGCGCGACAGTCCATTTCCACAGCGGAGGCAGCGACCGCTTCGATGCGGTCATCATCGCCGAAGGCGTGGGCTCCTCCACGCGCGAACAGCTTTTCCCAGGCGAAAACGCCCCACGCTGGATGGATCTGACCATCGCCTACTTCACCATCGCACGTCGTGCAGACGACGATCGCCTATGGCGCTGGTATCACGCCACCGGCGGCCGCAGCATCTCGTTGCGGCCGGACCAGCTCGGCACCACGCGCGCCATGCTGTCGCTGCAGAAGGTCTCCGATGGCGAACAGGACTGGGACCAGGCAACGCAGAAAGCGTACTTACGTGACCACTTCGCCGATGCCGGCTGGCAGGCAGCACGTGTGCTGGACGGCATGGACAGTACCGACGACTTCTACTTCGACGCCTTGCGGCAGGTGTGCATGCCGCGCTGGCACACAGGCCGCGTCGTTCTGACCGGCGATGCGGCGTGGTGCGCAACGCCGCGGGCCAGTATTGGTGCCACGCTGGCGGTCACCGGCGGCTATGTGCTGGCAAGCGAGATCGCGCGTGCCGATTCTATGGAAAGCGCATTCGCCGACTACGAGACCGCCATGCGGCCGATGGTCGAACAAGGCCAGGGTGTGCCGAAGATCGGGCCACGACTGATGAACCCACACAGCCGGCTCGGCATCCAGCTACTGCACGGCGCACTGAAATTGGCCAGCCAACCCAGCATCCAGACCATCGCAGCGAAGCTGATGACACCCTCGATCAAGGCACCGGATCTGGCGCGCTACGACTGAGAGCGGCTAACAAAACTACTGCGCTCACCGCCAGGCGGGCGCGGCCGGTGCTCGGAATCGACTCGTACACTCCGGTTCTGAGCGCGCCGTCCGCACCCACCTGACGACTGCTCGCTACGTTTTGTTAGCCGCTCTGAGTGCCTGGCGGGCTCTTACCTGGCGGGTCCTTAGAGCCCGTTCAAAGTCTTCCCGAATTATCCGATCATATGGAGATGAGAGCACGCTATCCCAGTGACGTCAGCCGCG
>NZ_MDEJ01000174.1 GCF_002940065.1 Xanthomonas populi
CGCACTTGTTTCTACACGATCCGGGTGCAACCAGCTGATCTATCTCGGGAAAACGTGGGGAAACCTCAGATCCAGGATCGACTTCACCGAGCTGACGCTGTTGGCTTGGATGCGTACGGCCCGGTCACAGGCCGCCTGCAGCCTTTCGATCCCGTGTTCACGCGCAAGGCGTTGCAGCCCTCGACAGGCTTGCAGGGTCAGTGCCGGTCGGCGATGAGTCGCGCTATGTCGTTGCACGAACTTATGCAGGGCGCCTCCCTGCTGACGCGCCCATGTCATCAGTACATCCGGCGTGTCTTGTGCGTAAGCGCGATGAGCCGGGGGCTGGTGCTCCGGTGACGTGCTACATCCACCCACTTCGCCGCTGCGTGGATGCATAGCCACCCGCTTGTCGCGGTGGAAGACTGCCACGGCCTCCCGGGTGACCTTCAAGTTCACCTTTGCGCCAACCAATGTGTGAGGAACCGAATAAAAGTGTCCCTGCCAAGGGACGTGGTAATCCTGTCCCACAGGGACCTTAAGCTTCCACTCTGCGTACTCGTAGGGCATCTGCGGACACGGACGCAGCGCGGGGCCGTCCAGTTCCTCGAACAGTTGCTGACGGCTTTTTCCGCCGGACCCACGCATCGGACGAAGGTCCATGCGGTCCACCAGCTCGGCAATGGCGCGATTCAGTTCCTCCAGCGAGAAAAACACCCGATTGCGCAGTCGCGCCAGGATCCAACGCTGGGCCAGTTGCACCCCAATCTCCACCGGCGCCTTGTCCTTAGGTTTGCGCGGACGTGCCGGCAGCACCATGGTGTCGTAGTGCGCAGCAAACTCGGCGTAGGTCATGTTCAGCAGTGCCCCGTCCTGCCCGGAAACGGAGGTCACCGCCGCCTTGAGGTTATCCGGCACCAGATAGGTGGGCACGCCCGCAAAGAACTCCAGCGCCTTTGCATTGCAAGCGATCCAGTCAACCGATTTCTGGCTTGCGACGGCATAGACGAAGGTCTTGCGGCTGGCACCCATGACCGCCACGAAGAGCTCCACCGGGGTTGTTGCGCCGGTCATCTGATCAGTGATCGAAGGGCGCACTCCGGAGAAGTCCAGAAACAGCTGTTGTCCCGGTACACGCACCTGACGCATGACCAGTCCTCGCTTACGCGCATAGCGGCGGTAGCGGCGTCGGAACTCGGTCTCTGACATCGCCCCGGCTTCCAAGCCAAGGGCATATTCCTCATGCAATAGCGTGATCGTCATGCCGCGCCGCTGCAGCTCGGCGTGCACATACGACCAATCCGGTTCAACGAGCAACTTCTTCGCACTACTTTTGCCAGGATTCAATCGGCGCGCCAGCGCGACTTCGTCCATGCTCTCGATGTCATCCCACGATTGTGAGAGGGCTCGCAGGCGTTTGCGATAGCGGCCGACCGTGGTCGGCGAGCGATTCAACTTTTGACCAACCTGCCGATCGGTCAGGTCAGTGCGCAGCAGGCACCGGCACAGGTCTTTCAACGGATTCATGGCACTCCTTGCACCGCCTTCGTTCCAGGCACCAGCATCCGGGCCAGAACAGCGGCAACAGTCCCCCGCGCCAGCGCGTAAGAGCTGACAAACAGGGATTGACGAAGGGAGGGCGGATGCCGAGAATGCAGCGAACAGGTTCTAGCTACACCCTCAAAGCCCCCAAGCGTTGACGCGCTTGGGGGCTTTTGCATTTCCCACGTGTGGAATGGCGGTGGGAGTCGTCAGGTCATGCTGACCCCCTGTCTTCCATGTTCGCAGTCACGGCGTATTTCCGTTTGGGTGCGATGCCCGGATGGCTTGGTCGCGCAAGCCTGCCAGCCAGTGCGCAATGTCTTTGGCAAGCGCGTATTTGCCGCGGCGATTAGGGATGGGGAACACCGGCACCGGCAGCGAGTCACGGGACAGAGCCTGCCGGAACGCATCCAGCGAGGTGTAGCCCAGTGCTTGGCGCAGATCATCCTGGCCGATCACCGGGCCGTAGTGGTGCAACAGATCCTGCTCCAGGACTTTGGCCAACGCGCCGATGTGTTCGTCACGCTCTGTCATGCCGCTAGCGTAACGATTGCACCGATAGTCGCCCAGAAGGAAACTGAGGGCTTCCGCGTTACTCTAAATTGCACCGCAATGAGTCGATAAGCCATTGATACAGATCAAGGACTACAAACTTGGCCGGGTAAAAGCGGTAGTTCGCTTAGCCGAATCGAACGCAAACCGTTCCGCTGAGAAGGCCTTGAACGTGCTGAAGGTTGGCTTATGGTTCGAGGGGCTGCGGGCGCGTATGGGCCGTCCGACGGCCTATCGCCTGGGTCAGGTTTTGCAGCCCGGCACCTACCTCAAGGGCGAGCACCATCACAATTTGTGGGCCAAGTACGCCCTGGGTAAGCACGTCCCCAGGGCCGAAACTCTCCGCACCACATAAGCAGCCATGGCAGGCTCCAGTGAAATCCTCATGGCAGCAGCTTGGGACGCGCTGGACATCTCCCGCCCTGTTGGGGCAAATGCCGACATACTGCTAAAGCGGTTGGGGCCCGGGATCCAGATGGCGATCTTCGATCAGCAGGCGTTGGAGCGTGGACGCTATGTGCGGCGTAAAGCAACGCGCCAAGTGACTCGGCGCTTGGAGGGACAAGCGGGCCTGGATAGCCTAGCCGCGCTCGTCGTATTGCTTCGAGAAGCGCATGAAGCAGGAAATCAAGGGCTGGCTTTTGAACTCGGGCGTTCGCTGCACGCTAGCCTGTTCCTGGCCACGATTGAGGGTCCGCTGTGGGAGATCGCAGAGGAGCTGTTCGCCTACTTCATCTGCTTCATTTTCCCGTTGGCAGAAGACAAGGAGCTTGCGTTTGATCTGCATCCAAAGGATCATGCAGAGGCAGGCTTTCTGCTTCTCCCGCGTCGTACTGCAGCTAGAGGACGCTGGATGGGATGGCTATCTCCCGGGCGGGCATACCCGGCAGCTGCGTCGGTTGCTGACGATTGATTTTGGTTTCGATCTGTTCTTTGGGCTCGGACCACGCTTTCGGCTGACTCAGCCGGTCGAACAATCCAGCGAGAACGCCAGGCGATGGGTCGCAGAGCAAGACATTGCATGGGAGTGGGGACTGAGGACGCTTCACGCCGGCAGGCGCGAGCGCCTGATGCCGGATGAGGTGAGAGATCGAATTGCCGCTTCGGGCGCCTGAACTTCCTTCGCTTTGACATGAACCCTCCTCACGGCCTCAATCGGCCTTCTCGTAAGCGCCCGTGGAATCGGATGTTGAACCCCTCTGCTCCAAGAATTCGCACCGAAGCGCTCGATCACATCGAGATGTAATACAAGCCGATCGAGGGTCGGCAGGGATCCGTATAAAAAAAGCAAAAAGTAAGCTAAATTTCTGTCAGAAAAGGATTATTTCAAGAATTCCTGCCGGCCCTCGGGAACAGCTGCGGCCACCGCACTCGGTTGCGAACAGGAAAAGACCATCGCAGCAGTGCAACGCCAGGAGGCTGATGCTCAGCCTGTTGAAGGTATGGGTCATCCTCCGCGTCAATGCCTTCGTCGTCCCAGCCAGAACTTCGGTGAGGCGAAACGAGTCGGTGCGCTCCCCCGGCAAACTTGCTTCTACAGTTACTGCAGGAGATCGACATGGGTCTATGCAATTCAAAGCCGAGCGTGGCAGGGTCACCTGCGCGCTATACAACCCACACTACAGAGCAGGCCACGCCATCCGAGTCGTCGTCGCCATCGCGCAGGGACTCGTCTTCCTCCTCGACCAATGCACTGCGCGACGCTTTGCCTTCCCCGCCGCGTCGCGCGGCTTCTCCTGAACCGCAGGTCTCATCCAATCGGCAAGGGGCAGGACGGTCCGGCCATGAGGGTTTTGGCGGCTGGCAAGAATACCAGGGCGACTGTCATTGCTTGGTCCCTGATTGGCATGGCGCGCTAACTTGTGCGTCCCCGGCCGCTCCAGTCGATACGTGGTCGCCTCTAGCCGAGCGTGAGCAGATTTTTTTTGTGTAACCGGATTTTGGTTACAGCGGAGGGATCCGCCCCTCGAACTGGATCGTAAAGCGGTTCAATGCGGCCTTCCAATCGCGGATCAGCTGCGGGCGCGTCGCGATCGTCCGCGCTCGCCGCCCCGCCGCGGCGGACACTTCCGCCATCCCGGAATGTTTGGCCCAATGCGCGCGTCCCGCCGTGTCGGCAGCCTCCGCCGAGCCCTGAGCGCAGACGCCGGCTTCAGGCTGAACCACCGCCGACACGCGACGCCGATTCGCACGCGAGCGCGCTCGACGCCTTCTTCCTCGCAAGGACTCCATCATGCAAATCAAAACCGCAAGCCCTGGCCCTAACGCGCATCCGCACGACCCGGTTGCGGGCGACGGATCGTCACCCGCCGACCGCAGCATCGAGATCGAAGCGGGACACGGCAGCGGCACTCTGTTGCCCACGGACGGCACGCAAGCACGCGCGTGCCAGAGACCGGCTTCGGAAACCACGATGTGCCTCGCGGACCTGCTGTCGATATCCAGCCAGCGGCCTTCGAGGCCCGAAATCATACCGGCCATTGTGCAAGCCGGGGACGATGAAGGCGTCCCGGATGTGCTTCCGCAACCGCCCCGTTCCGGGGCGAGCCAGCCGCGCTTGGCCAATCCCGGCGAAGCGAGGGACGTCGAGAGCGGGTTGCTCATGCGCGATTGCTCGTCGCGGATCGCCGCCTTCCTGGGCAACCTGTCGGTCGTCCAGGAGCTTCGGCAGTTCGATGACAGCGAGTTCGTGGGCAATCTGCGTAACGAACTGGTCACCGAGCCCGGATGTCGAGAGCCGAAGACGCTGCTGGCCGCCATGGGCGAGAAGGTCGATGAACTGCGGTCGCACCTGGACAAGCAGGCGTCGACGCCAGAGGAGGCGGAGTTCCTGGCCGAGGCACGGCGCTATCTCGAGCCGGTCATGACCAGCTTCGAGACCGACATCCACACCTTGCAGCACGACGCGAGTGCCGCAAAGCGGATATATCAGGGAGCGCTGACCCTTCTGCTGTACCCCTTGCCGCTCGCCACACTGTTTACCCAGAAGACTGGCACCTACGCTGCGTTCAACATTGCTTCCTACACTTACACGGCGATACAGCTGGTCTCGCTTATGCGACGCCCGACAACGGACGCCAAGCTGTTCATGAAGCACGCCATCAACCGGCACAGCCTCGTCTTCTTCATCTCGCTGGTCTATGCCGTACCCACCTTCTACGCCAAGGCCTCGCCGCTGCAGCGCAACGCCGGCTTCGTCGCCGGCGCGGCGGTGGCGCAAGGGACGATGATGTTCGGCCTGCGGCTGGGGCAGGACCTGATGGACTCGATGCGGCTGCGCTTCAACGGCGCCTTCAACCGCAGGCGTGATCTTCCCGACGGCTTCAGGGACGCCATTGAGGGAGTCGTGGGCGATCTGCGCGCGGGTCTGAACAACGTCAACCGCTCCGTCGGCGAATTCCAGCAGGACCGGCGGATCACGCCGCACATGGATCGGCAGCTCACCTTCTTCAAGCAGGACCTGTCCAGAATCGTGACGGGCCTTGAGCGGCTCGTAGCGACCGGGACGCGGCAGGAGAGCCCGGTCGCCGCAAGCGATAACCCACCAGGCCCCCTAGAGGCGGTGCGCCGGACCCTGGACGCATCGTTCGCAAACAACCCCGACCTGAAGGGAAAGCTCGCGCTGGCGACCGTAGCCTTCGCCGTCCTCGGGTCAAACATCGCCCTGATGCGCAACAACGGGCTGGCCCTACCTGACTTCATCGCCGATGCGGTCGTCTCGTCGACGTTCCTGCTCCGTGAAGCGCTGAGCCCGCACGTCACGCACGCGGGGATGAACGACAGCGTGAGCGACACGGTCGGCGGTATGACGATCGGCCTGCCCTTCTCCGTAGCCGCTGTGATGAGCAGCTACATGGACGACCCCAAGGCCAACCCATCGGGCTTCATAGCCGGGACCGTCGGCTACACGGCGGCCTACCTGCTCTTCGGCCGGGTGGCCGGCGACGTCCTGTCCAAGGGACTCATGGCTACGAGCGGAGCGCTCGGCTGGGGCCAACAGCAGGCGATCCGACTCGGCCGGAGCGCGATGGCCTTGGGTTTCGAACTGGTCGCCGGGCACCGCTCGCCGGCTGCAACGGATGTGCACGACGTAGCCGGGGTCGAGATGGCGGGTGTGCCGCATGAGCCGCTGTTCTTCAGCCCCTCACAGCGGGCGTCCGCCGAACGCACCCTGGTCGGCACGCTTGAGCAGATCGGCGACGAGTGGCACGACGCGCGCGACGAATGGGGAGGCGAATCGGAGGGGACGGCGGGTAGGGACGCCCCCTGGGTCGACGCACCGGCGCAGCTGCCCATGCAGCCGGCGCCTCAGTCGGAATAAGCAGCCCTGCACGCGTATGAGGTCGGGCGGGATTCCTGAGCGGGAGGGTCGGTAGTGATTCGTGTAAGAAACCTTTACTGAAAGCGAGTTAGCTCACTTTTGGCTGTTTTGATACGCCCAGGGTTCCATAGACACTCAAGACCCTCGTTGCGCGTAGCGCCGTTCAAACTCTACAGGGGACAAGTCGCCAGTTGAACCGTGGCGGAGG
>NZ_MDEJ01000175.1 GCF_002940065.1 Xanthomonas populi
AGCTGATCATGTCTGTCGTTCTCCGCTGGCAGGGCGTCAAGTCAATGATGGCAGATTGCTGGGGTTTTTAGAGGATCCTGGAAGTCGGTGTTGGGCATGGATCGCACTTCGATAATTTGGGTTCTGGCACTGGTTAACCCCATCACGCTTTGGTGATGACAAGTCACTTCACATTCGCTACGAATTCGCCTCAAGCCCTCCACACCGGCACATCGCACCCTGGCCACCTATCAGAATGAGATGGCCGATGAAATCACTGAAACTGTCGTTGCGGTTCGCCACCATCGGCGGATTGATCCTGTGTTGCTGATTCCGTTACTGTTGATTGGCGGCACGGTGCAGGACCGTGCGCGTCATCGCGATGCTGCGGTGGAGCGGGCGGCTCAGAGCAAGGCCGGCGAGCAGCAGTTCATCGCGCCGGTGCGGGTGCTGCCGTTTACCGAGGACGTGCAGGTCACCGAGCCCGATGAGCAAGGCAATCCACGCAAGCTCTGGCGCAAGTAAGAGGGCCAGGTGTTGCAGACCCCGCGCTCGCTCACCCTGAGCGGCGAGCTGACCCCCGTCCGGGCCCAAGATCGGCTTGTTCCGCGTGCAGGTGTATGCGTGGAAGGCCAAGCTCAAGGCCGAGTTCGACCCGTTCGACTATCCGGCCGTTGCCGGTCGCAGTTATGGTCACCCGCATCTGGCGGTGGGCATTTGCGACGTACGTGGTCTGGTCGGTTCACCGAGCCTGCGGGCCGGATGGCCGCAATCTGGCATTGGAGAGCGGGGCGGGTGGCTCGGCCTCGCGTTCGTCCGGTATCCATGCCGATCTGCAGCCGCTGAGCGATCCGCTGGCCGGCAGCTCGGGCAACGGCACTGTGGTGGAGATGCCCTTCGTGCTGGACGGCACCCGCAGCCTGACCATCGCGCCGATTGCCGACAACAACGATATCGCCTTGCGCTCGGCTTGGCCGCATCCGTCGTTCGGCGGGCGCTTCCTGCCGAATGCGCCGACGATCAGCGAGCGCGGTTTTGATGCGAGCTGGTCGTTGTCGTCGCTGGCCACCGGCGCACAGACGCAGCTGCCATCCAGCCAGACCGGGCTGGACATGCTGGAAGTGCGGCTGGTCGACCCGGTGCACGTGCATACCCAGGCCGACCGCGCCAGCAAGTACGTCATCCTGTTCGTGGTGTTGACCTTCGTGGCGTTTCGAGTTGATCAAGCGCTTGCCGATCCATCCCTTGCAATATTTGCTGGTGGGCTTGGCGCTGGCGCTCTTCTTCCTGCTGCTGCGCCTTTCCGAGCACATCGCGTTCTGGCAGGCGTATCTGGTGTCGGCTGCGGCGTGTATCGGTTTGCAGGTCTTCTCTACTGTTCGGCGTGTTGCGCAGCTGGGCGCGTGCAATGGGGTTCTCGGTGATGCTCACCGCGTTGTATGGCGTGCTCTACAGCCTGTTGATCTCCCAAGACAACGCGCTGCTGATGGGATCGCTGCTGTTGTTCGGCATCCTGGTCAGCATCATGTGGGTGACTCGCAAGCTCGATTGGTACGAGCTTGACAACAGCCTGCGCCAAGGCCGGCATGCTCGCTCACGCACAGGTTCACCGGCGGGCGCAACGTTCGAAGAGGCGGCGGTGGTTGTTGTGGCAGCAACCCGCTGCGGCGGATCCGGGCAACCGCCGTTGGCTGCGTTGAGGCCTGGTGTGGTAGCTGAGTCAAGCTCGCTTACCATGCAGGCATGACTGGTTCCTGCCTGATCGTTGAAACAGTGCGCGGCACGGACGTGTTGCCGCATCTGGATGCGGTGGCGCAGCTGCGTATCAGCGTGTTTCGTGCATGGCCGTATCTGTACAAGGGCGATACCGATTACGAACGCGGGTATCTGGCCGCGTATGCGGCTTCGCCGGACAGCGTGTTCGTGCTGGCGCGCGATGGCGATGCGGTGATAGGTGCCTCCACCGGCCTGCCGCTCCTCGAAGACAGCGCGGCCTTCCACATGCCGTTTCGCGCTGCCGGCATCGACCCGGCCAGGGTGTTTTATTTTGGCGAATCGGTGTTGCTGCCGGCGTATCGCGGGAAGTTGATCGGGCACGCTTTTTTTGACCAAAGCGAAGCGCATGCACGCGCGCTGGGCCGATTCGTATTGAGTGCATTTTGCTCGGTGGAGCGTGCGCCCGACGATCCGCGCACGCCGGCCGATTACCGCCCCAACGATGGGTTCTGGCGCAAGCGTGGCTATGCACCGCAACCGGGCATGCGCGTGCAGCTTGCTTGGGCGGAGTTGCAACACGGCAAGATCGACCACAGTTTGCGTGTGTGGACGCGGGCGTTGTCGCCGTGACTGCTGACGACTCTGTCACCGCTTCTTCATTCTTCGATCAATCGCAACAAGGCCGCCAGATGAAACTCGCCGTCGCCAAATATCCGATCGGCAAACCCGCCGATTTCGCCGCCTTCGCTGCCTGCCAATCCGCGCTGGTGGGCGAGGCCACCGCAGCCGGCGCACGGGTGCTGGTGCTGCCCGAATATCTGGCGCTGAAACTGGGCGCAACCTTCGGTGCGCATATTTCAGCCGGTTTGCCTGAGTCGCTGGCGGCGATTCAGGCGCTGCGCGGGCCGTGGCTGGAGCTGTTTTCCGGATTGGCACGCCGGCATCAGGTGCATTTGATTGCAGGCAGCTTTCTGCTTGACCTGGGCCAGGGCCGCTACCGCAATCGCAGCGACTGGTTCACGCCCGAAGGCCGTCATGGTTGGCAGGACAAACTGCAACTTACCGGCTTCGAAAAAGCCACCGGGCTGATCGATCCAGGCGATGCGGTAAAGGTGTTCGACATGGACGGCGTGCGCGCGGCGATTGCGATCTGTTACGACAGCGAATTTCCACTGCCGGTGCGCGCGCAAAACGAGGCCGGCGCGCGGTTGTTGATCGTGCCGAGTTGCACCGACACCGCAGCCGGCGCCATGCGGGTGCGCATCGGCTGCCTGGCGCGTGTGCTGGAAAACCGCCTGTTCGTCGCGCAATCGGTCACTGCCGGCGAAGCGCCGTGGAGCCCTGCGCTGGACGTCAATACCGGCGAAGCAGCAGTGTTCGCACCGATGGATGTCGGCTTCCCTGCCGACGGCGTGCTGGCGCAGACCCAGGGCAGTACCGTGTGGGCGTATGCAGAGCTGGACTTCGCCGCTTTCGAAGCCAGCCGCGCCCAGGCCCAGGTCGCCAACGACCGCGATTGGCACGGGCAGTTGGCCGCTCACGTGGCGCGTGCCAAGCTGGCCACATTCGACTGACCCACCACCCACCAGGTTCCCATGGCCAAGAAAACCCTGATTCCGCACAGCGTCCGTCTCGAATTCGCGCCTGGCGCGTTGGTGCACAGCAATCTGTCCGGTGCGGCCTTTACCGACGACTGGCTGTGGGTGGCCGGCGACGAAGCCTGCGCGGTGGATCGCCTGCGCAAGCTCGACCCCGTGCAGCGCGAGACGCTGCGCCTTGGCGAAGGGCAGAGCTTTGCGCTGGCCCAATTGCTGGATCTGCCGGGCGAGGCGGCCGAGGAAGCGGATCTTGAAGGCATGGCGCTGTCGGATGGATTTCTGTGGGTGATCGGCTCGCATGGCCTCAAACGCAAAAATGCCAAGCGCAGTCGCGACGATGCGGAAAACGCCAAGCGCCTGACCAAACTCAAACTCGATGCCAACCGCCGCCTGCTGGCTTGCTTGCCGATCGAGCGCGACGACGACGGCACGCCACGGCTGGTACGCCAAGCCGCCGACGGCCGCCGCGCGCTGCGGCTCAAGGGCGATGCCAAGCACAACCAGCTCACCGACCTGTTGGCCGACGACCCGCATTTCGGCCCGTTTCTGAAGATTCCCGGCAAGGACAACGGCTTCGATATCGAAGGCATCGTGGTGGACGGCCAGCGCCTGCTGCTGGGCCTGCGCGGGCCGGTGCTGCGCGGCTGGTCGGCGATGCTGGAAATCCAGGTCCAGGCGCATGGCGACCATCTGCGCCTGGCGCCGCTGGACGAAGACGGCACACTGCTGCGTAAACACTTCCTGCAATTGGGTGGGCTGGGCATCCGCGACCTGCATTATTCCGGCGAGGATCTGTACCTGCTGGCCGGGCCGACCATGATGCTGAACGGCGAGATCCGCCTGTTCAAATGGCCAGATGCGCGCGCGGTGCTGGCTGCCAACCAGGCGCCGGTGCGCTTTCAGCACGACCTACTGGAATCGGCGGTGTTGCCGCATGGCAAGGACAGCGACCGCGCCGAGGCCATCTGCAATTTGCCAAAGCACCTTGCCGGTAACACGCCGGCCTGGCTGGTGCTGTACGACGCGCCGGGCCCGGCGCGCAGCGGAGGCGATGGTGTGGTCTACGGCGATCTGTTGCGCAATCGCTGAAGCGGCGGTCGGCAGGTCTGCGCTGCACAAGGTAAAATCCGCCGATTCCTGTTCCGCCGAGGGCTCCATGACCTGCCGCACCCGTTTTGCCCCCAGCCCCACCGGTTACCTGCACATCGGCGGCGCCCGCACGGCCCTGTATTGCTGGCTGGAGGCACGCCATCGCGGCGGGCAGTTCTTGCTGCGCATCGAAGACACCGACCGCGAGCGCAGCACCCAGGCGGCGATCGACGCCATCCTGGAGGCCATGGACTGGCTGGGCCTAGGCTTTGATGAAGGCCCGATCTACCAGACCCAGCGCGTCGCCCGCTATCAAGAGGTCGCCGAGCAGCTGCTGGCGCAGGGCAAGGCCTATTACGCCTACGAAACCCGCACCGAGCTCGACGCCATGCGCGAAGCCGCGATGGCCAAGCAGGAAAAGCCGCGCTACAACGGCGCCGCCCGTGAGCAGAACCTGCCGTACCGCGACGACCCCAATCGTGTGATCCGCTTCAAGAACCCGCAAGGCGGCACGGTGGCGTTCGACGACCTGATCAAGGGCGTCATCGAGATCGCCAACAGCGAGCTCGACGACATGGTGATCTTCCGCCCGGACGGCTTCCCCACCTACAACTTTGCGGTGGTGGTCGACGACTGGGACATGGGCATCACCGAGGTGATCCGCGGCGACGACCACATCAACAACACGCCGCGCCAGATCAATATCTATGAAGCGCTGGGTGCGCCGGTGCCAAAATTCGCGCATATGCCGATGATTCTGGACGAACAGGGCGCCAAGCTGTCCAAGCGCACCGGCGCGGCCGACGTCATGCAATACAAGGACGCCGGCTATCTGCCGCATGCGTTGATCAATTATCTGGCCCGTCTGGGCTGGTCGCACGGCGACCAGGAGTTGTTCACTCAGCAGGAATTGCGCGACCTGTTCGACGTCAAGAACGTCAATTCCAAGGCTGCGCGCCTGGATATGGCCAAGCTCGGCTGGGTCAACCAGCATTACCTGAAGACCGACGACCCAGCCAGCATCGCCCCGCAGCTGGAATACCAGCTCACCAAGCTCGGCATCGATGTTTCCGCCGGCCCGGCCGCCGCCGATGTGGTGGTGGCGTTGCGCGAGCGCGTGCAGACCTTGAAGGAAATGGCCGAAAAAGCCGTGGTCTGGTACCAGCCGCTGGAAACTTATGACGAAGCTGCGGTGATCAAGCACCTGAAGCTGGGCGCCGAAGTGCCGCTGGGCAAGGCGCGCGAACTGCTGGCGGCGCAAAGCGAATGGAGCGTTGAGAGTGTGTCGGCCGCGCTGCACGCCGCCGCCGCCACGCTGGAGTTGGGCATGGGCAAGGTTGCCCAGCCACTGCGCGTGGCCATCACGGGCACCCAGGTCAGCCCGGACATTTCGCAGACGGTGTACCTGGCCGGACGCGAGGGCGCCTTGAAACGCATCGACGCGGCACTCATCAAAATAGGAGCGGCCTGACGCCGGGGAAATGATGAAGACCAACGAACACGCCTGCACTGCACCGCATCACCACGTCGAAGACGCCAACGGGTTCGTGCGCGCGGTGGAGCGCGCCTGCAGCGAGCGCGGCCTGCGGCTCACCCCCATCCGAGCCAATGTGATGCGGCTGATCGCCGACGCCGGCAAGCCGGTCAAGGCCTACGACCTGCTGGACTGGGTGCGCGAAGGCAAGGGCGCCGGCGCCGACGCCCCGCCCACGGTGTACCGCGCGCTGGATTTTTTAATGGCCAATGGATTCGTGCACAAGCTCGCATCGGTCAACGCCTTCGTCGCCTGCCATCACCCCAACAGCGCCCAGCATTCGGTGCCATTTCTGATCTGCGACCGCTGCCATAGCGCGGTAGAGCTGGAAGACCGCGACGTGGTGGCGCAACTGGAAGCTCGCGCCAAGGCGCTGGGTTTCCATCCGCAGGCGCAGACCCTGGAAGTGCATGGCCTGTGCGCCAAGTGCGCGGTGGCGGAGTAACGATCACCCCGCAACAGCAGCTCGATTCAGTTAATCAGGCGGTCACATAAGGCGCCTGCACCGCGTGGGTGGTGCCGTTTGAATAAAAGGGCACCTCGAACAACCAAGTCGTAGCCGTGGTGACACGCACTGGATGATGACCATACCTTCAAAAAATCAGCGAT
>NZ_MDEJ01000176.1 GCF_002940065.1 Xanthomonas populi
GAGCGATTACGCACACTGCCCGAACACGTCTACAACCAGATGGTCATGGGCTGAAAAACGTGGGGATACCTCAGATCCGGACTGGTCCTTGTCCGCCCACCATCGCGGGCTCTTTGGCAGTATGGATGCTTCCAAAGAGCCGACATGGACGTATTTGCGGCGTGTTCCGCGATGGTGGGCGGGCAAGGGCCCTGCAGTCAGGCAGCAATCATCCGCTCTGACAGTGCGCTTCAGAACTGCCCCATACCGTTCAGGCAATACGTTCCAACCAGCGCACCGCATAAGCTGGAAGCACGAGGCGCATGTCGTCGCTCAGCGATTGGGCAATCGCATCAGTGCCATCGCTCAGCAGCTTCCATCGATCGACGCCACTCGCCGGAAGCTTTGCCGTTCGCGGTTGGTCGCCGAAGTTATGCACTGCCAGAAAGTTGTCGCCACGCGTCAACGCAAACAGTCGCGGATCGCCCAACGCAACACTGCCCAGCGCCTGATCGGCAGCAAGTGCGGGAAGTGCAGCACGTTGCCGGATCAACGCACGCAGCCGGCGATACACCTTGCCGCCCAAGCTTTCTGCATCAGTGCGCTGCGCGGCAAGCTGCCAATCCATCGCCGGGCGATGCAACCAGCGGCCTTCGTGCTGACGGTGCGGGTCGCCGCGATAGCTGATGTCGTTAGGTAATGCGAGTTCGTCACCCATATAGATCAACGGCACGCCCGGCATCGCCAGTGCGATCGCATAGAGCAACACAAGTCGATCCACCGCAGTGTCCAGCGCCGCCGCATCGCCCGCATCCTGCGCGGCCTGGATACCCGCCAACGCAGCGGCCATGCCGTTGGTGCCGTGCACGCCATCGCCGCTGCTCTGGAAACTTTCGCCGCGCGCGTAACTACTTGGTACATCGTTGGCATAGAAGCGCGCGACAGCGCGTAACGAAAACGGCGGCTGTTCGGTATTGCCGGCGGCTTCGTGCTGCAGCACGTTCCAGCCGATATCGTCGTGGCAGCGTACATAGCTGAGCCACGCGCAGTTGTGCGGCAACGGTGGGCTATGCGCGATGACGTTGTGCAAAATGTCGCCGCGTTGCAGCGCCAAGGCCGACCAGCCGGCCGCCATCAGTGTGCTGTGATAGGCGAGATGGCATTCGTGTCCCTGGTGCGCATCGCTGCCGAAGTAGGGTGGCAGCTGGGTCATCGGCACGATGGCTTCGGCCTTCATCACTACTGAGGGCGCAACCATATCGGTGACCGCGCGGAGCGCTACCAGCAAGGTGTGCGCCTCGGGTTGATTCATGCAATCGGTGCCGGGGCGCTTCCATAAATACGCGGTGGAATCCAGGCGAAACGCTTCGACACCCAGATTGGCCAGCTGCAGCATTGCCAGTGCCATCTCGCCGAACACCGCCGGATTGCTCCAGTTCAAATCCCATTGATAGGGATAGAACGTGGTCCACATCCAGTGCGCGGTGTCGTCAACCCAGGTGAAGTTGCCGGGTGCGGTATGCGGAAACACTTGCCCCAGCGTGGCTTCGTACTGATCGGGCAGGGCGTGATCTGCAAAGTGATGGTAGTAATCGAGATAGCGTGCGTCGCCCGTCCGCGCGGACTGCGCCCAGGCGTGATCGTCGGCGGTATGGTTGAGCACAAAATCCGCGCACAGGCTGATACCGGCCTGACGCAGACGCGCGGTGAGTGCGAGCAGATCGTCGTTGCTGCCCAGGCTCGGTTCTACCTGGCCGTAATCGCTGACCGCAAAGCCGCCATCGTTATCGCCTGCGCGTGCACGCAGAAACGGCAGCAAGTGCAGATAGCGCACGCCCAGTTCCTGCAGATACGGCACGCGTTCGGCCACGCCTTGCAGCGTGCCAGCGAAGCGGTCCACGTAGGCGCTGTAGCCCAGCATCTGTTGCTCGCCAAACCAGCCGGGCGTGCGCGCGGTGTCGAGCTGTTGCAGTGCCAGCGGGCGTTGTTGCGCAGTGTTGCCGAGCGCGCTCAACCACTGCGTCAACCAGGACGCATAGTCGGGGCGTTGGCCGTAAAGCGAATGCAAGGCATCCAGCAGGCGCGCTGCATGCTGATCGAAGCGCGGCAGCAGCGCGGCGGCACGCTGCGCATCCAATGGCGCGGTAAAGGCTGCGCGTAATGCAGTGAAATCGATGGTGAAGTTGCTCATTGGCAAGCGCCGGGCTTGGAACGGCTAAACAAAACGCAGCGAGCGGTCGTCAGCTGGGCGCGGACGCCGCGGAGGAACCGGAGTGTACGAGTGGTACATGCCGATGCCGAGTACCTGCTTCGTCCGCTTGGCGGTGAGCGCAGTCGTTTTGTTCGTCGCTCTTAGGTTTGGCGAGGGTCCTTAGAAGTCGTAGCGCACGCTGATGCTGGTGGTGCGGCCGGCGATCGAGCGCGCGCGGATGATGCCATTGGCCGGAATGGTGGCTTCCTCGGCTTCGGTCAGGCCAAACGTGTTGAACAGGTTGTTGACGTTGAGCGCAACGGTGAGCGAATCGGTCACGCGGTAGTCGCCGAACAGGTTCACCTGCGTATAGCCCGGCATCTTCAGCTGGTTGGAATCCTGGGTGTAGGCATCGGTGGTGCCGATCAGGTTCACGCCGAACTGATAGCCGTCGCCGCGATAGCTGGGCGTGAGCTGCCAGACGAAGTCGGCCTGGCGGCGCGGCACATTGCCGGTGTTTCCCGGGGTGATCTGGTCGCTGGAAATCTCCGCATCGGTCCAGGTCACGCCGCCGTTGACGGTGAACCCTTCGTAGCGGTAACTGGCTTCCAGCTCCACGCCGTGCGCCTGGTAGCTGCGGTTGAAGAAGCGCTGGCTGGTGACTTCGAAGTTCTGTTCCTGGGTGCGTGCGGAGAACGCAGTGGCGAACAGGCTCAGCCCGTCACGGCGCCACTTCAGACCTGCTTCGGCCTGGCGGACCACGTTGACGCCTTCATCGGAGGAGACTGAGCCGTCGTCGCGGATCACGCCGAACAGCAGGCGGTCTGCATTGGCGCGTGCGCCGCGGCTGATGCGGGCGAACGCGCCCAGGTCATCGTTGATCAGATAATTGCTGCCCAACGAATACGACAGGTAATTCCAGTCGTAATCCACCGGCCGCGCGTTGGCGGTATCGACCGTGGCCACGCGCTGTTCCACCGGCTGGATCACGCCATCGCCGTTGACGTCCAGGTTCTGCGCGATCGCGGTGCCGGAATACGTGCCGCGTGCATCACCCATGTCATAACGCAGGCTGCCATCGATGCTGAACTTGCCGCTGTCGAAGGTGAGCGCGACATAGGGTGCATTGACGTCGTAGCGCACGTCGTAGCTGCGGGTGATGCAGCAATCGCCCCAGAACGGCGTGCCGTAAGCATATAAACCGTTTTGCGAGCGGGACACGCCGCCGGCATCGACCACGTTGAGCAGGCGCGAATCGCGGCCAAGACTCTGCACGTAGGAGTTCCAGGTCCAGTCCATGTCGATGGTCTGGCGCGAGCTGTAGTAGCCCATGCGCAGGGTGAGCGTGCGGTCGTCGCCGTCGAACGCGCGCGAGACGCTGAGGTCGTTGGTGACGTTGCCCAGGTCGTTGATCGCCACGTTGAACAGATGCGTACGGATCGCGTTACCTGTGTAAGCCTGGCCGGCGTCGGGGCCGCTGGCCTGCACCAGTTGCGCGCCGGCGCCACCGATGGAAGATGCCAGCGATGCGGCATCGGTGACTTCGGCCGGAAACGGGCTGACGAAGCGGCCGCTGTTGTCGGCGATGCGGAACTTCTCGCTCAGGCTCCAGCCGTTGCCCAGGTCGAACAAGGCCTCGGCGCCGAGGGTGCGCGAGATCGGGTGCATGCCGTCGCCCAGGTCGGTGCGGCGCGGCTGGTTGTTGCCATCCAGGCCCACGTCGCTGCGAAAATTGCGGCTGTACAAGGTGTCGTTGCCTGGATCGAAACCGGCAAAGCCGCCCAGGTCCGGCGAGCCATCGCGGCCACGTACGGAGGTCGGCACCGGCAGATAGCCGGCTGCACGGTCGTTGAGGTATTTGCCGTACACACGCACGTAGCCGTTCTCGAACAGACGTGTGAGGTTGGCCTTGAGTTGGCCACCCTTTTCGGTGGTGTAGCCGGCGTCGCGCACGCCATCGCCCTGGCGGAAGAAGCCGCCGATGTTGAACTGCCAATGCTCGGCGAACGGTGCGCCGTAGTTGAAGTCCACGCGCGTGCTGTCGTAATCCAGACCGCGGCTCACGCCGACGCTGCCGCCTGCGGTGTCGCCTGTCTTGCTGATGAAATTGATGATGCCGCCGGGCGCATTGCTGGTGAAGGTGGAGGCCGAGCCGCCGCGAATGGCTTCGATGCGGTCGAGAGTGAAATCCGAACGCAGGAAGATGTCCGAATTACCAAAGGCGATATCGCCGAACTCCATCACCGGCAAACCGTCTTCTTGCAGCTGCAGGAATTTGGCGCCGCCGGAAGCGACGGGGAGGCCACGCACGGCGATGTTGGCGTTGCCTTCGCCACCGCTGGATTCGGAGCGGATGCCGGGGATGTTGCGGAAGATTTCAGCGGTGCTGCGCGGTGCCGATTGTTCGATCGCCTCGGCGCCCACGGTGCTGACCGACACGCTGGACTTCAATTTGGTGGTAGCCGTGGAGGTGCCGGTGACGAACACCGAATCCAGATTGACCGCGGCGCTGTCGGCGGCCGGCGGGGTGGTGGGTGCGCTGGCGGCGTCCTGCGCCAGCGCGGCAGGCACGCAGAGGCAGGAGGCGACCGCGCAGGCAAGGGCATGCAGGCGCAGGGTGTGCAAAGTGGACATTGCGGTTCTCTCTCTCACAGATGGTGGTGTGCCGACGTCTGCATCGTCTCCTCCCAGGGAGTGGCCGTGTGGCCTGCAGTGCGAGCGCATTAATACGCTGTAATACAATCGATTGCAATCGTGCGCTGCAGCAATTTTACACTAGATAGAAACGCATTTTGTTCAAATCGGAAGCGTTTTGCGGCGCAGCGTTACAATCGATTGCATCAGCGTCATGATACAGTTCGCTGCGGCTACTGATAGCCGCACCCAATCTCAGGATCTTGCATGTCGTTGACCGCTCCGCCGCTTTCCTTCGCACTCATCCTGGCGCTCAACGCCGGGTTCTTTGGCGTGCAATACAGCTTCGGGTTGCAGCAGAGCAACATGAGCCCGATCTACAACTATCTGGGCGCCGACCACGCCAGCCTGCCATATCTGTGGCTGGCGGGGCCAATCACCGGGCTGGTGCTGCAGCCGTTCGTGGGCGCGTGGAGCGACCGCTCGGTGACCCGCTGGGGCCGGCGCATGCCGTACATGGTGCTGGGCGCGCTGGTGTGCAGCCTGTGCCTGCTGGCGATGCCGTTCAGCACAGCGTTGTGGATGGCGGTATGCCTGCTGTGGATCCTGGACGCCGCCAACAACGTGGCGATGGAGCCGTACCGTGCCTTGGTGAGCGATGTGCTAGCGCCACCGCAGCGGCCGCTTGGCTATCTTACTCAAAGCGCGTTCACCGGTCTTGCGCAGACGCTGGCCTATCTCACCCCGCCCTTGCTGGTGTGGATGGGCATGAATCAGGACGCCGCCAATGCGCACCATATTCCCTATGTCACCATCGCCGCGTTCGTGATCGGTGCGGGGTTTTCGGCCGCCTCGATTCTGCTCACTGCGCGCAGCGTGCGCGAGCCGGTGCTTGCGCCTGCAGAGATTGCACGCATGCGGCAGACCGGTGCAGGCCTGGGCGCGACGGTGCGCGAAATCTACCGTGCCTTGCGCGCGATGCCGCCGACCATGCGTCAGCTCGCGCCGGTGATGTTGTTCCAGTGGTACGGGATTTTTTGCTACTGGCAATACATCGTGCTGTCGCTGTCGACCACGTTGTTCGGCACCACGCAAGCCAACTCGCATGGCTTCCGGGAGGCGGGGCTGGTCAACGGCCAGATTGGCGGGTTCTACAATTTCATCGCGTTTCTGGCGGCTTTTGCGATGGTGCCGGTGGTGCGCCGCTTCGGCCCCAAATACACGCATGCGGCCTGTCTGGTCGCGGCCGGGATTGGCATGTGGGTGTTGCCGGGCATCCAGGATCGTTGGTTGATGCTGCTGCCGATGATCGGTATTGGGCTGGCCTGGGCCAGCATGATGGGCAACCCATATCTGATGCTGGCCGACAGCATTCCGCCCGAGCGCACCGGCGTGTACATGGGCTTGTTCAATCTGTTCATCGTGCTGCCGATGCTGATCCAGATCGTCACCTTGCCGCTGTATTACGAACCGTTGTTGCACGGCGACCCGCGCAATGTGATCCGTCTTGCAGGCGCGCTGATGTTGGCCGCGGCGGTGGCGATGTTGTGCGTGCGGCTGCGCAAGCCGAACGCTGCGGTGGTGTAGCGGGTTGGAGCGTACTGGCGATGCATGGTTGCTCAGAGCCTGTTCAAAGTCTTCTAAGCAGCAACGCCAGGAACGCCAGGTGGATCATCTGCAAGCTGGTGTTGAGCTGAC
>NZ_MDEJ01000177.1 GCF_002940065.1 Xanthomonas populi
ATCGCTGATTTTTTGAAGGTATGGTCATCATCCAGTGCGTGTCACCACGGCTACGACTTGGTTGTTCGAGGTGCCCTTCTCTCGAAGAGTGATTTATTTGACAGCCTAGTTGTGGCAATGGTGTTGTGCGCAATGGTCTTATTCATTGCGCTCTCGCATACGCCGCAAGGAATGTAGATTCCGATGAATTGCGGATTTTTTGCCATCGACGCGACCTGCGTCGCGTTTTGTGTATGGCATGGCAGGCAGCGCCAAATCCGCAAACAGACGTATGCATCCAGAACAGTAGTTGCAATCACACTTCAGCCAAAAAAATTTGCAGGAAACGCGTAATTCGTGATTTTTGCACGGTTCATTGTGTTGCCCAATTGTTAGTGTTTATTAACTTTCCGGGAAGCAAGTGCTTCAAGAAAAAAACAGCTGCGCGTCTTGGTGTCACTTGCGTGCCATTCGTTGTACGTCTCCATTGTGCGTCTCTACCGAGTGCTCCAACTGCGTATCGCCGGCATGTGCTGGTGGTCGATGGTGTTTTCTACCTCACGTTTTTAGGCCAAGTGCTGATCCGACGTCTCGTTGACCGCATTGCGGGCATGGCGCGTTGGGCGACTGCGCGCCACACAAGAAGGATGCACGCAATGCACGCTGAAGCCTCCGCGGCTGCTTTTCCCGTGACCCGTGCCCAGCGCGACCTTTGGGTTGGCAGCAAGCTTTATACCGACAACACCTTGATGTTGTCGGAGGCGCTTGAGTTATTCGGACCGCTGGATCCCCAGGTGATTCTGCGCGCCAGCGCGCAGGTCACCCGCGAGTTCGACACGTTGCGCCTGTGCATCGCCGAACAAGGCGGGCTGCCGGTGCAGATTGTGCTGCCTGAGTACACCGGCACGATGCCTTACTTCAACGTGGCCGAGGATCCGGCGCCGCGCAACGCGGCCGAGCACTGGATTGAAGAACAGATCCGCAAGCCGGAGGACTTGCGCAACGGGCCGCTGTGGTTTTGTGCGTTGTTCCGTCTTGGCGAGGATCATCACCTGTGGGTGCAATACATGAGCCACCTGGTGATGGATGGCTACACCACGGCCATGGTGGCGCAGCGCATGGCGGTACTCTACAGCGCCTACCTGATCGACGCCGAGCCGGAGGCCGCCGACTTCGCAAGTGCGACGGAATTGGTTGCGCTGGAGCAGCAGTATCGCGACTCGGATCGCTATCAGCGCGATGGCGCGTACTGGATGCAGCAACTGGCCGATCTGCCGCCGCCTGCAACGCTGGCGCGGCTGGATACTTACGAAATGGCCGGCTCGTTGCGCGGAACTGGGGAGTTCTCTGCGCGCCAGATGCTGCAGTTACGCGCGTTGCGCAAGCGCCACGCCGTCAGCCTGCCGCAGATGTTGATTGCGCTGGTGGCGGCCTACTACTACCGCCACACCGGAGCCGACGACCTGGTGTTTGCGATGCCGGTGAGCGGGCGTATCAATGCGCGATACCGCAAAACACCGGGAATGGTGGCCAATGTGGTCTATATACGTTTGAAGATGCAGCCGGAGCAGCCGATCCATGCGTTGTTCACGCAGGTCTCTTCGGTGGTCAAGCATGCGCTGCGGCATCAGCAATACCGCTTCGAAGATGTGCGTCGCGACATGGGCATTTTCGGCGGCGAGCAGAAGATCGCGCGTCTTGCGGTCAATATCGAGGCCTTCGATTACACCTTGCGCTTCGGCGATGCCTACGCGGTGCCGCACAACCTCTCTAACGGCCCTGCCGATGACCTGACCATCTTCTGCTACGAGCGTGGCGATGGTGCGGCGTTGCGATTCGATCTGGATGCCAATCCGGCCTTGTACGACAGCGACGAGCTTGCAGAACATTGCCGTCGCCTGACCCGCCTGGCCGATGCGGTGTTGGCCGATCCGGAATGCGCACTCGGCCTGGTCGACTTGCTGGGACACGCCGAGCGTCAGCGGCTGCTGCATACCTGGAACGACACCGCTGCGCCCCTGCCGGAACCGGCCACGCTGCTGCACGGCATGCTGCAACGCGCCGAGCTGATGCCGGCTGCCGTGGTGGTGCACTATGACAACCGCACGCTGGATTACGCAACGCTGTGCGAGCTTGCCGCGCGCGTCGCTGGGCAGTGGGTGGTCGACGGCGTGGGCCCCGGCGATGTTGTCGCAGTTGCATTACCGCGCAACGAGCACTTGCTGGTGGCGTTGCTGGCGGTGATGTGGAGCGGGGCGGCGTATCTGCCGTTGGACCCGGAAAGCCCGGCCGCGCGCAATCGTCAGATGCTCAACGATTCCGGCGCCATCGCGCTGGTGTGCGAGCCGGCGTTGTGCGAGCGCTATCTATTGGGCGGCATGGTGTGGCTGGATCCGCGCCCGGCGGTGCTGCCGGCGGCAATCGCGCCACTCGCCACGCCGGATGGCACGGCCTACGTGCTGTACACCTCCGGCTCGACCGGCGCGCCCAAGGGTGTGGAAATCAGCCATCGCAACCTGTTCAATTTCCTGCATGCGATGGAGCAAGAGCTGGCATTGCGCCCGCGCGACCGCGTGCTGGCAGTGACCACCATCACCTTCGATATCGCAGGGCTGGAGTTGTACCTGCCGCTGCTGGTGGGCGCACGCGTGGTCATCGCACCGGCCGGCATCACTCACGATCCACGCAGTCTGTCGCGCTTGATCGCGCACGAGCAGATCAGCGTGGTGCAGGCCACGCCGTCGTTGTGGCGCATCCTGCTGGCCAATGAAGATCTGGCGCTGGACCGCATCCACGCGCTGGTCGGCGGTGAGGCGTTGGTGCCGGAATTGGCGACACAGTTGCTGAGTCGGGTGGGGCGCCTGACCCAGTTGTACGGGCCGACCGAAACCACGATCTGGTCGACTATCATGCCGTTGCAGTTGACCGATGCGGCAGCGCCACCGATCGGCAGGCCGCTGCTCAATACCCGTTTCTACGTGCTCGATGCGCAGCGGCAACCGCTGCCGACCGGCGCCATCGGCGAGTTGTATATCGGTGGCGCGGGCGTGGCCAAGGGGTATCGCGGCAAGCGCCAGCTGACCAGCGAGCGTTTTTTACGCGACCCGTTCGCCGACGACGGCAGCAGCATGTACCGCACCGGCGACCGCGTGCGTCAGCGCCGCGACGGCATGCTGGAATTCATCGGCCGCGCGGACGCGCAACTGAAGATCCGCGGCCATCGCGTGGAGCCGGCCGAAATCGAAAACGCCTTGCTGCTGCATTCGCAGGTCGCGCAGGCGGTGGTGGTCGGCCACAGCGATAGCGACAACAACGCGTTGCAATTACTGGCCTATGTCGTTGGCAAACATGGCAACGTGCCGAACACCGACCTGCTGCGCGCGCATCTGCAGCAGCGCTTGCCGGCGTCGATGATTCCCGCGTTGTGGAGTGCGCTGGAGGCGCTGCCGCTGACGCCCAACGGCAAGCTGGATCGGCGAGCCTTGCCTGCGCCTGGCGCATTGCCCAAGCGCGCACATGTGGCACCACGCGATGCACTGGAGCGCCAACTGGCCGAGATGTTGCAGCAACTGCTGGGCATCGAAGCGGTGGGCGTGGAAGACAACTTCTTCGAGCTCGGTGGCGACTCGCTGCGCGCAGCAGAAATGGCCGCACGTTTCCCGCAGATGTTCGGGATCGAACTACCGCTGGGCACCTTATTCCATGCGCCGACGATCGCCGGCATGGCCGAGGTGATCAAGCGCAGCGCGCAGACCGTAAACGACCCGCTTGGCGTGCTGCTGCCGTTGCGTGCGGGCGCGCCGGGCATCACCCCGCTGTTCTGCATCCATCCGGTGGTCGGCCTGGGCTGGTCGTATCTCACCCTGCTAGGTCAGCTCGATCCGCAATGGCCGGTGTATGCGCTGCAGTCGCCGGCATTGAGCGACCCGCAGTATCGCCCGGAGAGCATCGAGGCGATCGCGCGCGACTACCTGGCACGTCTGCGCACGGTGCAGCCGCATGGCCCGTACCGTCTGATCGGGTGGTCGCTAGGCGGCTTGATCGCACATGCCATCGCCGCCGAACTGCACGACCTGGGCGAAGAAGTCGAATTGCTGGCGATGCTCGATAGTTACCCGTATCCCGAGCAGACCGAAGCATTGCAGGAGTCCGAAGGCGTGCGTGCCTCGGTGCAGGCACTGGGCTTGCACGTGGCTCCCGACCAGCCGATGCCGACCACGGTGGCCGAACTGGCCAGCCTGCTGTGCGATCACTACGGGCTGACCGCGTTGCCGGCAGTGCGCCAGTTGCTCGAACAGCGCCCCACGCTGCTGAATGACCTGGGCGGTTTGACCCAGCATCACCTGCATCTGGCGCGACGTCATCGCCCCAGACCGCTCGAGCAGGATGTGGTGTTCGTCGAAGCAAGCGTGCGCATGAGCTCCGGCGCAGACGAAGTGGTGTGGGTGGACTATCGGCCGCAAGCATGGCGCCCGTACGTACGCAATCTGCATCTGCACGCCCTGGACAGCGACCACCATTCGATGCTCTCGCCGGCACATTCGGCCACGCTCAGCGCGCTGCTGCATGCAGCCACTGCCAACGTCACGCAATGCGCCGGCAGTATCGCCACCGCCAGCGACGGGGTAGCCGAATATGCATGAGGTACTCGATCAACCAGCACCCCGCCGCCCCGTGCTGATCGCCACGTTGGGCACGCATGGCGATGTGCGGCCGATCATCGCGCTGGGTCGCGGCCTGCAGCAGCGCGGTTATCCGGTCAGGATACTGACCAGCGCCAACTTCGAAACGCTGATCCGTAGCAATGGGCTGGAATTTTTTCCACTCAGCGGCGACCACCAGAAACTGCTGCAGCACAACCCGAATGTCGCCGAGGTGGGTGGCGGCCGGCGTGCAGTCTGGAACACCTGGCGCGCGCATTTGCAGGCATGGGCACGTGACTGGGCCGTGCAGGGGCGCGCGGCCTGTGCCGAGGCCGGCTTGATCCTCGGCGTGGGCAGTGCGAGTTTCCTGGCGCACAGCCTGGGTCAGGCGTATGGGCTGCCGGTGGTGTTCGCGCAATTGCAGCCGCTCACCGCTTCGCGCCACCTGCCGCTGATGGTGATGCCGCGCGTGCGTCTGCCCGGGCTGGTCAGCGTGGCGCTGCAGCATGTGATGCGCTTTGCCGGATGGCAGCTGATGCGGCCGGTGCTCAACGAGATCGTGCGACCGGCATTGGGGTTGCCGGCGTATCCGTGGAGTGGCCCCGATCGCAGCGGGCTGCGCGTGATCTACGGCTATAGCGCGCAGCTGTGCCCACGTCCGCCGGACTGGCCGGACAGCGCCCAGGTCAGCGGTTTCTGGCCGTTGCCGCAGCCGCAGTGGCAACCGCCGCCTGCGCTGCAGGCCTTTTTGCAGGCCGGCCCGCCGCCGCTGTATATCGGCTTCGGCAGCATGATCAGCACCGATGCGGCGCAGCTCACCGCCACCGTCAAGGCGGCGGTGCGACTGACCGGTCAACGCGCCTTGCTGGCTAGTGGCTGGGGCGGGCTGGCGGCCGGGGATGACGCTGCCGACGATGCCGAGCGCTTTTTCCACCTGGAACAGGCACCGCACGATTGGCTGTTTCCGCGCGTGGCGCTGGCGGTGCATCACGGGGGTGCCGGTACCACCGGGGCGGCGCTGGCCGCGGGGATTCCGTCGGTGGTGCTGCCGTTCGGCTACGACCAGCCGTTCTGGGCGCATTGCCTGGCCCAACGCGGCGTCGCGCCGCCGGCGCTTGCACGGGTTGGATTGCAGCCGGAGACCTTGGCCGATGCCATTCGCCAGGCGAGTGCGCCTAGCATGCGCACAGCGGCACGCGTGCTGGGGCAGCGCATTCGTGAGGAGGACGGGATCGGCCGGGCGGTGGATCAGCTGGAAGCATGGGGGCTGCTGCAGCCGGCGGTGTCGGTGGCGCCGGTCGTGCGGATCGAGCAGCAGGCTGTCGCGTGACACTGGCCGACGCGTGATGGATGACGCTGCGAGGGGGGGGGGCCACAGCGTCGGGCTCAGAATGGCTGCGGCACTGCGCGGCAAGTGTCATCGCTGGCGTCTGGGCGCAGCACGGGTGAGGTACCGCCGCATTGCTGCCGCCGCCGTCGGTGTGTGATCGACAGGAGGATGCCTGTGCTACCAGACAACGTGGAAAGAGAGTCCGCATCTGAGGTATCCCCACGTTTTTCAGCCCATGACCATCTGGTTGTAGACGTGTTCGGGCAGTGTGCGTAATCGCTCCAGACATTGGCTGATGGGCTCCAACGGCCAGCATCTGAGCAGGGCTTCGCGTCCAATGCGCAGCGTTGAATAGAGTTTTCGCTTGGTCTTACATGGCACCAGCCAAGCGGCGTGGCCGGACTGCTGGCTGGCCATTCCTGCCAGCCAGCACGCGAAGCTGGCAAGCGTGTTGAGCATC
>NZ_MDEJ01000178.1:0-2500 GCF_002940065.1 Xanthomonas populi
CCGCCGATGCCGCGATTGGCGAAGTGTCACGCTGCTCCATGCTTCCTTTTCCAAACCCGGGATACAAGGCCGCGGCCATCAAGTAGGCGGCAGTTTGGTGCCTTCGAACATCGTGCCTGCAATCAAGCTGGTCTGATGCCGGCCCGCGCTGCATTGGGAGTAGATCGCAGCACCCCGCTTGAAACGCGACCGCACCCGTCCGGCGCAGACAGGGCAACGAAAGCCTTGCGGCCAGCGCCACGTGTAGAGCGCGCGATAGCACGTGGCTTCGGTGCCGTAGGACGCGAAGAACTCAGGCATCGATCATCCCGCCTGGAACTGCACGGCATTGCTGCGCATCACGTCACCGCGTTGGCTTCAGGTGAGAGCAGCATCCACAAAGCGCGGCGCAGATCCTGCGACTGGCGGCTGAAGGTCAGGGCTAATCAGGTGCCGCGTTGCCTGCACTCGCGCATCTTGGCGCCTTTGTAGGAACCAGTAGCGTCTTAAATTCCGCCCAAAAAGAAACCCCCCATCCTGTTGGATGGAGGGATTCGGGTAAAGCCCCTGGCGATGACCTACTCTCGCATGGCTTGAGCCACACTACCATCGGCGCAGCTGCGTTTCACTTCCGAGTTCGGTATGGGATCGGGTGGTTCCACAGCGCTAATTTCACCAGGGAGACGGCTGGAGCGTCGCCAGTTGGGCTTTTCGACAAACGCGAACACAAGAATGTGCAAGCGTTTGCAGAAGAAGCACCTACGGCGCTCAGTCTCGCATAGTTAACTTGTGACGTAGCTTGCGTTTGCGGATCTACCAACGTTCGTTGTGACCAAGGCAACTTGAGGTTATATGGTCAAGCCGCACGGATCATTAGTATCAGTTAGCTCAATACATTGCTGTACTTACACACCTGACCTATCAACCACATAGTCTATATGGTTCCTTTAGGGGGCTTGTGCCCCGGGAAGTCTCATCTTGAGGCGCGCTTCCCGCTTAGATGCTTTCAGCGGTTATCGCTTCCGAACATAGCTACCCGGCAATGCCACTGGCGTGACAACCGGAACACCAGAGGTTCGTCCACTCCGGTCCTCTCGTACTAGGAGCAGCCCCTCTCAAACTTCCAACGCCCATGGCAGATAGGGACCGAACTGTCTCACGACGTTCTGAACCCAGCTCGCGTACCACTTTAAATGGCGAACAGCCATACCCTTGGGACCGACTACAGCCCCAGGATGTGATGAGCCGACATCGAGGTGCCAAACACCGCCGTCGATATGAACTCTTGGGCGGTATCAGCCTGTTATCCCCGGAGTACCTTTTATCCGTTGAGCGATGGCCCTTCCATACAGAACCACCGGATCACTAAGACCTACTTTCGTACCTGCTTGATCCGTCGATCTTGCAGTCAAGCACGCTTATGCCTTTGCACACAGTGCGCGATGTCCGACCGCGCTGAGCGTACCTTCGTGCTCCTCCGTTACTCTTTAGGAGGAGACCGCCCCAGTCAAACTACCCACCATACACGGTCCCTGATCCGGATAACGGATCTAGGTTAGAACGTCAAGCACGACAGGGTGGTATTTCAAGGATGGCTCCACTGCAGCTAGCGCAACAGTATCATAGCCTCCCACCTATCCTACACAGACGAACTCAACGTTCAGTGTAAAGCTATAGTAAAGGTTCACGGGGTCTTTCCGTCTTGCCACGGGGACGCTGCATCTTCACAGCGATTTCAATTTCACTGAGTCTCGGGTGGAGACAGCGCCGCTGTCGTTACGCCATTCGTGCAGGTCGGAACTTACCCGACAAGGAATTTCGCTACCTTAGGACCGTTATAGTTACGGCCGCCGTTTACTGGGGCTTCGATCAAGAGCTTCGCCTTGCGGCTGACCCCATCAATTAACCTTCCAGCACCGGGCAGGCGTCACACCCTATACGTCCACTTTCGTGTTTGCAGAGTGCTGTGTTTTTGATAAACAGTCGCAGCGGCCTGGTTTCTGCGACCCTCTTCAGCTATAGCTCGCATGAGCCACCAAAAAGGGTGCACCTTCTCCCGAAGTTACGGTGCCATGTTGCCTAGTTCCTTCACCCGAGTTCTCTCAAGCGCCTGAGAATTCTCATCCTACCCACCTGTGTCGGTTTACGGTACGGTCTTCGTGAGCTGAAGCTTAGGAGCTTTTCCTGGAAGCGTGGTATCAGTGACTTCGCCATAAAGGCTCGTCTCGGTGCTCGGTCTTAAAGGATCCCGGATTTGCCAAAGATCCAAACCTACCGCCTTTCCCCGGGACAACCAACGCCCGGTACACCTAACCTTCTCCGTCCCTCCATCGCACTCACGCGAGGTGCAGGAATATTAACCTGCTTCCCATCGACTACGGCTTTCGCCCTCGCCTTAGGGACCGACTAACCCTGCGTCGATTAACGTTGCGCAAGGAAACCTTGGGCTTTCGGCGTGCGGGCTTTTCACCCGCATTATCGTTACTCATGTCAGCATTCGCACTTCCGATACCTCCAGCGG
>NZ_MDEJ01000179.1 GCF_002940065.1 Xanthomonas populi
CGCCATGCGCGCACTTGTTTCTACACGATCCGGGTGCAACCAGCTGATCTATCTCGGGAAAACGTGGGGAAACCTCAGGCCCTGATCCCGGTTTCCCGTTCCACTTGGTATGCAGGCGTTCGCGCTGGCAGGTATCCGCAGCCGGTCAAGCTCGGCGAACGATGCACCGCATGGCGAGTAGAGGAAATTCGCGCGCTGATCGAAGCCACCGGCAAGGAGGTGGCCCGATGAGCCAGAACAGCACTTGTGCTCCCGCCGCTGAAAGCGGCCCCGAGGCAAACATCATCGACACTTCCGCACCCGCCCAGCGCGCGCGCCTGCTGGCCGCGCTTCGGCAGAGGGCGGTGACCACATTGGAGGCCCGCCGCGATCTGAACGTGTTCGTACTCGGCGTGCGCATCTTCGAGTTGCGGCAGGAGGGGCACCCCATTGTGAACCGATTGATACCCCTGCTGGACGACCAAGGACGGCCGCATAGCCGGGTGGCGCAGTATTCGATGCAGCAGGAGGTGGCGTAATGCGCTTCCCCCACAAACGACGAAGCCCGCGCGAGGCGGGCAAAGTGGCACAGGCTGGCGGGCTGAGTGCACCACGAGACTACACCAAGGGTGCTGCCATATGTCTGGCTGCGGGCGCGATGGAGGCAGCACGCCGGCAATTGGAAGTCTATGCCCTGCAAACGGATGAGCCATCGCCGGGAATCGTTGAGGCGGCGGACCTTTTGGATGCCGCGCGCGCTGTCCTGGATGGTGCGGCATGAGTCGCCCTCGCCTAACCGGCAGCCGCTGCCAGTGTGCGGACTGTGGAAAGTATTTCGGCAGCGTCCGTGGTTTTGATCGCCACCGCGTGGGCAAATTCGACAACCCAGCCAAACGACGTCGGTGCCTGACCCTTGTGGAATTGCTGGCACGCGGTTGGGACCGTGATGCACGGGGCTTCCTGCTGACCCCAGACCTCAGAAGGCCACAAGGACACGCCGGGGCGAGCATTTCAGGCTCGTGCAACAACCCAAGCGCTACGGTAGTACAGGAAGGCGCCCCATGAACCAAAGATCGCGTGAGCGGTTCAAGGGGCGCAAGGTGTCTGGTGCATTCTTCCGGGTCAACGTGGAAGTGTTGAACAGCGCCGCATTCTGCGGGCTGTCGATGAAGGCTCACGCATTGCTGCTGGATTTGGGCGCGCATTTCACTGGCTACAACAACGGCGACCAGAGCGCAGCATGGTCTGTGATGCGAAAGCGCGGCTGGAAGTCGAAAGACACCCTGCGCCGCGCCTTGCTAGAACTGCTGGAAGCCGGATTGATCGAACAAACCCGGCAAGGTTGCCTGCACTGGTGTTCACTGTTTGCCTTCACCTGGATGGGCATCGAGGAGTGCGGCGGAAAGCTGGACGCCAAGCCCAACGCTGTGCCGTCTCACCTGTGGCGATCCAAGGCAAGCAAACCAACGCTGCGGGTGGTGGCATGAAAACGCAAAGCCCAGCCCGACCATTGGGGCAGTGTGCCCCGGTCATCGGGTCAGTGAGTACGCCGCTAGGTACAGCTATCGGGGCAGTGTGCCCCGGCCATCGGTCCTACAGGGCTATTTCCACCGGAGTTTGTGCCCCGACCATCGGGCACCTTCTAAGACTCTACCAAGGGGGTTACCCGCTTCTTGGGTATGGGGGACCTGCTTCATGAGAGTGCTGGCAATGACGGCGGGCTACTTGAGCCAGGACAAAGCGCATCTGGCGGCACAGCAACGTGCACGCCGGGCGCGCATGGTGCGGATCGACTACATGCCCAGCTCGGCGGCACTGGACGTGATCGCCGCCAAGCGGGCTACCACCCGGCCCGGCAGCATCGAAGCAACCAATAGCGCGGTGCTGGACGCCATCCTAGTCGAGTGGGCCAAGCTGACCGGAATAAAGAAACAGGAAGTAGAAGCGCCCAAGACTCCGAAGGAGCTGCCGGAATTAAGCCACCAGTACGCGGGCGCGTATGAGTCCGGGCATACGGCAAGATCGCGGCAAGGTCTAACGAGCCGGCGCACGAAAAGCGGTGAATCCGGGCATGCAGCCAGCGTCACTTGCGGCGCAAGGCGTCATCGTGACGGCAAGCCCTGTCAGGCGAAGAGCGAACCGGGCAAGCGTCGCTGCCGATTCCATGGTGGACGCAGCACGGGTCCACGAACAACCGAGGGAAAGGCCCGAGCGCTGGAGAACCTATGGCAATACATGAAGGCATAGATTTTGCATCAAGCTCTCTGTACAACCCAATCAAGGAAATATCATGAAATGGATCATCTGGGCCGCGCTGGCTATCCCTAGCGTGAGCTGGGCGCAGTCCTACGACTGCACAATGGATTGCTCGGGACACGAAGCGGGCTACCGCTGGGGCGTCCTGCATGCCATTGATGACCCCAACGACTGCGGCGGCAACTCCGCGTCTTTTATCGAAGGTTGCATGGCTTACACACAAGAGCAGCAAGCATCCCGGAATCGAGAAGTGATAGATGATGAAGAGTGCGCCGACGAGGACGAGGACGGGCTGTGTGACGCGTGATTGGCACGCCTCATGCGTGGAAGTGGAAACAGCCCGGCACTATCGCCATCGAACAAGGAAAGTACAAATGAAGATCATCACCGTTGTCACCTTCGGCCTTATCGCGGCAGTTTCGGCCCCGGCGTTCGCACAGAACTACGTGCGCGGCTACACCCGCGCAAACGGCACCTATGTCGCCCCGCATTATCAGTCTGCGCCCAATAGCACCAAGCTTGACAACTACAGCACCCAGGGCAATAACAACCCTTACAGCGGGCAAGAGGGCACGGTTGATCCGTATCGGCAGACCCAGAGCAACCCGACCGGCAGTCCGTATAACCAGCCGCGTCGTAGCAGTAACTCGCAGGCCGCTTCGTCCTACGACTACGGCAACTAAACCAAGCGGCCGCGCGGCGGGCCATCTCAGTGCTCACGCCTTCATAGCCAAGCTGCACCCACCTGGGGGCAACATTGGGGGCAATTCAAAAAATATCCGCGCATAACGCCCAGAATATATAGGTTTTTGCTGCCCACCTTCGCGCCAAGTTACCGCAGTACAAGCGAAAGCCTTTCCGGTGGAATCCCGGGGGGGGGGCTTTTTGCTTGTGTGGTTTGCTTGGTGATGGAAGGCGCGATTGGTCTGCTGATTTGCCTCACCGCGCACACTGAAGTTGTCGCGTGCGCGCGCTTTTTCGCGTCCAGCGGTGGATTAGCGGGATGTGGTGCATGTCCGCTTTGTAGCGCAATGCGCTCTGTTCGTAAGAGCTGGCACATGATCTACATGCATGGCGTTGCGCGGTGCGAGTGCATGCGCGCGGCTTGATTTCGATGCGTGGCGGATGACCTGCAGGCACGCAACCATCATGCCCGGTCCGTACCGTGGAAAGCTCTTTACAAGCAGGTGGCCTCCATGGATTTTGATTCTTCGCAGCAACTGCGCATTCTTCGTGACATCCACGACACCACGCCGGTCGCCGACGAAGAGGCCAATTGGGCAGTGCGCGCCGGCTACGCGACGCAGGCCGAGGATGGCGATATCGATCTCACCCACGAAGGCCGCAAGGCATTAGATGACGGGCAAACCTGATGCAGTTTTTGCATAGAAGTTTGTTGCTCAACAACTAGCGCGCGCGGACTCACGTATGTGGTTCCCGCAGCCGATTAGCACGTGTCGAAATTCGATTGGTGATTGCGTGGGCGAGCATTACGTAGATGTCCTCGCCGCGCACGCGCGAAGTAGGGCGTACACAAACGTCAGGCAAAAAAAGACCCGGCAGTGCCGGGGCTTTTAGATGATTGGCGTCCCCACGGGGATTCGAACCCCGGTGTCCACCGTGAAAGGGTGGTGTCCTAGGCCTCTAGACGATGGGGACGCGTATCAAAACCTGAGTTGTCTCCCTGACGGCCTAGGTCAGGAATGGTGGAGCCAGGCGGGATCGAACCGCCGACCTCCTGCATGCCATGCAGGCGCTCTCCCAGCTGAGCTATGGCCCCACGAAAATTGGAAGGAAATGATAGCTGCCGGTTAAGCTTCGCGCAAGTAGTTTTTCATTCGGAATGAGACGGAAAGTGCGCACGATATGGTGCGCGCGCTGCGACTCAATTGACACCGTGCAGATCGCGTAACTGCGTCTGTCGTGCGCCGAAATACGCCGCCAGATCGGCGATATCCTGGTCGCTCAATGCGCTGGCCTGCGCGGTCATCAACACATGTTGGCGGTCACCGCTGCGGTAGGCCTGCAAGGCATGCGCAAGATAGTCGCCGTACTGGCCGCCGAGCTTGGGGTAGCTGGGGTCGATCGGCGCGTTGCCATCGGCGCCGTGGCAATCCACGCAGCTCTGGCCGGTGGCCTTGCCTTTCGCATGAGCCAGCTTGTCTCCGGCTGCAGTACGACCGGTCGGCATGCCGGCGGACGAACCGGAACCATGTTCACCGCTGGCGTGGCCGGCATCGCCTGCAGAACGATCAGTGGATTCCACCTGCGATTGAGAGCAGGCCGCCAGCATCAGGGCAGCGACCAGGGCGATGGCTAGATGCGGAGCGTACAGGGCGTTCGGCATGTGGGCGCTTATTTGAGGGTAGACAGGTAGGCGGAGATGTCGGCGATGTCCTGCTGGGAAAAGCTCTGCGCCTGTGCCTGCATGGTCGGATGTTTACGCTTGCCCTGGCGGTATTCGGTCAGCGCCTGGGTGAGGTACTGGCTGGACTGGCCACCGATCTTGGGCACGCGGTAACTGGGATAGGCGTTCTTATAGCCGGTCACGCCGTGGCAGCCCTGGCAGGTGTAAGCCAGTAGCCGACCATTCGACGGATTGCCAGTGGGCGCTGCAGGCGCTGCAACGGCCGCGGCGGGCGCAGGCGCGGCCGGTCCAGGCGTGATTGACGGTGTCGCTGATGCGCCCCCAAACGGCAGGAAGACGACCAGAGCGAGACAAGCGGCGAGCGGCTGTGGGCGCATGGTTTCGTATCCGGAAGACTGTATTGAGCGTCCGCACGTGGGGGCGTGGCGGAACCGGTCCGAGTATGCATGCGATTTGGCGCGACGCAAACCGGGGGTGAATAGGCAAACTTGAACAGACCATGACCTTTGGCGCGTTGGCGACATGATCGGCCAGGGAGTTTACTTGCCTACAACACCCGTTCACGCATCCACCAGGGCAAGACGATATCGCCACTTTCCTTTCTGCCCGGCCGCAGCGGAACCTGCGCCGCCGCGTTGTTGATCACCACAAGCCTGTTGCTGAGCGGCTGCAAGGCGGGAGACGGCGAAGCAAAGGCCGCCGAGGAAAAGAAGACCGTCGACGCGGTACCGGTGGAAATCGCCAAGGCCGCACGCGGTGCTGTCGCTGCCAGCTATACCGGCACTGCCGCTTTGGAGGCGCGTGCCGAAGCATAGGTGGTGGCCAAGACCTCCGGCGTCGCACTGGCGGTGATGGTGGAAGAGGGGCAGAAGGTGTCGGTTTGGCAGGCATTGGTGCGGCTGGACCCGCACCGCGCACATCTGGCGGTGGCGCAGAGCGAGGCGCAACTGCGCAAACTGGAAAACAGCTATTGCTGTGCCACGCAACTGGTCTGCCCGCAATTGGTCAGCGCTGCGGATGTCGATCAGCTCAAGTTCGATGTCGAAAACAGCCGTGCGAAGTACCGGCTCGCATCGCTTGAGTTGTCCTACACCACGGTGCAGGTGCCAATCTCAGTCGCGATCGCATCGCGCTCGATCAAGACCGGCAACTTCGTGCAGATCCATACGCCGATCTTCCGCATCTTCGACGACTCGCAGCTGGAAGCCGCACTCAATGTGCCCGAGCGCGAGCTGGCGACGCTGAAATCCGATCAGCCGGTGACTTTGCTCGACGACGCCTTGCCGGGCCAGTACTTCATCGGCAAGGTCGATCGCATCGCGCCGTTGGTGGATTCGGGCAGCGGAACCTTCCGTGTGTTCAGTCCCGGCATTAGAGCGGCTAACAAAACTACTGCGCAGCCGCCAGGCGGGCGCGGCCGGTGCTCGGAATCCTCATGTACCACTCGTACACTCCGGTTCTGAGCGCGCCGTCCGCACCCACCTGACGACTGTTCGCTACGTTTTGTTAGCCGCTTTAAGATGGATCGGGTTCACCTTGAACCGCTCGGGTTCGGATGTCCACTGCTTGCAGATGAATTCGTACGGTGTCAGACCCTTCAGGGCTTTGAGTC
>NZ_MDEJ01000180.1 GCF_002940065.1 Xanthomonas populi
TCATCTCCATATGATCGGATAATTCGGGAAGACTTTGAACGGGCTCTTAGCACCACCACCGCCCAGCGCAGCGCCCGCGATCTCAAGCAACGTTGGTACGGTGACGCCGATCGATGCGGCGCAACGTTGCGACACCGGCAGCGTGCCGCTCGAACGCATCGGCCTGGCCGAGATAAGCAAGCATGCAGATCTGCGCAGCTTTCTGCGTGGCACCACCCCGAGCGTGATCGCACCCAGGCAGGCTGACGCCGTGCCGGCGGCGCAGTATGCAGCATCGGTGACGCATTACTATTCAACCGTCTCTCTGGATACTGCAGGCACATCGGTCTCAGGCGCAGGAGCCGACATCAATGTGTGGGCGCCCGCATTACGCTCCGCCGACGAGCTTCAAACACTTAGTCAGATATGGATCGCTGGTGAAAGCGCAAGCAAGCAGACGCAAACCCTTGAAGTGGGCTGGCAGATCCAGCCAGCCACAGGCTGGGGCAACCAGCCCGTTATTTTCATTTATTCCACCCAGGACGGGTACATCAAGACAGGTTGCCATAATCTGGATTGCAGCGATTTCGTGCAGACCAGCACGCGACATGTCTTGGGCGCTCAGCCGGTCGCCGGATTCAGCATTGCAGGCGGCAAGCAGACCATGCTGGGCGTGGAATTCCAGAAGAATGACGACGGCAACTGGTGGCTGCGCGTGGATGGCGAATGGATCGGTTACTACAAGGCGGAACTGTATTCGGGGGATCTAGCGAACGGACGCGTTGCTTACGTGATCGCAGGTGGCGAAGTCGCGACCAATAGCGGTTTAGCTAGCCCACCCATGGGGAGCGGTCAGTTCGCAGAAGCGGGCTATCGCCAGGCCGCGTTCCAGGCCAACCATTTCTATCGCGATGCGGCGATGGTCACCCATCCCGTGGAGCGCCTGAGGTCACTGATCGTGCCGCAGCCGTCCTGCTACACGCTGGCAATGGCCGGTTACAGCTATCCGTATGCCTTGGGCGCTGGCGTCTCGCGAACCAGCCTGTCGCCGGAAATGCAGAATGGTGGCTTCTACTTCGGCGGGCCGGGCTGCCCACGTTGAGTTGAGTTGATCGCGCGCACGCTTGCAGTGCGCGCGATCCCTTACGGCAAGTCCACGCCTGCACACACGAGCGGGCGGGCGTCCTGGAGGTGGCGCACGCCACGGGCGTCGAACTGCAATGCTGCATGCTTGGGCGCGAACGCAGGCCAGGCGGGCAAGCCTTTGACAAGTCGGACCACTCCGCTGCACAAACGCGGCCCAATAGCGCTGCAAACTCACGGGTGGCTGCCCAATCGGCAGGTCCTTGATCAGGAACGGCAGCTCGGCGCTATGCGTCACCGGCCCGCCAGGCGCGGCGGCATCTAACACGTAATGCCACACCGGCACGCCGAGCGCGGCCTGATGCTGCGCGACGGTCACTGCCGGGCAACGGAAGGTGAGATCGGTGGACAGCTGCATCGCCGCATCGCCCTGACGTGCGGCACGCTGCGCCCCGTGTGCACGCTGCACTTGCAGCACGGCATCGGCCTGCGCGGGATAGTCGCGACGCAAACGCGCCTGCGCGCCTTGCTTGCCGCCATATTCCAGCTCCTGCACCACGGAGCCGATCAACAGCGGCACCTTGGCCTGTGCAGCTTCGGCCAAGAGCACGGCCGGCGCACGTGGCAGCACGCGTCCATCGATAACCGCCTGCAGCCAGATGTAGCCAGATGTAGCCATCGTCGTCCAATGCCGGCACATCGAGACCCTGCCCGGCCCCGATCACTCGCTCGACCGGCAGCGCACGCAGTTGCGCCAGACGCGTTGCAGGATCATCGATGCCCGCGCGCTTGGCGATACTCACACCCGGCGCGCGATTCTCTTCCAGCGAACGCGCCGGCAATCTGAAACCGGCGGTGCCGCTCTGCTCGATCGCCGCCGAAAACAGGCCACGCGCGAGCGGGCTGAGCATCAGCAAGCCCACGTTCTGGCCACCGGCCGACTGCCCGGCGATGGTGACCCGCGCAGGATCGCCGCCGAACTGCGCGATGTTGTCGCGCACCCACTGTAGCCTGGCAATCTGAACGAGCAAGGCATCGTTGCCGGCAGCGTCGTTGTCGCCATCGCGCAGTTCCGGCAGCGAGAGCACGCAGAGCGCGCCAAGCCGGTACTGCAGCGTCACCATCACCATGTATGTGCGACCAGATTGGTGGGCAGATGGCCATCCGCACCGCCAGCCACATTGGCGCCGCCGTCAATCCACACGAACACCGGCAGCGGCTTGGCCGATTGCAGCTGTGGCGTCTGCACTTCGACGTAAAGACAATCTTCGGTGCCGCGTTTGACCATGACGTTGTTCCAGCCCAGCGTCGGTTGGACACACGGCGTGGCGGTTTGAGTGGCATCGCGCACGTCCGACCATGCCACAGCCGGCTGCGGTGCCCGCTACGTCACAATAGGTGTCGCCCGGAGAGGAACGGTACCGGGGCGATGACGAGAGGTTGAAATGGCGCGATACGGACAACAGCTCAAGAACAGGGGGGTGGCGCGCTTGCTGCCGCCGGAAAATGTAGCGGTGAGTGCGGTGTCGCGGGAGATCGGCGTATCCGAAGCGACGTTGGAGCGCTGGCTCAGCCAGTGGCTGGCCGAGCCGCAGCGGGAGCGGCTGTGGACCTCGGTGGCACGGTTCGATGCGGCGCTGACGACGGCCAGTATGGAGCAGGCCTCGCGGAGTGCGTGGTACCGCAGCAACGGCGTGTCTGCGCAACAACTGGCGCAGTGGCGCCAGGCGGCCCAGCAGAGCCTGGCGCAGCCCGGTGAGATCGGGGCCAGCACCCTGCAGGACACACAGGATCGGCGTCCTATCCGGGAGCTTGAGCGAGCGTTGCGACGCTAAGGACAAGGCGCTGGCCAAAACGGCCGCGTTGCTGGTGTTGTCAAAAAAATGCGAGGCGATTTTCAGCAAGGCGAGGACGCATGATCCTTCTGGAAGATCGTCAAAGCATGGTGGCAGAGATCGCACACGCCCAGCGTGGTGGCGCGCGGCTGGAACAGGCCTATGGCATTGCCGGTATTGATGTAGGCACCCTGCAACGATGGAGATCCAATGACGGCTTGGCCACTGGCGATCGACGTCCCCACGCGCTACGACCGCGCCCGGCGCATGCACTCTGAAGACGAACGCGCCCACGTGCTGACCATGGCCAATGAGCCGCGATTTGCCGACCTGTTCCTGATCATGGGCCTATACAGCCGCAAGATCATCGGCTGGGAGGTCCACGACAGCGACGGGTCAGGCCATGCCACGCACCTGGTCAGACGCACCGCGCTGGCTGAGAACCTCGCGCGTCAGGACCCCGCACTGCCCGGTGCTGCATGGCGACAATGGCGCCTCGTTCAAGGCCACCTCCGTGCTGGCGATGCTGCACTGGCTGGGCATCAAGCCGTCGTATTCGCGCCCGCGAGTCAGTGATGACAATGCCTTCGTCAACTCGCTGTTGCGCACGGCAAAGTCCCAGCCGGAGTTTCCGACAAATGGGTTTGCCGATCTGGAAAGCGCGCGCCAATGGGCAGCAACCTTGGTGCATTGGGACAACAACGTGCGTCGCCATCGGGCGTTGAACCCGGAGAAGGAGGCCGTCGTCGCGGCAGCGAGCGAAACTCAAAAAGCTGCATGAATCAGGCGACACCTATCTTGACATGCACCGGGTGGCCGCCAGCGCAGTGCGCCCAATGGCGGCGCGGCAAGCGGAATCGTGCGCAGCACCGCACTGCCGTCGTCATGCCATTGCCCACGCACCGCGCCGTGATCGGCATGTACTTCCAGGGGGGGGCAGCCGCTGTGGCGGGAGCTGCCGCGTAAGCGCTTGCCATCGGCATGCAGCCGATGGCAAGCGGGCAAGGCAAACGAACGCATCAGGACGGCCCGCTGAGCACGCGCGCACGCCAGGCGGCCTGGAAGACCGCAGTGGCCGAGGCCACGTTGAGGCTTTCGACCTTGCCGCTGCCGCGGATCGACACCTGCAGATCGCAATCGCGTGCGAACTGGCGGTCCATGCCTTCGCTTTCTGCGCCCATCACATAGACCAACCGCTGCGGCAGCGCGGCGGCGAACACATCCTCACCGCCGTCCACCAGCGTGGCGGCCACCGCGAAGCCGGCATGACGCAGCTGCGCCATCGCCAGTACAGTCTCCGACAATTGCACCAGCGGCACCGCTTCGGCGCCGCCTTCGGCAACGCGTGCCGCGGCGCCAGATAGGCCCAGCGTTGAACCGGCGGGCAGCAACAGGCCCGCCACACCAAAGTGCGCGGACGAACGCAAAATCGCACCGAAATTGTGAGGATTACTCACGCCGTCCAGCCACAGTGCCAGCACCGGCCCCTGCGGCAATGCGGCCAGCCAGTCCTGCAACGGCTGCGGGGTGACGCGCAGCACCTCGGCCACCACGCCTTCGTGGTGCGTACTGGCGGCGAGCTTGCTGAGATCGGCCTCCTTGACCACGCGGTAACCGATGCGCTGGGCAACGCACCAGGCCAGCAGGGCCTTGAACTGCGGAATGCGCGCCTCGCTCAGATACAGCTTGCGCAACGCCTGCGGCCGCGCCTTGAACACCGCCTGCACCGCATTGATGCCGTACAGCCGCACTTCGCGCGCGGTGGCACCAGAGGTCGAAGACGCAGTGGGCGTAGCTGAGGGCGTGTACTGCGGTGCGACTGGGGGCGCTGCAGGTGCGCGCGGCGCGGCGCGGCCCCAGGGGTTGTGCGAGGCGCCAGAGGTGCCGCCATCGCGCGGCGGTCGTGAGCCCCGTCCATCATGCTGTGTCATCGTCGTATCCAGTCGTTCGTGTTTCTTGCAGTGCCGGAAAGGCCGTTTCCGTCCCTTCACGCCATTGCTGTATTGGTCATCCTGCAGTGCCGGCAAGCCGCTGCCGCAAGAGCAGTGACGACGATGGTAAGCCACTGGCGCGATTGGCTGTGTCCGGCGGTCGGGGTGAGGGGGCGATTCACTGGGCTGAGGTGCTCATCCATAGGGTTTCTCTAGTGGTACGCTAGGACCTATACCAAGGAGCGGGGCTCCGATGGCTACGCTTATTCCGAGTAGGTCCAGTAGTGCTGGCCGGATGACACCTGGCGAGCGGCGCTTTTCGCAGCGTCTGGAAGACAAGCTCGACGATGAGTACATCTGCTGGTACGACGTGCCGATCGGCCCCAGTCACCGGCATCCAGACTTTATTGTGTTGCATCCCTATCGCGGGATCCTGGTACTTGAGGTCAAAGACTGGAAACTGGAGACCATCGCTGAGATTGACCGCGACACCGCCGTACTCCATACCGAGCGCGGCCGCTAGGTGACGTCCAATCCCTTACGCCAAGCGCGCGACATTTGTATGGAAGTCGGCAAGCTGATGCGCAACGATGCTGCTCTGCGCCTTCCGGAAGGAAGCAAGTATCAGGGCAAGCTCATCATGCCTTGGGGTTTTGGCGTGGTGTTTAGCAACATCAGCCGCGCCCAGTTTGACGAGGCCGAATTAGGCAATGTGATTGCGGCAGGTAGCGTGATCTGCCGGGACGAGATGACCGAGTCGGTGGACACCGAGGCGTTTCAGAAACGGCTCTGGGACATGTTCCCTGCCACGTTTTCATGCCAGCTCAGCTTGCCGCAGATCGAACGGATTCGCTGGCATCTGTTTCCGCAGCTACGTATCGTTCCTCCCGAGCAGGTGCAGTTGTTCGCCTCAAGCCAACCGGACAAACCCATTGCCATCCCTGACTTGATCAAGGTGATGGATCTGCAGCAAGAGCAGCTTGCTCGCTCCATGGGGGATGGCCATCGTGTGATTCATGGCGTGGCAGGCTCTGGCAAGACAATGATCCTGGGCTACCGCTGCGTTGAGATTGCAAAGCGTCAAGGCAAGCCGGTGCTGGTGCTCTGCTACAACAAAACGCTTGCCGGCCGCCTGGAGCACATCATTCACGCGCATGGCGTGCAGGACCGCGTGAGTGTGCGTCATTTCCATGGATGGTGTGGTGAGCAGCTAAAGGCCTACGGCATCAAGCCTCCGCCCGCACAGCCAAATGCCCAGCAGTATCTGGACGCATTGGTCAGTAAAGGGCACCTCGAACAACCAAGTCGTAGCCGTGGTGACACGCACTGGATGATGACCATACCTTCAAAAAATCAGCGA
>NZ_MDEJ01000181.1 GCF_002940065.1 Xanthomonas populi
TCAGCTCAACACCAGCTTGCAGATGATCCACCTGGCGTTCCTGGCGTTGCTGCTTAGAAGACTTTGAACAGGCTCTAAGGCCTGGCATTCCTACGGTCTTCGGCGTGCCCCCACTGTCCATTGCCATTTCCAGCTCCCCAGGGGATGCACCGGTGTGGCCAAGCGCGCAGGGCACGGCCAAAGGCCCCAGCTTGTCGCCGTTGTCGGCCGGGGCGCCCAACGCTGCGCTGGCCGACCCTACTTTGCACCAACTGCTGGCGCTACAGGATGCCCTGCGCAGCGGGCGCGCCCGCGAGCGCGCGCTGGCGGCGCGCTATCTCAAGCAGTTGCTGGGGCTTGGCGATGCGGTCTGATGATCCTAATTTGCCACATCCGCTTGTGATCGCAGATGCACTGGGCGAGCTGTGCGAACAGGTGGTCTTCCTCGGTGGTGCGGTTGTTGGTCTGCTGGTTTCGGATCCATTGGCTGACAGCGTCCGTGCCACGTACGACGTCGATGCCGTGGTCGATCTTGAGTGGTCACGATTTCGTGGCATCGAGCAGCGTGTGGAAGCACAGAGCTTTACGCGCGAGATGCATAGCGGTGTTCTCTGCCGCTGGGTGCATGGAGCGTCGGGCGTCATTTTCGACCTGATGCCAGCGGACGTGGGCGTGCTTGGCTTCTCAAACCGCTGGTATACCCATGCTGTAGAGACGGCTCAAGCGGTTGCCTTGAGCGATCTCCTGTCCATTCGGTGGGTGACAGCGACAACATTCGTGGCGACCAAGCTCGAAGCCTTCACTACCCGAGAGGGGGAAGCGACTTTCTTTCCAGTCACGACCTGGAGGACGTACTCAACACTGTTAACGGCCGGGCTGAATTGGTGGAAGAGCTCGCTGCAGAGCATGCAGATCTTCGCCGTTGGGTCGCCGATGTGTTCGCAGCGCTGTTGGACAACCCGGCTTTTGTGAACGCATTGCCGGGACTTTTCGCTGAATCGGCGCGCGCAAGCGTCGTGCTTCAGCGTCGACGGTGTATTGCATCAGCATAGGTGCGGTGGCATTGGCCTAGATCTGCGAAGAAACGATTGAAGCACCGCCGCTCGCTTGCGATGATGCGTTGCACTTGCAACGCACAAGGCATGGCATGAAATCCGCATCTCTTCCATCGCTCCGGGTAGACCCGGCGCTGCGCCAAGCGGCCGAAGCCGTGTTGCAGGAGGGTGAGACGCTTTCCAGCTTTGTCGAGCACTCCGTGCGCGCCCAGGTGCAGCAGCGGCAGCAGCAGGAAGCCTTCATTGCCCGTGGGCTGGCCTCGCGTGACAGCGCCAAGGCGTCTGACCGGTATAGCGACGCGAAGGATGTGCTGGCCGGGCTGCAGTCCCAACTGGACAAGGCGCGCAAGGGCTAAGCCAACGTGGGATTTTCCGTCCGCTTCACGCAGCAAGCGCGCGACGATCTCGCGCGTCTTTACGACTGGCTGCTACAGCGTGCCGAAGGCGACTTCACCGTGGCCGAGCGTGCGCTGCAGGCCATTCGCGATGGCGTCACCGTGCTTGAACTGGCGCCGCTGAGCTGCCGCAAGGCGGGGTTGGCAGATCCGTTCTTGCGGGAGCTGGTGATCGGCTTCGGTGCCAGCGGCTACGTGTTGCTGTTCGAGGTTGAAAGCGATCAGGTCGTCACCGTTTTGGCAGTCAGGCATCAGCGTGAAGACGACTATCATTAAGCACGGCGTTAGCGCCAACGTCGCGCCACAGAGGAAGTAGATGGCCAATATCAGCAGGCGCCGCACGGGGGAACTGACTCGTGCGCTGTTCCATATCCTCAAGACTCAGCCGGAAGGCATGCGCGCCGCAGACGCGCTGGCCGCACTGGAAAAGCAGGTCGTGCTCACCGAGTACGAAGCGGGCGACTACGAAACCGGCGGCCGTCGCTTCGAGAAGATCGTGCGCTTCAGCACCGTGGCGCCGGTCAAGGCCGGCTGGCTGGTCAAGGACAAAGGCATCTGGACCCTCACGCCAGAGGGTGAAGCAGCGCTGCACGCCTACCCGGATCCGGAGCAATTCATCCGTGCGGTCGGCCAGCTGTACAAGAAGTGGAAGAGCGCCCAGCCCGTCGCCGACGAGGTCGACGATCCCGAAGGCGAGCTCACCGAGGAATCGGCCAGCATCACGCTGGAAGAAGCCGAAGAAATGGCATGGGCCGAGATCGAGGCCTACCTCGCTGCGATGCCGCCGTACGACTTCCAAGAGCTCGTACCTCGCTGCTGCGGGCAATGGGCTATCACGTTGCCTGGGTCGCACCGCCCGGCAAGGACGGTGGCACTGACATCATTGCCTACAACGATCCGCTCGGCACCCGCCCGCCGCGCATCAAGGTGCAGGTCAAGCGTAATGCCAACTCGCCGCGGATCGATGTCACCGGCCTGCGCAGCTTTATGGCCGTTCTGGGAGATGGCGATGTCGGCCTGTTCGTGGCCCTGTCAGGTTTTACAAAAGATGCCGACTACGAGGCGCGCCAGTCGCATCGTCGGATCAACCTGATCGACGCGCGCCGGCTCGTGGAGCTATGGACCACGCACTACGCGCAATTGGACGATAGCGCGCGTACCCGTCTGCCGCTCAAGCCAGTGTGGTTCTTGGCCGGTGACGACTAGTAATGCTTCGGGTGAAGCTTTTCCGTCTGAATGACTCAGGCACGTTGGACACAATATTGATTAGCAGGGCGTAATGAAAAATCAGACTCACGAGGAGCTCAAAGGAAAGATCTGGGAGATCGCCAATCGGTTACGCGGGCCTTATCGGCCGCCACAGTATCGTCTGGTGATGCTGCCGATGGTGGTGCTACGCCGTCTCGATTGCGTGTTGGAGCCCACCAAGGCTGCAGTGCTGATACAGCATGAAAAGCTGCTGGCGAAGGACACGCCAGAACAAGCAATGCACAGGCTCCTTGGCAAGGCCGCTGATCCAAAGCGTAAATTTCCGCTGTACAACGTCAGCGCGTACACCTTCGAGAAGTTGCTGGGCGACGCTGAGAATATCGCCCCCAATCTGTCGAACTACATCAATGGCTTCTCGCCAGAAGCGCGACGGATTTTCGAGCGTTTCAAGTTTGGCGATCAGATCGACAAGCTTGATGCAAGCAACCGGCTCTTTACCATCATCAAGGCGATGGCGAACATCGATCTGCATCCAGATCGCATCGACAACCTACAGATGGGTTACTTGTTCGAGCATCTAGTGATGCGCTTCAACGAGCAGGCCAATGAGGAGGCAGGTGACCATTTCACCCCACGTGAAGTGATTCGGCTGATGTCCAATCTGGTATACACCGGCGAGCAGGAGGTCTACAAGCCTGGCATCGTCCGCAGCATCTACGACCCGACTTGTGGCACCGGAGGCATGCTATCTGAGTCGGAGAAGTTCATCCTTGGGCAGAATTCCGCGGCGCATCTACACCTGTATGGGCAGGAATACAACGACGAATCATGGGCCATCTGCTGCTCTGACATGCTGATCAAGGACGAAGACACGGCCAATATCGTCAAGGGTGACACCTTGGGCGATGGCAAGACCAAAGATGGTTTTGAGGGCGAGCGGTTTCATTACATGCTTGCCAATCCTCCGTTTGGTGTTGAGTGGAAGGACCAGAAGACGGTTGTCGAGAACGAGCATGCCAATCACGTCTTCGCCGGTCGCTTCGGCGCCGGATTGCCGGCGATCAATGACGGGTCGCTGCTATTTTTGCAGCACATGATTGCGAAGATGCACCCTTACGAAGAGGGTCATCCTGACAAGCCAGGGTCAAAAATTGCAATCGTCTTCAATGGATCGCCGTTGTTTTCCGGTGATGCTGGGTCGGGACCATCCAACATCCGGCGCTGGATCATCGAGAACGACTGGCTGGACACCATCGTCGCGCTGCCTGATCAACTTTTCTACAACACCGGCATCTATACCTACGTCTGGCTGGTCACTAATCGCAAGCCGGAAGAGCGTCAGGGCTATGCGCAGTTGATCGACGGCACGCGTTTCTTCCGTAAGATGAAGAAAAGCCTCAACAACAAGCGCAACGAAATTTCTGATGAGCAGATTGAAGCGCTGACAGAGCTCTATGGCAACTATGGCGATGGCGAGAGCGCTGATGTGGTCATCGACCACAAGACCGGCGAAAACGAAACTCGTGTGGTGTCTCGTGTTTTTGAGAATCGCGAGTTCGGCTTCCTAAAGGTGACCGTGGAACGGCCGCTGCGGATGAATTTCGAGGCCACGCCCGAGCGCATTGCGCGCCTGTACGAACAATCCACATTTGCCAATCTGGCGACCTCAAAAAAGCGCAAGGACGAAAAGGCTGCGCGGCAGGAAATTGCCGAAGGCCAGGCCATGCAGCAGTGCATTCGTGAGCTCCTCGTCAGACTGGCAGGGAAAGGCCTTTACATGGATCGTGAAGTATTCGAAGCCGATCTTGAAAAGGTGGCAAAGAAAGCTGGCATCAAACTGCCTGCACCTATCCGGAAAGCCATCTTCGCCGCACTGGGCGAGCGCGACCAGCACGCCGAGATATGTCGCGATGCCAAGGGGCGCCACGAGCCCGATAGCGAGCTTCGGGATACCGAGAACATCCCGCTGCCGGAAGGTGCTGAGCTGCCGCTGCCCATGGCCTTTGGTCCGGACAAGCCCAATGATGCCCTGGTCGATGCGTTCCGCGACACCATCGACGACTACATGCGCCGCGAGGTGCTCCCCCATGTAGCCGATGCTTGGGTCGATTACGGCAAGACCAAGGTGGGCTATGAAATCCCGATCAACCGCCATTTCTACGTCTACAAGCCGCCGCGCCCGTTGCCGCAGATCGAGTCCGACATCCGGCAACTGGAAGGCGAGATCGCCGATCTGCTGAAAGGATTGTTGGCATGAGTAAGGGCGTGACTGCCACCAAAGAGGGCGAACTGCTGATCTATGCCGCAGGCGAAGGCGGCATCCGGGTGCTGTTGGCTGGCGAGACCGTCTGGCTGACCCAGGCCCAGATCGCTGCGCTCTACCAGACCACGCCACAGAACATCACCCAGCACCTGAAGGCGATCTATGCCGAGGGCGAGATGGACGAGGCGGCAACCTGTAAGGATTACTTACAAGTTCGCCAGGAGGGTGGGCGTGCCGTCTCCCGCCGGCCCAAGCACTACAGCCTGGAGGCCATTCTGGCCGTTGGCTACCGCGTCCGTTCGGCGCGCGGCACCGAGTTCCGCCAATGGGCCACGGCCCGGTTGTCCGAGTACCTGGTCAAGGGGTTTGTGCTGGATGACGAGCGCCTCAAGGGCAACGCCGGTCCGGCGGATCATTTCGACGAGCTGCTGGCGCGCATCCGCGAGATCCGCGCCAGTGAGGCGCGGGTGTACCAGCGCATCCGCGAGATTTTCGCCATGGCGGTGGACTACCGCGAAGGTGACCAGGCCACGCAGCGCTTCTTCGCCATCATGCAGAACAAGGTGCATTTTGCTGCCACGCAGCTAACGGCGGGGGAGATCATCCGCCAGCGTGCCGATGCCACCAAGCCCAACATGGGCGTCAACACGTGGAAGGGCAGCCGCGTGCTGAAGCAGGACGTGGGTACGGCAAAGAATTACCTGGATGCGCGCGAGATCGACACGCTCAACCGCATCACCGTGATGTTCCTGGACCAGGCCGAGTTCCGCGCCATGCGTCGGCAGGACATCCGGCTGGCGGACTGGGATGGTTTCCTGGACAAGTTCCTGCGCGATACCGAACTGCCGGTGCTGGACAACGCTGGCAAGGTCAGCCGCCAGCAGGCACTGGACTGGGCGGAAGGGCAGTACGACGCGTTTGCGGAGCGGCGGCGGCTGGAGGTGGAACAGGTCGCTGAAGCGCGATATTTGGAAGATTTGCGGGGAGTCGCTGAGGTAATCAGGTCTGGCAAAAGTGCAGAAGAGACTCGCGTCTCTAAAAGCAAGCGTAGGAGCAAAGAAAAATGAGCTACTTCGCTGGCAGTGATCAGTTGCCCGCCTGGGTTGGAAAGCCTCCGAAAGAGTGGAAGACGGATTGGCTTAAAGGAGCCTCTAAAAACCCCAGCAATCTGCCATCATTGACTTGACGCCCTGCCAGCGGAGAACGACAGACATGAT
>NZ_MDEJ01000182.1 GCF_002940065.1 Xanthomonas populi
AAGCAACCGTACATGTCGCACGGTTGCTACGGCAGCATATCCGGCGCAATGACCGCCCTGGACGAATTCGGACACGACCGCATGCCCTAGCGTCGGATTTGTGCGCATTGACGCAGGCGCCGTGCCGCGCACCAGATCGACAAACACATCATGTGCGGCCTGCGCATGTTGACTGGATGCGTGATCGCTGGCGGCAATGTCGGTAGCGACGTTGCCGCGTCCGTATGGGAAGCGCGCCCGCGTCTCCTGCACCGTTTTGTTCGCCTTGTGCAGCCGAGGGATGTCCTGGGGCTTGACCGGATCCCCGATGACGGCTTTGCTCAGCAAGTAGCCGGCGAGGGAGATATTAGGATCGGAGAGCGACTCGCCCCGTCGCCGACGCTTGGGCAAATCGCTCAACAGCCCATTCACAACACCCACAAAGGATTGCCGCGTCTGCTGCGGAAGGGGAGGCGCGTCCTCTTGGCGGGGCGAGTGCGGGCCGTTGTTTGTCGTTGAGATAGTGCAACCCATTTTGAGATTCCCGCACCGTTATTGATGGCCTTGCAGTACTTGTAGAGTGGGTGAAGAATTGCAGCCTACGACGTGCATCCCCGATCAGGTGGCCCGCAGCCGCGCCAGCAGCGACGTACTGGCGTAACCGTCCTGCGGCAATTGCTGGCTACGCTGGAATGCACGGATTCCCTGGCGAGTTCGCGTCCCCAGCACACCGTCGACGACGCCCACGTCGAATCCCTTGTCGGTCAGCCTCTGCTGCAGCTCGGTGATCTGAGCCGTGCTATTGAGCGGCGGATCGTCTTTGGGCCAGGGTTGCTCAACCCCGGCCTCGCCCGCGTAGCCATCTGCCAGCAAGCCGACCGCAAGGGCATAGGCAGTGGAATTGTTGTAGCGCAGAATGCTGCGGAAATTGTCGAACACCAGGAATGCCGGGCCGCGGTATCCGGTGGGCAACAACACCGATGCTTGCTGCTGCGCCAGTGCGGGCGCAATCGGCTTGCGGGGCGCCACGCCCAGGCGCTGCCATTCGGCGACGGTCTTCTTGATCGTCAGGTCGGCTTGCGCGTAGTCGAAGCCGGCTGACAGATGGACTTCCTGGCCCCAGGGAACAGCGCTGGTCCAATTGCTCTGTTTGAGATAATTCGCCGCAGAGCCCAAAGCGTCCGCATTGGAATTCCAGACATCCCGCTTCTGGTCGCCATCCTCATCGACGGCGTAGTCGCGATAGGTACTCGGAATGAATTGCGTTTGTCCCATGGCGCCGGCCCACGAACCCACCAACTGCGAGCGATCAATGCTTTTTTCCGTCTGCAGGATCTGCAGGGCCGCAAGCAGCTGCGTGTTGCCGTACGTGGTGCGCCGCCCCTCATGGGCCAGTGTCGCCAGCGAGCGAATTACATAGAAGTCCCCGATTTGCTTGCCGTACCCGCTTTCCATGCTCCAGATGGCGGTCAGGATGCCCGGATCCACACCGTATTGCTGCCGCAACTTCTGAAAGAGGGCGTGCTGGCTGATCAGTAGCTGCTGTCCTTCCTGGATGGCGGAAGGTGTGACACGCGCGTCGAGATACTCCCATAGATAGCGGGTGAATTCGGGTTGCTGCTGATCCAGTGCCTGCACCGATGGATCGGGTGTGACACCAGCGAATGCGTTGTCCAGCGTGGTGGCTTCAATGCCGGCGGCAAGCGCACGCTGGCGGAAGTCGGCCAGCCACTGTTCGAAGCTCGCAGTGGGTGCGGGATCCTGCTGTTGCCCACCGGCGTCGGTTGCGGAGGATGCGGCTGTTTCGGGAGCGATGGCTTGCGCTGCTGCGCTGGTTGCGGCGGCCACACAGACGCTGACACCGAGCGATAAACGCAAAAGGCGCGAGGGCATGATCATGAGATACCGGAGGTGGTGGTTGAGTGGCACTCTAGTCCTCCTGTTCCCCGAATGTAATTATATCAGCTATGCGTCTTGAGCCGCGATGGGCAATCAATCGAGGGTCGGCAGGAATTCGCCGGTAAAAAAACAGCTGATTGCGTCCTAACGCGTTGTCGCCGCAAGAATTCTTCGGGAGAAGTCGATCGGCGACACTTCCCGCTTGAGATCGAGCGTGTAGTCGCCAAACCTATTTATGTGCGAGGTCTTTTCGTGCCGGATCCGCGCAAACGCTACGAGGGCCTAGCCATCGACAACGTCCGTATGCCGCTACGCGACGACCTACTGATCAGGCACTTCATTCAGATGTCGGAAGCGATCGTTCGGGTTATGAATCGTGGCGAGCGAGCATCGCAGTATGGGCACGTTAGCGTTCCCGTCGATGAGATCCAGCCCCTTCTGCAGGCGAGTGATTTCCTCGGCCAATCACTCGGTGCAGGACTACGCGAGCATGCGCCGTGTCTGTGTGGCAGCGGCAGCAAGTACAAGCGATGCCATGGCGCGCAGGTGGAGGCGTTCTTCCGTCGCTGACGGTTGGTGCCCCTGGTCGGAATCGAACCGACGTGTACGCGCTTATCGGACGCGTGCGCGCACTAGGTCAGAAGGCCGGCGTGTTCAGAAGAGAGGCGTGGATGTCCGCCGCCGGCATAAAGCAATCTTCCTTGCATCTCAGTCGCTTAGGCAGGTTTTGGCCCAAACCGTAATGATTCCCTGCCGACCCTCATTACCACCGGGCGAACGGCTTTCCAGCTCACGCGTGCGAGCGCCCGACTTATCGGCTTTGCCCCGAGCTTTGCAACGGCGAGCGAGCAGGTGCCGCACCGTCGAGGTAGGCACCGCGCGGACTGTCCACGCAGATGAAGTTCTGCGCATCGTCGGCGCTGCCCTGGCCGATCCATACCGCCGATTGCGGATAGTGGCAGAGCGGCCGGGTGCGGACCACCCCCTTGGCCGGGTCGTCATTGGCGTATTTTGCCGCGACGATGCGTTCCGGTGCGATGCCTTGCTCGACCCACGCCTCCATCGCCGCCAATACGTCGTGCTGGCGATCGATGGCCAATGCGGGCGGCCCATACAGCGCGCCGAAGGCCGACGTGCCGGGTCCGCCGGTGAAGTGGCCCATGCCGGGCACCATGAACAGGCGGAAGAACTGCTGGGTCTGCGCAAGCGCATCCTCGGCCCTGCTGATCTGCGGGTTATCCAGCCATTGCCTGGCCACGACCGATTCGTAATAGGTGATCGCGCCTCGTGGCGGAACCACCGGATCTTCCCAGCCGATATACAGGATCATCTTGCCGTTGCGCGCGCGAAATCCGCTCAGATCTGCGGAGGTGGCGTCGATGACGCTGGCCAGCGGCTGGCCGGCGACCGGCTTGCGTTCGGCGCGGGCGACATCGGTATCGAAGTTCACCTGCGTATGGTCGAACCCGGCGCTGCCGGTATCCAACACCATGTTGGCGAAGAACTGGTTGGCGAGCACCGCATGGCCGCAGCCGGGAACGGCGGCGTTGCCGGTGACCCACTGGTTCCATGTCCCCGGCGTGGCGACTGCGAACGGCTCGAAACCGTAGTAGATGCGCTCGCCGGTGCGCGGGTTGACCGGGCCGGCAAGGATGGCGGTGAGCGTCTGCAGTTGCGGCGCAGTGAGACACGCGTCGCTCTCGGCACCGCTGCACAACAGCACGCGGGGATCGAAGCGGCACCGCCGCGGGTCGTTGACCACGCCGTCGGCCGTGTGGTCCTTTGCATCGCATTGGGCGAGCGCGGCGGCCTGGATGGCCGGCAGCTTGGCCGCCGAGATAGTCGCCGCCGGACTGCCGAACTGGGCGTCCTGCGACCACAGCCAGGAAAACGCGTTGTGGACCCAGGCGCTGGAAGGCGCATCGGCGACGATGCCATCGAAGGCGCCCGGAAAGCGCTGCGCTGCGATCAGCGCAGCGCGGCCACCATTGGAGGCGCCGAAAAAGTAGGAATAGTGCGGCGCGCGGTGCGTGTAGGCGGAAACCAGCGCCTTGCCGTTGGAGATCGTCGTGGCCAGCGCCTGATAGCCCCAGTCGAGGATCTTCTGCGGGTGGCCGAGCGCAAAGCTCGCATCGCCGATCGACGCCCGGTGGCCACCATCGGTGGTTGCGGTCGCATAGCCACGGCGCAAGGCGAAACCAAGCGACCTGTATTGAATGTTGCCGGCGAAGACGACCGTACCGACCTGCAGGTAGTTCTGGTTCCAGCCTGCGGACGGGATCCACACCTCGAACCCAATTTCCGAATCGCTGGCCGGCCGCGACACACCGACGACGCGACAGAACGCCGGCAGTGCGTCGAGCACGGTACCGTCCGGCGCGGTGAAGGCACCGGCGGGCACGTCGGTAGCGCTGCTGATCGTGGTGGACGGCAGCGACAGCGCGAGCAGGTCGGCGCAAGCGGCCGACGCCGATGCCGTTGTCAGCAAAGCGCCCATTGCCGCCAGCGTCCGTAACAACACGCGTAACCCGTTCAATCGCAACATGAGCATTTCCTTTGGTTGAAGAGCAGGGGGCACCGGCTATGCCCTTGGTCTCACGAATACTGCGAGTTGTCACCAACCGCCCAGCCTCTGCGCTGGGCGTTTTGTTGGCGACAGCTCTCTGTCATTTGGGGACGAAAGTGCTATGGCCGCGTCCCCGTAAGGACATAGAGGATATCTACGCCAATGTGGTGCGCAGCGATGAGATATGCGCCACCCGGTAGGTTCGTGTCCTTTTCGAAATACAGCTGCGCCCACCGACTGACAGAACAGCGCTCGGCCATTTCGATTTGAGTAAGGCCGAGGCGCTTTCGCTCCGTCAGAAGACGTGCGCCGACGGTCTCGGGGAGCGCGGCTGTAGTTGTACGTGGGTTTGAACTCATGTTCACCAATGCCCCGGCTTATCGATTGCCTTGCCAGGCTTATGAACGCGTTTCGGTAGCTGGGCGGCCGCGAGCTCATCATCCAAAATGTATTGACGTGTCCAGTCAGCGCGGCTCGACAGCGAGACGCTGACTCTTCTGTCCGCTTCACCATCGATCGGCGGCCTGCGTGGCGTGACCACGCCTAGCGCGATGGTCGGGAAGTCCTCGCGGATAGCTGCAAGGACCGGTTCGATATCGCTATCGTTGGAGCACACAACCAGCTGCTGATAGCGCGCCGACGCAGCATCGCGATACATGGCCAGCGCCAGGTTCACATCGGTCTGTTTCTCTTCGAGCTTCCAGACCCGAACCCGTCGCGCCCGATCATACGGCTGGCCGCTGACAAACTCCGGCAGAAGGGTTCCCGCCTTGTCCCAGCTGTGTTTGCCTAACGTCGTGGCGAATCGTTGTGGGTGGGTGTGTGCGAGCGCGCGCAGATATGTCGCTTGCGTTTCCGAGGCCTGCTTGTGGGTCGCAAACCGACCCAGCGCCGGCGCTGTGAAATATCGGACGTGCAGCAGATCGGTGGTCGGGTCTTGGTCATGCAGGAGGCGATCGAACAGTGCGACCACATCGAGCCACTTGAATGCGGTCCCACGGATGCGCCCGTAGTACAGGTTGTAGCCATCGATGTAGACGGCAGTCGCTTTGGCGATGGTCACATGGAGCTTCCTGCGGACATGAAAAAACCGCCTTGCGGCGGTTTTTTCGTCCCAAGCCGTTACCCCAACTGAATGGGGGCGACAAGGGAAGAGTGGTGAGGCTAGCCTAACGGATGCGCCCGGGCGATGCAATAGCAATTGCATACCGCCCTGACAAGCAAATGCTCTACCGCCCGGCTACGCAAAAGCCCTATCGCTTGGCAGACGCGCCACTGCGTGGAATTGGCAGTTATGTGCGCCAGGCCCTTCGCCGCGATAGTGCTTGCAGCGTGGCTTCAAATGATCGAGCATCAAACATCGAAGTTTGATAGGTCGATCATGACATCCCCCATTTCCATCACCACCCTCGCCGCCCTCGCCAGTGCCGGCGTGCTGCGCACCGTGCAGCTGGTCGGCCAGGTCGGCGGCTACGCGGTCATGGTGCGCGTGGGCCAAACCGAAAAGCAACTGACTGGCCAGCGCGGCGAGCCGCGCGTGTTTGCCTCGCTCGACACCGCCGCCGCCCAGCTGCTGGCGCTAGGCGTGACCGTGTTCGAGGTGCTGCCGGCCAACTACGTGCACGCCCCCAAGATCTACCGACGCGGCCGCCCGGCCGCGTTGAAGGC
>NZ_MDEJ01000183.1 GCF_002940065.1 Xanthomonas populi
GATGGCCGCGGCCTTGTATCCCGGGTTTGGAAAAGGAAGCATGGAGCAGCGTGACACTTCGCCAATCGCGGCATCGGCGGATTTGTTCCGTCATGTGACTGCGGACAAGGCAACGGTCCACCACACCATCATGGCGGTATCCGCCGCAGCCAAGCTGCAGTAGCGTCTGCAGTTGCGGCTTGACGAGGTATTGATGGAACGCATTGGCACGCCCCTGCGCAACAGGACGTTGCTGCGGCGCTTGCGCAACTGTCCGCCTGGGGAAATCTTGAGTCGCAGCCGGATATGGCGCGCGTGTCCACGCTCAATGACTACTATAGCGCCCGTTACCTCTACCGGCTGCCGGGAGGTGGCAAGGCGGTGGAGGTGGGGTTGGACGCGTTCGAGCAGAATCTGCGTCACCGCGTCGCGCTGCAGCCTGTGGCGTTGGAGGACATCGACAGTCGCTTGAAGGCTTCCTGGCGTCTGCTTGGCGATGCGCCCGCTGACGGTATGGATGTGGCAAAAGCGCACGAGATCCTGCGCGATCTGTTACGCTTGTTCGAAGATCTGGCCGCTCACGCCAAGGCGTTCATGGCAGGGGGCGCACGCAGCCTGGAGTTGCAGCAGGCCGATGCGACCGCGTTGGTCGCCTACAAACGCCGGTTGATCGAATTTGAGAGTGGGCAAGGGATCGCCGGGCCGTGGACAAACCTCTGTTCCAGATGGGACAGCGCCGCTACAATGCGCTGATCGTACCGGGATCCAGTCGCGTCAGCCGCAACTGTCGAAGAAGCCAGACGAGACTGGTCTGTCCAATGCCTTGAGCGAGTCGCTGCCGCCACTGCCGGCTGAGTTGCTGGGCGATGTGGACGAGGCACTCAATCAGATGAAGGAAGATCGCATTCAGTTGGAATAGGCTCGCCAGCTGGGGCAGGCCATCACTCAATTCGAACGACGTTACCGCATCTATGCCAGTATGATTGCACGCCGTCAGGCGCGCGAATGACGTCAAGCGCAGACCGGTTTAGACAATGCCAGCGAGGCGTACGATAGGCGTCAGTCCGACCGGGAGCAGGCACAGCAGTCCGAGCGAGGCGCCAGCGATGCCCACGAAGTAGCCAGGCAGATGTGCGCGGTTGTCAGAGACCGGGTGGAGACGCTGCGGAGCGACCCCGACAACAAGCAGGCCAATCGCTTCGCTCAAGCAGAAAAAGATGCTGACCAGCGCAAGCGCGAGGCGCTTGCAGCGTTCGAGCAGCGAGAGGCGGAACGCAATATGCTGCAGAACGAAGCCAACCCAAGTCGGCAGCGCTCCAGGCAGGCCGATCAGGCGAGCGAGGCGTTGGAAAAGGCGCGGACGCATGCTCTGGACAATGCCCGGACTATTGGCGTGGATGCGGACATCATCGTCAATCCGCTGTTCGCTCTGGCGGCCGAGGTGCTGGCGCAGACTCCGCCCGATCCACAGGCGACGATAGACAGCCTGCGCGCGCTGGTTTCCCGGAGGCGGCGGGACATCGCCTTTCTGCGGCGTCGTCACGTTGAACTGGACAAGCAGCAGCTGACGACGACGCGTGCGCGGGATACCGCCCAGGCCGTTCGCGACGAATGCGATGAAGCGTTGCAACGGCGCGAACAGGCCGGATCGGTACGCCTAACAGGCAGGCCAGGCGCTGACTGAGGCTTGGCCGCTCATTGCGCGGACTTGACGCAATTGCGGTTCAACGCAACCGTTCCCTTGCAGCAGCTTGGCCAATGGACGGCGCGCCCTAAAGGCAACAATCCGGCGCAGGCGGCGCTGTCCGCAGCCCGGCAGACCGCCTTGCACCGGTACACCGTGCGACACGCTGGCGTGCTGGTCAGCGAACTGGCGCGGCCGGCGTTGTGCCTGAATCTGCCCCTGCCCGCGCATGCGCGATTTGCCTGGAGTCCAGGCGAACCCGGCTACCTGTCACTGCGGCAACTGCTGCGCCATCGGCCAATGGGGCCGGTGGCAGACCGCAACATTCATGTCTGCAAGGACCCGGATGTCGTGGCTATCGCCGCCGACCGTCTGGGCGCGACCCGTGCACCGCTGGTCTGCACCGACGGCATGCCGACTGCCGCCCAGCGTATCGTGTTGGGTCAACTGGCTGCTGCTTGTGGGCACCTGCACTACCACGGTGATTACGACTGGCCCGGCATCGGCATCGGCAACTTCGTCATGCGCACCTGGAACGCACGGCCCTGGGGCTTTGGCGCAGCCGACTATCGTGCGGCCACCGCGCGGGCACCAACGCGGCCGCACGGCCTGGAGGCTGCCAGGGTGAAGGCCGTTTGGGACGCCGAATTGGCTGCGGTGATGAATGCCCATGGTTTTGCTGTTGCCGAAGAAGCAGTTGTGGCCTGCCTCCTCGACGACCTGGGTTCGCCCGTCGCACAGTGACCGGAAGCGTGTGCGCGTTGCCGCCTTGGTCGTCGATGCGGCGGGCTTGCGGTAGTCACTCCACCACGGCGCGCGAGCCTCAGTCGCCTAAGGTCAGCAGCGAGGCGTTACCGCCTGCGGCTGTGGTGTTGACGGTGACGACCTTCTCGGTCGCAAAACGCAGCAGGTAATGCGGGCCGCCGGCTTTCGGGCCGGTGCCCGACAGGCCTTGGCCGCCGAAAGGTTGTACGCCGACGACTGCACCTATCTGGTTGCGATTGACGTAAACATTGCCAACCGCAACGCGGGTGGTGATGCGGTCTATGGTCTCGTCGATGCGCGAGTGCACGCCCAGGGTCAGGCCATAGCCGGTGGCGTTGATCTGATCGATAACGGTGTCAAGTTGATCGGCTTTCCAGCGAATGACATGCAGAACTGGTCCGAAAATCTCGCGCCGCAGCTGCGCGAGCGACGTCAGTTCATACGCGCGTGGGGCGAAGAAACTGCCGTTAGCGGTTTCAGGATCCAAGGTGGTGGTCGCGATCAGCCGGGCTTCGCGATCCATGCGCGCTGCATGATCGTCGAGTATCTTGAGTGCATCTGCATCGATAACGGGACCAACATCGGTAGATAGGAGCGCAGGATCGCCGATCTTCAACTCACCCATGGCGCCGGCCAGCATGGTCATGACCTTGTCGGCGATGTCGTCTTGTACGAACAGGACGCGGGCGGCCGAGCAGCGTTGGCCTGCGGACATGAAGGCGCTGGAGATCGCATCCTTGACGACGGCTTCTGGCAGTGAGGAAGAGTCAGCGATGAAGGCATTCTGACCACCTGTTTCGGCAATCAGTACACCGATTGCGGCCTCCCGCGCGGCCAGGGTGCGGTTAATGACGCGTGCGGTCTCTGTGGAGCCGGTGAAAGCGACGCCGGCCACGCGCGGGTCGTTGGTCAGTGCCGCGCCCACGGTGGCGCCGTCGCCTGGCAGGAACTGCACTGCCGCTTCGGGAATGCCTGCCTCGTGCAGCAGCTTCACTGCTGCGTGGCCAATCAGGTTGGTTTGCTCTGCCGGCTTGGCGATGACGCTGTTGCCGGCCGCCAGAGCGGCAGCGACCTGACCCAGGAAAATGGCGAGCGGGAAATTCCAGGGGCTGATGCAGACGAACACGCCGCGGCCATGCAGCTGCAGCTCGTTGGATTCGCCAGTGGGCCCAGGCAGGCGCTCGGGCGCGCCGAATTGTGCGCGTGCCTGGCCGGCGTAGTAGCGCAGGAAGTCCACCGCTTCGCGCACCTCGGCCACTGCGTCGGGCAGGGTCTTGCCAGCCTCCTTGACGCAGATCGCCATGAACTCGGGCATGCGTGCTTCGAGCAGGTCGGCTGAGTGTTCCAGGATAGTGGCGCGGCTGGCGGCCGGCGTACGGTTCCAGGCCGGCTGCGCGGCGGTAGCGGACGCCAGCGCCTTCTGCACTGTTGCCGGATCGGCCGGCTGCCAATACCCGACGGTTTCGCGTCTGTCTGCCGGGTTCAGCACTGTCTCACTGGGCGTGTTGATCACCGCGCCGGGCACCAATGGGCTCGCCCTCCACGGGTTGATCGCGGCATTGAGTTGCTCGGCCAACTGTCGCAGATCTTTGTCGTTGGCGAGATTGGCGCCCATGGAGTTTTTCCTGTGTTGGTTCTGGCCGCGCAGCAAATCGGTGGGCAGCGGAATCTTGGGATGCGGAATGGAGCTAAACGACGACACCGCATCGACCGGATCGCGAATCAGATCTTCGATGGCGACGTCCTCATCGGTGATGCGATTGACGAAGCTGGAATTGGCGCCGTTTTCGAGCAGGCGACGCACCAGATACGGCAGCAGATCTTCGTGCGAGCCGACCGGCGCATAGACGCGACACGGCAACCCCAAGCGATCGGCCGGAATCACTTCGGCGTACAGGTCATCGCCCATGCCGTGCAGTTTCTGGTGTTCGTAGTTCTTGCTCGTCGCGATCGCGCGCACCGCGGCGATGGTCTGCGCGTTATGGGTGGCGAACATCGGATACAGCGCATCGCTGTGCGCGAACATGCGGCGTGCGCAGGCCAGATACGACACGTCCGTATTTTGCTTGCGCGTAAACACCGTATATCCGGGATGGCCTTCGATCTGTGCGCGCTTGATCTCCGCATCCCAGTACGCGCCCTTGACCAGACGGACCGGAATCCGACGACCGACGCGACGCGCAAGATCAGCCAGGAAATCGATCGTGTACGGCGTGCGCTTTTGATACGCCTGCACCGCCAAGCCATAGCCTTCCCATCCATCCAGCGATGGGTCGGAAAACGTAGCCTCGACGATATCCAGCGACAGTTCCAGACGATCGGCTTCTTCGGCATCGACGGTGTAGCCGATACCGTATGACTTGGCCAGCTGCGCAAGCTCCAGCACACCGGGCACCAGCTCAGCCATCACGCGTGCGCGCTTTGAATGCTCGTAGCGCGGATACAGCGCTGACAGTTTGATGGAGATACTGGGTGCTGCAAATACATCGGTGCCGACGAAACTGCCGCTGCGGCCGATCGCGTGGATGGCATCGCGATACGCCTGCAGATAGCGTTGCGCATCCTTCATGGTCAATGCGCCTTCGCCGAGCATGTCGAACGAATAGCGGTAATCGGCATTGTCACCCTTGCGCGAGCGCGATAGGGCTTCAGCGATGGTGCGTCCCATGACGAACTGGTGGCCCATGATCTTCATCGCTTGGCGCACGGCCAGGCGAATCACCGGCTCGCCGACGCGGCCGATCAAACGCTTGAATGCACCCGGCACATCGGCGCGTGTGAGGTCGTTGAGTTGCACCAGCTTGCCGGTGAGCATCAGGCCCCAGGTCGATGCGTTGACCAGCACCGAGTCGCTGCCGCCGACGTGTTTCTTCCAGTCCGCATCGCCGAGCTTGTCGCGGATCAGCTTGTCTGCAGTGTCCTGGTCGGGAATGCGCAACAGCGCTTCGGCCACGCACATCAGCAGTACGCCTTCTTCGCTACCCAGGTCGTATTGGCGCATGAAGGCTTCGATCGCGCCTTGATCCTGTGCCCGTGCGCGGACGCGGGTGACCAGATCGGCGGCAACCGCCTGCACCTTGGCCTGTTCGGCAGGGGGCAGGCGCGCCTGGTCCAGCAATTCCCGCACGTGCTCGGCTTCGTCCTTGAGCCAGGCGGCGGTGATGGCGGCACGCAATGCGCCAGGTGCGGCAGGCAGCTCGGGCGCCAACAGCAGGCGCGCAGCTGAGGTGGAGGCAAGCGGGTCGAGCTGAGCGTTCATGCGAAAGGTGCCTTGGAATGCGTAGTCATTCTAAAGAGCCGTAGCCCCTGCGCACTTGTATGAAAGCGGCAACTTTCCCGCCGTTTTTTGCAGGTCGCCACCGCACGCTCAAGCGGACTCGATCATTATCGGCTACAGACGTTTGCATCGGCGCATGCATTGGGAAGTGTGTGATTTACGCATGTTTTTAGCTGCACTGCAGCAATTGAACGATTGCCCGAAACGCTTGCCGCATGCGTTCGCACGGGTCTACCATCGGCCTGTTCCCGCAGTGCGCTGCCTGTTGTCAATGATCGAAGTGCTGACGTTGATGTCCGAAGGGGTCGGGACCTGAGGTATCCCCACGTTTTTCAGCCCATGACCATCTGGTTGTAGACGTGTTCGGGCAGTGTGCGTAATCGCTCCA
>NZ_MDEJ01000184.1 GCF_002940065.1 Xanthomonas populi
CCGGACCGCCTCGATCTTGAACTCATCCGTATAACGCTTGCTGCTCATAGACACCTCCGAATCGACCATTTTCCATGGCCTTGAGATGTCTAGGAAAACCTGGGCGTATCAACTGCTCATGGCCTTGCATTTGCAAAATGCATCATTTCCGCCCTGCACTCGCTTCCCGAAGAATATTCATATCAAGGGACTGTCTTCACCGGCGAAGATCAGTTGCCGGAGTGTGTGTCGGAGCGATACCAAGAAGGAAGCATCACCACGGACCACCGATTTTTCGCGACCTCAGAAACCAAGAATGCATCCTGGAAAGGAATGGCAGTCGAGTGGGAAAGCAATTCAACAACTGGAAAACGCATCTCCATGTTTTCAGAGCGCCCGAATGAGCAGGAAGTTCTCTTCCCTCCTGGCACCCGCTTTGAGGTAACACGAATTGAAGAGAACGAGACTCATCCCCGCCTGAAGATTTATCAAAGCCAGATCGCGTAGGCATTCTGAATCGACCTGGAGAAGGATTCACCAGAAGTACGGATGTGGGCGGTGTGGATGGCGTTCGAGCGAACTGAACTTCGCAGCAACAGGCTGCTGAAGAATCATCTGCCACGCGAAACGGCAAACGGACGGCTCGACAAGGGGTTCTCAGCTCACAGGCCAAGCGCGCTGCTGACAGGCAACGCGCTTGCCTGTCAGTTGCGGTTACTTTTTGCCAGTTGTAGCGCTGCGCCATGACAGCAGCCGTACGTCCCTGGCGCAGGCAACGCGCACTAAGCGCGGCGATGGCCACCGCCGTACAGATCTATGACCAGGTGACCAACGGCTGTCGGCGATCGCTCATAGGCTCCGTGAGAATCCCTCGCTAGCAGTACGTGGCCGTGCAGTCCTCCCGCAGGCGGCGCTGGGCGCTCTATAAGCGCTGCCTCTGACCAGCAGCAGGCCAGCCGGTGCTATGCGAGTTGCATCCTCCTTGCCTGGCTGCGCTGACTTTGCAAGTCACAACCGTCCAGCCTAAATGACGTCGCCGTCCAGTTTGGCTGATAGCTTCGTCCAGTTTATTTAGTTTCAGCGTCCACTTGCTTGGCTGTATGTAGCAGGTCGGAGAAGTACGGCCTGATCTCGGGCGTCAGGGCTTGCTCCCATGCCGCGTAGCGCTGAACCGCGTCCTCGGGCGACTCGGCCTCGTAGATGCCGTAGAACGCCTCCTTGGCGCGGTAGGCGTCGCCCAGCGCCGGGTAGTTCTTGGCCCAGCCGTCGAGGTTGAGGCGATCCTTGTCGGTCAGGTCACGCTGGCGCTTGAGCAGTACGAAGCGGTCGTGGCATCAGCCCGCGCCGCTGGGGCGGCGTCAGTGCCGCACGCAGGGACTTGCGTGCCTTCTCCACGGCGTCGTTCGCCATGCGGACCACATGGAACTTGTCGATGACAATAATGGCCTGCGGGAGCATCGTCTCGACCGCATCCCGGTACGGCGTCCACATGTCCATCGCCACGACCTGCACCTTGTCGCGGCGATCCATCTTGGCAAGGTACTTGAGCACCGAGTCCTTGTCGCGATTCGGCAGCAGATCGACCAGCGTGTTGTTGCCGATGTTGGAGATCACGCAGCGCGGCTTGATGAGGTGAATTTCGTCGATGCCCATGATCTTGGGCGTCTCGAAGCGCACCTGCGTCTCCAGCTCGTTGATGTAGTCCCGGAAGATTTTACGGACGGTCTTCTCGTCGATGCCAGTCTCATCGGAGATCGACAGGAACGGCCGCTTGAGGCTCTGCTGGCCGATCCAGCGTGCCAGCCGAGCGGTCAGCCAGCGACCCTCGGTCACGTCGGGCAGAGTCTCGTAGAAGGTCTTGCCGCAGCTCCGGCACTGGAAGCGCCGGGTGTCGATGTACAGCCCGACACGCCGGGCGTGCATCGGTAGGTCTTTGACGTGCCGCTCCCGCCGTCCAAAGCCGACCAGTGCGTCCGACCGGCAATGGATGCAGGCCGTGATCGGTTGCATCACCTCGGCGTAGACGTGGTAGTCGTGATCGTCCTCCTCGACCCGCGTCACCCGATAGGCGGGGAGGTTCAGGATGTTGGCGGGCATGAGGGCTACGGCGCTGCCGCCACCGCCTGTTTCCGTCGTCGTACATCCGCCTCAGTCGAGGCACGCAGACGGATGAACTCAGCCTCCGGCATGGAATCAAACGTCTGCTCGAATGTCCGGTATATCCGGATGTTCCAACTCTTTCCATCCTGCTCAGCGGCAAACGGGTGCAAGATTTCCCCATCGAGGCCGACACGATCAATTTCCAAGAGCCGGTGGTTCGGATAAGAACGCGATGCCCCTGAGGTCCGCGCTCGCATCATGAGGCTCACTTGTTCGTGCGGGAATCCTGGGTGTGCACTGCAATCTGCTTTCGCTACTGCATCTTTGATGGCATCGATCTTGCTCCTATACGCTCGCGCAAGTTCCTTTTCATCGAACGGCACCTCGGGCACCGCGAACGGCGGGCCGACGAACCATGCTTCATCTAACTCGGGTTTCAGCTCGATGGCGAGAATCGTGCGCTTACCGACATCCGTGCATCGCCAGCGTTGCCCTGTACAGGTTTGAAACACGGTGCCGATCTTGAAGTCCTTGTGTTCCATCGTCACCTTCTCAGTGTTCGGCAGGGTCCACGAACATCGAATCGTAAGCCTGCTTTAGCAGCCTCGCGGGCACTTGATCTGACACGATCATTTCCCCGCCCGCACTGGCGACTTCAATCTCGTACAAGCTGCGTGCCGTGTCGAACAAAAGCGCAAGCCCGATATCCTGCAAAGAATCCCGAAGCTCCTCGGTCGTGATTCCTAGAACGCCAGCCAGTTTTTCCTCGTTCTGAATCATTGTGTTCCTCTACGCATTTGATCGTGGCCCCCTGCCAAGGCATTCCGCTCTGCATCGGAAAGTCCTTTCGCTGTCGCTATTTCATCAATGGACCGGTAAGACTCCATCCGCGAAGTGGCCTCGATAAAGCGAAGTTGAAATGAACCTGACGGCCCATGCTTTTGCTTGGCTACGATGACATCAGTATTTTCGGAACCCGCTTTTCGCTGGTGAAGCATGATCACAACATCTGCGACATCTTCGATAGCTCCGGAGTCGCGAAGATCGGTTAGAGCAGGATATCCATTGCTGTAATTGCGTTCCGTCGGGCGCACCAGATGAGAGGTGGCCACTCCAGTAACTTTGGCTTCCTTGGCAATTTCCTTTAGCGACCTTGCTATCTCCGCCACCTCTGCCGCACGATTGCTGCGGAGGCATGGCACCCGCATTTGCTGGAGGTTGTCCACGACAACCAGCGAGATGTCACCCTTCTCCTTCTGTAGTTGAAGCACCTTGCCACGCAGCATGTCCGGCGTCAGCCCAGGTGTGTCGTCGATCCAGATTTGCGCCTGCTTGAGCAAACGGACAGCAGATGTGATTGCATTCCAATCATCATCCATGACGCGGCCAGAACGAACGGCAGAGAGTTCAACGCCGCTCAGAGAAGCGACAAGACGAGAAGCCACTTGGTCCGCCGTCGATTCCGGGGTGAAGAACGCCACGCCTCGGCGACGTTTGAACGAAACGTGCTGGCTTAAGCCAAGTGCAAGCGGCGTCTTGCCAGACGAAGGCCGCCCACCTATGACGATCAAATCTTCAGCGTGTAGCCCACCAGCAACGAGTTGATCCAGTTCGCGGTAGCCCGTCGAATAGTCTGGATGCTCCGGCTCGCTAAATCGACCTTGCATGCTGTCGAACCACCGTGCCAAAGCGGGTTCTATAGCAACTGGGACGCGGGACGTTGTAGATACAGCCTCATTTTGCTCGACGGCCTGCGCGTCCGCTGTAGGGGCCGCATCGGCTTTGGGGTGAGCGGAGCGTTGAGTCTCCACCTTGGCCCGCGCCGCTGGCTTCCGTGACCTTTCAGTTGCCATTGTCAGTGCGGCTCCCCACCACTAGATGGGAGGGCGTCCACTGCATCGCGAACGTACTGCTCAGCAGCGTCGGCATCAGCAAAAACCACACCTCCGTTCCGATACTCCGGCCCATACCGGCGGGCCAGCCATTTGCCATCGGCTAACGGTTTAATCTCTCCGTGCCACGGTCCCTCACCACTGTCTCCTATTAGGAGGGTGCGAACTGGATTTCTCCTAATCGCAAGACCTGCGCGGATGAATTTTGCCGCATTCTTTGCTTGTCGCTCGGTAATCTCGCCCGTCGCCAGAGCTGCGGCCACGGCTTTTAGATCGCCGCTTGTCCTAAGCTCCGACATGCGCTTGGCGCTAGCTCTTCTGAGCTTTGGGGGCGGTTCATGATGAACACTCTTCATCGTTAGACAACCTCTCATTTCACCGGGCGAACGCAGCGGCGGATTGGCGGCCTAGCGGTAGGAAAAGCGGAACCCTTCGCTGTGCCATCTCAAGACTCCAGACCATTATCATCAGAAGCTTCCTCCGGAGAACGAGCATTCTTTGCGGGCTTTGACGCTCGATACTCAGAGAGGCGACGCACTTCCAGCGGCGTAGTTGGCAGTATCTGCTGCGCCACCTTGTAGAGAGCCAACACGTTGCGTCCCCACCGAGCTGTTTCAGCGAGGCTGGGTTTCTTCGGAGCGAGAATTCCGTCCCACAGGGTTTGTGCTGCCTGCGACTGAGGCAGCATGCAAAGTGCATGATCAATGCCTTCACGCTTGCTTTCCAGCAAGCGCGCCATGTCCTCTCCGGGTATCAAGTCAGGACGCATGGTGCCGATGGCCCACCAGTCGAAGAGATCACGTGGAGTCAATGACGCGCCACGATAAAACAGTTTTTTGGCGAGCACTTCCGCTACGGGCTCCAGTGGCAACGACGTGTCGTCGGAGGATTCATCCGGCAGGCCGAGCAACGACCCTCGGACGATGAAGTCGATTTCGCCGTCGGGCAGGTTCAGCTTGAGGAAATCCGCTGCCTCCTCGTAGCCGGATACCACGGCTTCAACACGGTCATTCAACCGGGGAGACACGTAGCCGACCCACTGAGGATCGCGGATGAAGAGATCGATGTCGTGGCTGATACGGTGATCCAACGCCAGCATCAGGCGGTTCCACCGCCGAGCTTGGGGTTGAATGTGTCGCCAGCCTGCCTCCGCACATCGGCGATGATGCCCAGTGCTATCCGTTCAAGGTTCCGCCACGACCCAGACTGTCGATGGGCTACCACCTCATCGCGCGAAATCGTGCTCATAGGAAGTGCTCCACCGAATTCTCCCAAGCCCGAGCACGCGGTAGGGCATCTGCCAGTGTTTCCCGGTAGAGCTGGTTGACGCGGTGTACATCCGCATCCGCTTCGGCTGCGCACCGAAAGATCAGTTCGGGAGCAAGTTCAACGAACAAACTGCTCACCAGTGCGGCAGCCGTGGGCGATGACGACACCGTGCGACTAGACCCCGCCCGCAGGGCCGTCGCCAGCTGCTCAGGAGTCAACACGCGCCCAACCGACGCATTCAGGTGCCCAACCGCCAGCTCCAAGTTCGATTGATGCCGCATCGTTGTCCACCAATCACGGAATCCGAATTTAAGATACGATTACAAGCGGTGGCTGTAAATCATCAAATCCGAATACCCGAAAATATCTGCGGACCACTGCCGATCACGATACTCCGGACAATTTACTGAGCCTTCCCGAATGTCCGTGACCTAACGACACTTGATGCCGGCCTTGTGCCGGCATCGCTGATCGGCGGACAGACCGGGCAATTCCATTACTGGCTCATGCCCTCCACCGGGGCGGTGCCGCTCATACGCCGGCACCAGCGGTGCGGGCGGTCTTGCGGGTGCGCGGCAGGCCGGGCAGTTTCAGCTGCGCCCGATCGCTGGGCAGGATCTTGGCGACGGTGGCCACGGTCGCTGCGCCGGCCGGCGGCTTGGCCGGCTTGGCGGGTTTGGCCTGGCGCTGGAGCTTGGCCAACGCCTTCAACGCGGCCGGGCGGCCGCGTCGGTAGATCTTGGGGGCGTGCACGTAGTTGGCCGGCAGCACCTCGAACACGGT
>NZ_MDEJ01000185.1 GCF_002940065.1 Xanthomonas populi
TGCATGGTTGGTCGAACTCGGCGCCGTGATCAGCGTGGCGTCTACGATCGTGCCGGTCCCCACCTTCAGCCCTTGCGCCTTCAAATGCGCGTTGACTTGCGCAAACAACTCGCTTCCCAGCGCATGCCGCTCCAGCAGGCGGCGAAACTTCAGAAACGTCGTCGCATCCGGAACCCGCTCCCGACCCAGATCGATCCCCACAAAGACCCGCAACGCGGTGCTGTCCAGCAAGGCTTCCTCGCACGCCTGATCGGCCAGATTGAACCAGTGCTGCACAACATACATCCGCAGTATCCGCTCCAATCCAACCAGTGGGCGATCCATGATGACCAATGATTTGAGACTGGACACGCCAGATGTTGCGTGTGTGGTGGTGGGTGCAGGCGTGGTGGGGCTGGCGATTGTGCGTCACCTTGCGGTGCAGGGGCATGAGGTGTTGCTGTTGGAATCGCAAGCCGCCATTGGCACTGGCAGCAGTGCGCGCAACAGCGAGGTGATCCACGCAGATCTTTACTGCCCGGCCGAGTCGTTGAAGGTGCAGTTGTGCGTCAGCGGCAACGCCTTGTTGTACGCCTATTGCAAGCAACGCCACGTGCCGTACAGGCGTTGCGGCAAATTGATCATTGCGTGTGACCACGCGCAGCGCGAACAACTCGACCGGCTGCATCACAACGCGATGGCCAATGGTGCGCACCGTGTTGTGCCGCTCAGCGAGGCGCACGTGCGGGTGCGCGCGCCTGAGCTGCGCGGTGGTTGCAGCGCTGGAGTCCACCGCCACCGGCATCATCGATAGCCATGCATTGATGCTGGTATTGCAGGGCGATGCCCAAGCGCATGGCGCCACCGTGGCGCTGCACACGACAGTGGAACGTGTCGAGCTGTGCGCACCGGGGTTTTCGTCTTTCGTTTGGAGACAACGGCCAGGCGCCGGTATCACTCACCTACAACTGGTTGGTGAACGCGGCCGGCCATGGCGCGTCGCCCTTTGCCGCACCCACCGATGGCTTGCCTGCACATGCGCAGGTGCAGGCGTACTTCGCAAAGGGCAGCGACTTCACCTTGGCCGGCCGCTCGCCGTTTCACCAACTCATCTATCCGCTGACCGAACCGGGTGGCCTGGGCGTGCATCTCACGCTGGACCCGCAGGCGCGTGCACGCTTTGGCCCTGATGTGGAGCGGGTAAGTGCGCCCGATTACCACTGCGAGCCAACGCGGGTAGAGAACCTCGTTGCAGCGATACGGCGTTACTGGCCTGGCTTGCCTGAGGGCGCATTGCAGCCTGGCTATTGCGGCGTACTGCCGAAGATCAGTGGGCCTGGCGAGGCGGCCGCCGATTTCCGCATCGATGGGCCAGACTTGTACCGGATCGCCTGGCTGGTGAACCTGTTCGGCATCGAATCGCCGGGGTTGACCTGCTGCCTGAGCATCGCGGCGCACGTGGCAACGTTGCTGGCAGATCGCCCGTTGGCCAGCACTGATTGCGTGACCCACGTGTAGCCGCACGCCTTTGCTCACAGGAGTGCAAGATTTGCACAGCGAGCGCAGCTGTTTTTTCCGACATCTCATGCACGTGCACCGTGTGGTCTACGTTTGCGGGTTGGCACGATTTTTGCTTTAATCCGATTACCCAATAGCGTAACCAACGAAGCATCGAGAGGAGGCACAGTGGAAGACGTACAGAACATTACTCGTAGCCGGCGCGGCTTTGCCGCACTGGATCCTGAAAAGCGCCGCGTGTTGGCCAGCAGTGGCGGGAAAGCTGCACACGCCAGCGGCAATGCGCATGAATTCACCAGCGACGAAGCGCGTGAAGCGGGTCGCAAGGGCGGACAGGCAGTTAGCCGCGACCGCGATCACATGTCGCGTATCGGCAGCAAGGGTGGCCGTTCCAAGCAGGTCAAGCCGCAAGAAGAAGCAGTGTAAAACCGGCGGTCGGCATGCCGATGGCGTGCCGGTGCGCGTTGCAATAATGCAGGCTCTGCGTCAGCTGGATGCAGGGCCTGTTGCGTTCTGGAGCAGCGTTTTTGCACTGGAGTGGGCGGTCCGTAGGCACAAACGATTGCAGCATCCCGTCGCGTGAGATCGCTTGATGCGCACCAAGTTCAAAAAGTGCGGCTGGCAATCTGTTGGGGGCTCAACGCATCGACCCAGGTGGGCGAAAATTCTGCGCCACTTAGAGCGGCTAACAAAACTACTGCGCAGCCGCCAGGCGGGCGCGGCCGGTGCTCGGAATCGGCATGTACCACTCGTACACTCCGGTTCTGAGCACGCCGTCCGCACCCACCTGACGACTGCTCGCTACGTTTTGTTAGCCGCTCTTAGCTGCCCTACCATCGATTGCAGGGGAATGTTTTACCCTCCATATTGCGCCGCCCACGTTGTCTGCAGAATTTGCAGAGTGGCCTAATTTTTTCGTCTCGGCCGCTGCGCCGTGTCGTGATCTCAAGTGCATGTGGACGGCCCACATCGTGCTCACCTGATGCAGTGGCGTCTTTCACGGTGTGCGCGACACGCGGGAGTCATCGCACACAGAAGCAGGAGATGGCGCATGGCCGAAACCCAGGAAAATTTGATGGATTGGTTGCGCGATGCGCATGCCATGGAGCAGCAGGCCGGGCAGATGCTCAAGGCCCAGGCAGCGCGTATCGAGCATTACCCGCAACTCAAGGCACGTATCGAGCAGCACCTGAACTAACCGAACCGTTCCTGGCGCGGGATGCAACTCCGAGCGTCACCGCGAAGATGTGGGCCGCAACGCAGGGAGACACGCTGCGTATTGGTAACGCCAAGGCCCTGCGATGCGGGACCTTCTTCATTCCGAGACGGGCTTGACGCGGCAGCGTGCGCCTTCTGGTAATGCCATGGACCGGCTTATCGGCAACGCTTACCCTTGTCGATCCTTCGACAAACGGTTGCAGTGATGACAACGCGCGCGGCTTATCCTGTCGGCATTGCAGGCCAACCCTGGGTGAGGCGGAGCGCAGCGCCTGGCATGCGCGCCAGTTGCGCCAGCGCAGTTATGCCGCCGATGTCGTGCGGCCCATCGAGAGCCAGGAGGCACGCTTTGACCGTGTGCACTACGGAACGATCGGCAACGTACCCGAGCAGTATCGGTTGATCGCACTGCGCAGTGCCGACTGGGACGCTGCGCTACCGTGCGCGCTGGTCACCGGCGGTGTGCATGGTTACGAAACCAGTGGCGTGCAGGGCGCGCTGCAGTTCTTGCAGCAACGCGCCGCCTACTAGGCGGGCCGGATCAATCTGCTGGTGGCGCCCTGCATCAATCCTTGTGGGTATGAGCGCATCCAACGCTGGAACGCCGATGCAATCGCCCCGAATCGCTCGTTCCGCCAAGACAGTCCCGCAGCAGAATCGGCTACGTTGATGCAGCTGGTCGCTGCACTGCCTCGGCAGATGCACGTGCATATCGACCTACACGAAACCACCGACAGCGACGAAACCGAATTCCGCCCGGCCTTGGCCGCGCGCGATGGTGTTGCGTACGTGCCGGGTAGCATTCCAGATGGCTTTTATCTGGTCGGCGACAGCGAACACCCGCAGCCGGAGTTTCAGCCAGCCGTGATCGCGGCGGTGGCGCACATCACCCACATCGCGCCTGCCGATGCGCATTGGCAGATCATCGGTGCGCCTGTGGTAGGCCTTGGTGTCATCCACTCTCCGTTGCGGCGCCTGTGTTTGTGCGCGGGCGTGACCGATGCCCCGTATCGCAGCACCACCGAGGTGTATCCGGACAGCCCGCGTTCAACGCCTGCGCAATGCAATGCGGCGCAGGTGGCGGCGATCCGTGCGGCACTGGACTACGCGCTGGCACATGCGTGAAGGCGCTGTGCTGGCGAGCGCCGATCACGGCAATCGCTGTGCGGCCAGCGCATGCGCAACGTAAGCAGCCACCAGGTGCGCCTCCATCGGTCGCGACAGCAGATAGCCCTGCGCTTCATCGCATCCCCAGCTCCGCAGCAGCGCGATCTCGTCGGCATGTTCGATGCCTTCGGCCACAGTGCGATAGCCCAGCGCATTGGCCAACCGCACCACTGCCTCGGCGCGCATCTGCATGCCGGCCTTGGTGGCGATGCCGGTGACCAGCGAGCGATCGAGCTTGAGCACGTTGACCGGCAATTCGGTCAGGTAACCGAAGTTGCTGTAGCCGGTGCCGAAATCGTCGATGGCCACGCTGACGCCGGCATCGCGCAATGCACGCAGCCGCGGTACCGCTTCCACATTGCTGCGCAACCATCGGCCTTCGGTGATTTCCAGCTCGATCCGCGCGGTGGGAATCGCCAGGTCCTTGCAGCGATTGATGACACCCGCCGCAAGATTGAGGTTGCCGAAATCGCGTGAGGACAGATTGATGGAGATCGAAAAATCCAGCCCCTGCGCACGCCAGTTGGCCAGCTGCACCAGAGCGTTTTCGATCACCCAATTGGTGACCGTGCACATCAAGGCGGTCTTCTCGAACAGTGGAATGAATTCATCGGGGCCGATCGGGCCAAGACTGGCGTGGTGCCAGCGCAGCAGTGCCTCGAAACCGGTCACCGACAGGTCGGTCAGGTCGATGCGCGGCTGGAACACCAGCCGGAAGTCGCCTGCGTCCAACGCACGTTCGGCGTCCAATGCCAGGCGGTAGGAGGGTTGAATTGCATCGTCGTGCAAGGCGTTGTACCAGCACACGATGGTGTGGTTGCTGATCGCATCCCCTAGCGCCACCAGCCCCTTGCGCATGACATCGTTGGTGTCGGGCTGTAGCGGTGCGAAGCGCACCACGCCGGCATGGAAGGTCAACGACATCGGCACGCCGGCTGCATCCACCGGTTGATACAGCATGTCTCTGAGATCGAGCAGTAGGTCTTCCATTTCGTCGGGCGCGGAGTTCAACAGAAAGAACGCAAACCGCATCGGTGCCACGTGATACACGGTGGCCTTGCCGCGCAATGCGCGGGTCAGCACGTAGCTGGCGTGCCGTATCAGTTCTTCCAGCGGCTGCATCCCAAGCGCCTGACGCGCCTCGTTGGCGGCCTGGGTGTCGTAGACCTCGATAAAGGAGGCGATGGTCGGCAGGCAGTGACTGCCGAAGGCGAGGGCATCCAGATCCGATTGCAGCTGGCGCGCATTGAGCAAACCGCTATGCGGCTCGCGACGGCCCGCACCGAATTGCAATTTGAGTTGCGCGGCAGCCACATTAGCAAACATCAGCAGTTGTTGATGCTCCTGGCGGGCAGACGGCGCTCGCGCGTATCGATCACGCACAGCGTGCCAGAGACACCGGTTTGCGGCGTGCCGACTGGCACACAGGCGATGAAGCGCGCCGGCAATCCCGGGAAAGCGGCATCGCCCAGTTGAATCGGTGCAAGCGCGTAGTGGCCGATCAACTCTGAAACGCCGTTGGCGGCCGCATCGACCTGACAGCACGACGCGATAGCCTGTTCGACATGGCCGATGCTGATGCCGCGCGCCGCCAGCACGCGCAAGCGGCCGCCTTCGGTGATGGTCAGCGCCGCAGCAGGCGCCACCAATGCGTGACAGACCAGGCGTGCGATCTGATCGAGCGGCTCCATCTCACCCAGATCGATCGGCACGCCGGACCAGTCGAAGTGCCGTTCATGCGTTTTGTTGTCCAGCGCAAGCGTCATCTCGTCAGGGTCCGTGTTGAAGATCACACACTGTATGGCTACTAGAAAAAAACCGGAGTCTTCGGCAGGTGACGAAGAAATGGAATCCAAGCCTCATCAAATATCCAACGTGATGCTCGCAAAAACGGTAACACGGCAGCGGGCTCGGCATCATCGTTGGAAATTGGTTGGGGCATAAAAATACTAAATCCCGGAGATCGGCGTCGACTGGAAGGCAATGGTATTAATCAAGAAAACGATTGCATTACAAAACATTCCGACCGCCGGTGCGATCTAGGCCGAATTTTTCAGCGCAGCATAAAGGAGCCTCTAAAAACCCCAGCAATCTGCCATCATTGACTTGACGCCCTGCCAGCGGAGAACGACAGACATGAT
>NZ_MDEJ01000186.1 GCF_002940065.1 Xanthomonas populi
CCAGCCTTCAGCGTAGCGAACACTGGCAGTTCTGGCACGCCGGTGCAGACATCAAGGCCTTGCGGTCGTTGGGTGGTTGGAGGTCTTCAGGGGCGACTCATCCCGCTAGCGCAACCCCATCATCAAGGTCGGAAGCCACAGTTAAGAACGTTGTGCACCATCGACATCGGAAAGCCACCCAAATGGAAACCCATGCAATCAGACAGGCAATCACCTCACTCAGTGCCGCTGTGCTTTTCGAGAGTGCTATGAAACGACCGTTTCAGGGTTCCTATTCCTATCCCGAAAACGAGAAGCTCGGCACTGCCGGGCTTCTCATGTTCCACGTGGAACGCAATATTAGAGGCGCAGCGGCATCACCACATGACGCGACTTCTCACTGCTGGCTTCACGCACAAACGCGGACGAATTCGCATCGCGTAGCTGAATCACCACATGTACGTCACGCAACGCGGAGAGCGCATCGAGCAGGTAGTTAACGTTGAAGCCGATCGCCAGATCATCGACCTTGGTGTCCGCCTCGATCTCTTCTTGCGCTTCTTCCTGCTCCGGGTTGTGCGCGCTGATCTTCAGCTGACCCGGCGAGACTTCCATGCGCACACCTCGGTACTTCTCGTTCGACAGAATCGCAGCACGCTGAAGCGAAGCACGCAGTGCCTCGCGGTCGACCTTGACCTCACGGTCTGCACCAATCGGGATCACAGCCTCGTAATCGGGGAAGCGGCCGTCGATCAGCTTGGAGGTAAAGGTCACATCGCCACGCTTGACGCGAATATGGCTGCGGCCGACTTCCAGCTCGACCGCGCGGTCCGCAGCTTCCAGCAGACGCAACAACTCGGTCACGCCCTTACGGGGCACGATGATTTGACGCTTCGCGCCGCCTGGTTTCTCCAGATCCATCTCGCACAGCGCCAGACGATGCCCATCGGTGGCTACGCAACGCAGAAGACCCTCGCGCAAATCGAACAGCAAGCCGTTGAGATAATAACGCACGTCCTGCTGTGCCATCGCGAATGCGGTGCGCTCGATCAGCTCTTTCAGCCCTCCCTCTGGCACCAACACGCGCTCGGTGGCTTCAACCTCGTCCACCGACGGAAAGTCGTTGGCAGGCAGCGTAGACAGCGTAAAGCGGCTACGTCCTGCCTGCACGGTGACCTTATCGCCGGCCTGCGAGATGGTGACGCGGCTGCCGTCCGGCAGGGCCCGCAGAATGTCGAACAACTTGCGGGCGGGAATAGTGGTTTCTCCATCCTGCGCGTCTTCCACCATGGTCCGCGAGATCATCTCCACTTCCAGGTCGGTGCCGGTCAACGAGACCTGTCCATCCTTCACCTGCACCAGCAGGTTGGCCAGAACAGGCAGGGTTTGACGGCGTTCGACCACATTGACCACTTGGGCCAACGGTTTCAGGAAGGCTTCGCGCTGCAGTGTAAAACGCATGTGGTTCCGTGCCCCTATGCTTTAAAAGATAATGGAATAAATCAAAATCTTGGTAGTGATGGTAGCGCCGTTTTTAGCGGACAACCACCATAACCATTTGTTTTCAAAGACATTTCAGCGCCTGAAAGTCGTTGGACTAGTGCCCCTGGTCTGGCGGTAAAACCTGTGGGTAGTTTTCTGCTCGAACCGCGAAGCAACGTTATCCACAGATTCTCCCGCATTTGACCCCAACGTTTCCAGGCTTTTTCTCCAAGCAGCTCGCCGAGAGCGTCAACGACTCATTCGCTGAGCTTGCGAATCAGCTTTTCCCAGTCCTCGCGCAACTTGCCATCGGCTTCCATCAGCGTGCGGATCTGCCGACAGGCATGCAGCACGGTGGTGTGGTCGCGGCCTGCAAAGGCATCGCCGATCTCCGGAAGGCTGTGTTCTGTCAGCTCCTTGGCCAGCGCCATCGCCACCTGGCGCGGACGTGCCAGCGAGCGTGTCCGCCGCTTGGAGAGCAGATCCTTCATCTGCAGCCCGTAGTAGTCCGCCACGGTCTTCTGGATGTTGGGGATGCCAATCGCCTGCTGCTGGGCGCGCAACAGGTCGCGCAGCGTCTCCTGGGCGAATTCAACGGTGATCGCCCGGCCGGTGAAGTTGGCGCGCGCGACCAGCGTGTTGAGCGCGCCTTCCAGGTCGCGCACGTTGGAGCGCATCTTCTTGGCGATCAAAAATGCCACGTCGTCCGGAATGTCGGCGCCGCGCTCGCGCGCCTTGGCCAGCACGATGGCCGCGCGGGTCTCGAAATCGGGCGGGTCGATCGCCACCGACAGGCCCCAGGCCAGACGCGACTTCAGCCGCGGCTCCAGGCCTTCGACTTCGCGCGGGTAGCGATCGCAGGTGAGGATAATCTGCTGGCGGCCGTCGAACAGCGCGTTGAAGGTGTGGAAGAACTCTTCCTGCGTGCGGTCCTTGCCGGCGAAAAACTGGATGTCGTCGATCAGCAGCGCATCGATCTGCTGGAACTGGCGCTTGAACTGGTCCATCGCCTTGTCCTGCAGCGCCCGGATCATCGCGCTGAAGAACTGCTCCGAACGCAGATACATCACCTTGGCGGCCGGATTGGCCTGGCGCAGCGCATTGCCGGCGGCGAACATCAGGTGGGTCTTGCCCAGGCCGGTGCTGCCGTACAGCAGCAGCGGGTTGTGCGCGCGGTCGCCAGGCTTCTGCGCAGCCTGGATGGCCGCTGCCAACCCGAGCTGGTTGCTACGGCCTTCCACGAAATTGGCGAAGTTGTAGTGCGAATCCAGGTTGCCGGCAAACGGGGAGATCGGAGTGGCGGCCGGCGCACTGGGTGCGGGCATCGGTGCCGGCAATGGATCGGAAGCACGGGGGCGCGAGCCGACGGCAAGCGCCACGTCGCCATTGCCGACGAAGTACGCCACCAATTCGCGGATGCGCGGCAGATAGCGTTCGCGGACCTGGTCGACGATGAAGGCATTCGGCGCATACAGCACGATGCTGTCGCCGCGGTCTTCGGCTTGCAGGGGTTTCAACCAGGTGTGGACATCCTCGGGCGGGAATTCAGCTTCAAGACGTTCCAGACAGCGGGGCCAAGCATCCATCAAAGTATGATCATCTGTTGCTGGCTGCGGCGCGCAAAAAAGCGCCGTGCTCGCAGCCCGGTAGTGAAAAGAGAATGGCCAAGACTAGCACCGAGGGCAGGGTTTTCCCAGACTTATTCACAGGCCCATCCACAGGCTGCCGGCGGCCTCAGCTGCGGTAAAGCATTTGGGGAGTTGACCGGCCCTATAGAGGGGCTATAGAATTTCTTGTTATATATCGTCTCCATCCATGCAGAGGGCTCCATGGCCACCAAGCGTACGTTCCAACCCAGCAACCTCAAGCGAGCACGCGACCATGGCTTCCGCGCACGTATGGCAACTGCCGACGGCCGCAAGATCCTGGCTCGCCGCCGCGCCAAGGGCCGCAAGCGCCTGAGCGCTTGATTGCCGCGCCGCTCCCTGCGGCCGAGGCAGTCCCTACCGTGAACGCATCGAACCCGTGCAGGCGATTTCCTCGCTCTGCGCGGGTTCGTACGCGTGCGCAATATACGGTCGTCTTCGATACCGCACGCCGCACCTCAGATCCGTTGCTTAGCCTGCACTGGCGTACCGGCGATACACCGCCGCGCCTGGGCATGGCGGTGTCGCGCAAGGTCGATACGCGTGCGGTCGGACGTAACCGGATCAAACGCGTGTTGCGCGATGCCATGCGGCATCTGTTTCCCGAGCTGGCCGGTGGCGATTACGTCATCGTGGCGCGCTCCGCAGCGGCAAAAGCGACCAATCCACAGATTCGCGACGCCTTTGTGCGTGTGCTGCGCCGTGCCGGCGCATTGCCCCTGCCTGCTGCGCCCGGCACAATGCCGCCCGCCAACACGATGCACTCATCCTCCCTTTCCCGACAGAGCCGGAACTGTAGTTCCGACTGAGCGAGTTGCTGCCCGATGAACCAGACCCGTGTTTTCCTGATTTTTGCCTGGCTGATGGTCGCGGCGTTGCTGTGGATGGAGTGGGGCAAGGACAAGGCGGCCGCCAATGCGCCGGCGGTGCCGACGCCCCAGTCGGTGCCGGCGGCGCGCGATCTGGATGCAGCCACGACGGCGGCCAATGTGCCGGCGGCGCAGGCCATCCCTCAGGCGGGCGTGTCTGGCGCGGCCCCGGCGACCAGCATGACTGCCGCGACGCCGGTCGCTGCCGGTGCTGCACCGGTGGTGACTCTGACCTCGGACGTGCTGCGCCTGAAACTGGACGGCCGCAGCGTGCTGGATGCCGAGCTGCTGCAGTTTCCGCAGACTAAGGACGGCACCGCGCCGGTCAGCCTGTTGACCGAAGACGCCGCGCACCCGTACAACGCCACCAGCGGTTGGGCCAGCGAACATTCGCCGGTACCGGGCGTGGGCGGCTTCCGTGCCGAACAGTCGGGCACCGCGTTCGAACTGGCCGAGGGGCAGAACACCGTGGTGGTGCCGTTCGTGTGGACTGGCCCCAATGGGGTGTCGATCCGCCGCACCTTCACCCTTGAACGCGGCCGCTACGCGATCTCGATCAAGGACGAGGTGATCAACAAGAGCGGCGCGCCGTGGAACGGTTATGTGTTCCGCAAGCTGAGCCGGGTGCCGACCATCCTCAGCCGCGGCATGACCAACCCGGACTCCTTCAGCTTCAACGGGGCGACCTGGTACAGCCCGCAGGAAGGCTACGAGCGTCGCGCGTTCAAGGATTACATGGACGATGGCGGTCTGAATCGCCAGATCACGGGCGGCTGGGTGGCGCTGTTGCAGCACCACTTCTTCACCGCGTGGATTCCGCAGAAGGATCAGGCCTCGCTGTATGTGTTGAACCAGGATGGCCCGCGTGACGTGGCCGAGCTGCGCGGCCCGGCCTTCACTGTGGCGCCGGGCCAGACCGCTACCACTGAAGCGCGCCTGTGGGTGGGTCCGAAGCTGGTCAGCCTGATCGCCAAGGAAAACGTGAAGGGCCTGGACCGCGTAGTCGATTACAGCCGCTTCTCGATCATGGCCATCATCGGCCAGGGCCTTTTCTGGGTGCTGAGCCATCTGCACAGTTTCCTGCATAACTGGGGCTGGTCCATCATCGGCCTGGTGGTGCTGCTGCGCCTGGCGCTGTATCCGCTGTCTGCGGCGCAGTACAAGTCCGGTGCCAAGATGCGCCGCTTCCAGCCGCGCCTGGCACAGCTGAAGGAGCGCTATGGCGACGATCGCCAGAAGTACCAGCAGGCGACGATGGAGCTGTTCAAGAAGGAAAAGATCAACCCGATGGGTGGCTGCCTGCCGCTGCTGATCCAGATGCCGATCTTCTTCGCGCTGTACTGGGTGCTGGTGGAATCGGTGGAACTGCGTCAGGCGCCATGGTTGGGCTGGATCCAGGATCTGACCGCACGCGACCCGTACTTCATCCTGCCGGTGCTCAACATCGCCATCATGTGGGCCACGCAGAAGCTGACCCCGACCCCGGGCATGGACGCGATGCAGGCCAAGATGATGCAGTTCATGCCGCTGGTGTTTGGCGTGATGATGGCCTTCATGCCAGCCGGCCTGGTGCTGTACTGGGTGGTCAACGGTGGCCTGGGTCTGCTGATTCAGTGGTGGATGATCCGCCAGCACGGTGAGAAGCCGAGCAAGATCATCCAGGCCAACGCCAAGTGAGTCGAAGAAGGCCCGCCGCAAGGCCTAATGCTGTTCACTTAAGCTTCTGATCGAGGGCTTTTGCAACTGGGTACAGTCGCCAATCCCAAGAGAAGCGGCGCTTACCCGAGAAGTGGAAGCACCTTTTTTTTCTTAAAGGAGCCTCTAAAAACCCCAGCAATCTGCCATCATTGACTTGACGCCCTGCCAGCGGAGAACGACAGACATGAT
>NZ_MDEJ01000187.1 GCF_002940065.1 Xanthomonas populi
TCGCTGATTTTTTGAAGGTATGGTCATCATCCAGTGCGTGTCACCACGGCTACGACTTGGTTGTTCGAGGTGCCCTATACAAATAAAACACTAGCTGCCTGCGGCCTTGCTCTATTCGCTGCCATCAGTGCGCAAGCACGGACTACTCAGCATCACATCAAAATCGCTACTAATCCCGGGCTGGGATATCATGCCCATGCAGAACTGAAAAGGGCAGATGGAAGCTTAATCTATTCATGGGACAAGTGGCGTAAGGGGGACCAGGGTATTTACTGGACCTACAACTACGGAAATGACAACTCCTCCATCGAGGTAGTAGTTACAGCAGGCGGAGAAAGCCACAAATTTAGCCGTAAATCTGCAGACGGTAACATCTGCATTGAATTCTACCAGGGAGATGTATATGGGGTACAATGCTAAGATTAATCGCTCGAGCCCAACAGCCTGCTGTGGTATCGCGCTGGAATGATATGAAATAGCTGACGAAGACTATCGCCTAATTGCATAGGCAGCGTAACACAGCGCATAACACGCAAAAACCGCTCGGCAGGCCATCAGCATCACGGCTGACAAGGCGATTGAGTGCCTGGCTCTTGACGCAGCAAGGCAGCATGGCCGGTGGGCGTCAGGACGGCAAATTGCCGCTCACTGCGCTCTTCCACGTGGATCCAGCATGGGCCGGGCTGACCATCCAGGTTGGCACTGCCCAGCCAGGCCAATGTGCGCAGCAGCACGCTCATGCGCACGCCCAGTTGCTTACATAGCCGCGCCAGCGAAACGCCGTCGGGCGTGTCGGCCAGCGCGGTGAGCAACTGTGCGGTGAGCTGTGGATCAGCGGACAAGCACGGCCCCGATATCGCGCGACGCGGCATCGGCAGTCTCGGAGCGATGCGGCAGCACGACCACCGGAATCGATTTGGAGGTCGGCGTACGCGCTTCGTCGGCGAAGCTGGACAGCGGCACCAGCGCGTTGGTTTCAGGGTAATACGCCGCAAGACAGCCGCGCGGAATGTTGTAGTCCACCAGCAGGAAGCGGCGCGCCTCGCGATGCACACCGTCCTCGCACAGGCTTTCCAGGTCTACCCAGTCGCCAGCCTTCATGTTCAACGCCGCGATGTCGGCGCCGTTGATGAAGAGCACGCGACGCTCGCCGAATACGCCGCGATAGCGATCATCCAAGCCGTAGATGGTGGTGTTGTACTGATCGTGCGAGCGCGTGGTGGCCAGCGTAAACACCATTTGGTCGGTGTGAGCGCGGCGCGCGCGATGGATCGGGTTGTCGGTGGGCACCGCGTGCGGTTTGAATACTGCGCGCTGTTGCGGCGTTACCCACTGACGATCGCGCGCGGTGTTGGACAGACGGAATCCGCCTGGTGTCCGTACACGCTGATTGAAATCGCCAAAGTCCGGAAACACCTGTGCGATCAGATCGCGCACACGGTCGTAATCGCCCACCAGCCAACGCCAACGGATCGCACTGCGCGCACCCAGCGTGGCCTCGGCCAGGCGCGCCACGATCGCCGGCTCGGACAACAGGTCCGGCGAGGCCGGCGGATTGATGCCGGCCGACAGGTGCACCATGCTCATCGAATCTTCCACCGTTACGCCCTGCGAGCCGGCGTCCTGGATGTCGATTTCGGTACGGCCCAGGCACGGCAGGATCAGCGCATCGCGGCCATGCACCAGATGGCTGCGATTGAGCTTGGTGGCGACATGCACGGTGAGTTCACAGTTGCGCAGCGCGCGATGCGTGGCATCGGTATCCGGCGTGGCGGCGGCGAAGTTGCCACCCATTGCGAAGAACACCTTGCCGCGCCCGTCCAGCATCGCCTCGATCGCGCCGACGGTGTCGAAGCCGTCTTCGCGCGGCGGCGCAAAGCCGAACACCGATTGCAGCTTGTCCAGGAAGGCGGCCGGTGGTTTTTCGTAGATCATCATCGTGCGGTCGCCCTGCACGTTGCTGTGGCCGCGCACCGGGCACACGCCTGCACCCGGCCGGCCCAGATGGCCGCGCAGCAACAGCAGGTTGGTGATCATGTGGATGGTGGCCACCGAATGCTTGTGCTGGGTGATGCCCATGCCCCAGCAGGCGATCACGCGCTCGGCGTTGAGATAGAGTTCGCCGGCCTTGCGCAGCGCCGCTTCGTCCAGACCGGATTCTTCGACGATGGTGTCCCAGCGTTCCGCCTGCACATCGGCGACAAACGCCTCGAAATTGGCGGTATGCGCGTCGATGAATTCCAGATCCAGCAGCCGTGGCGTGCCATCGCGCTGCGCCTGTGCGTCGCGCTCCAATACATGCTTGATGATGCCCTTCACCGCAGCCAGATCGCCGCCGATCTTGAGCTGGAAATAATCCGAGGCGATGCGCGTGGAGCCGTTGTGCAGCATCTCCAGCTTGTCTTGCGGGTCGGCGAATTTTTCCAGTCCGCGCTCGCGCAGCGGATTGAACGCGGCAATCGCCGCGCCGCGCTTGGAGGCCTGACGCAATTCGCCGAGCATGCGCGGATGATTGGTGCCTGGGTTCTGGCCGAAGATGAAGATCGCATCAGCCAGTTCGAAATCGTGCAGCGACACGGTGCCCTTGCCCACGCCAATCTGCGACCCCAACGCGGTGCCGGACGGCTCATGGCACATATTGGAGCAGTCGGGGAAGTTATTGGTGCCGAATGCGCGCACGAACAACTGATACAGAAACGCCGCTTCGTTGCTGGTGCGCCCGGAGGTGTAGAAGATCGCCTCGTCCGGCGAGGCCAGCCCGTTGAGATGCCCGGCAATCTGCGCGAAGGCATCGTCCCAGCTCACCGGCACGTAATGATCGGTGGCCGCGTCGTAACGCATCGGGTGGGTCAGGCGGCCCTGCCCTTCCAGCCAGTAATCGCTGTACTGCGACAACAGGCTGACGCTGTGCGCGGCGAACAATGCGTTGCCGGCGCGGCGCGCAGTGGATTCGGCGGCCACGGCCTTGGCGCCGTTTTCGCAGAATTCAAAGGTGGAGGTGTGATCGCGATCGGGCCATGCGCAACCGGGGCAGTCGAAGCCGTCAGGCTGGTTGACATGCAGCAGCGTCTTGGCGCCCTGCACCGCGATGTCCTGTTCCATCAGGTGCTTGGCCACCGAGCGCAATGCGCCCCAGCCGCCGGCGGGATTGTCGTACTGCTTAATGGTTTTCTTGCTCATGCGGGCTCTCCCACGCCAACGCCCAACTCCAGGCGTTGCGGATGGCTGTAAACAACACAATCGTGATCGCGGGCAAACCCGATCAGGGTCAGTCCCGCACTGTCGGCCAGGCTGATCGCCAGCGCAGTCGGTGCCGAAATCGCCGCCAATAGCGGAATCCGGGCCTGCGCGGCTTTCATGGCCATTTCGTAACTGGCGCGGCTGGTCACCACCGCAAACCCTTGCGCCGCATCGACGTCTTCGCGCGCCAAGGCACCGATCAACTTGTCCAGCGCGTTATGCCGGCCAACGTCTTCGCGCACGCAACGCACAACCCCCTGCGCATCGGCCCAACCGGCGGCATGCACTGCGCCGGTTTGCGCGGCGATCGGCTGCTGCGCATGCAGCTCATCCAGCGCACGCGCCAAGGCATCCACACCGATCTGCAGCGACGATTGCACCACCGGCGGCACCCGCAACACCGCTTCGATGGATTCGTTGCCGCACACCCCGCACCCGCTGCGTCCATCCAGATTGCGCCGCCGCTGGTCCAACGCGGCAGCGCGTTCGGGCGGAATCTCGATCTGTAGCGAGGCGCCTTCCAGAAACGTCTCCAGCGCAATCACCCGCAAATCCTGCGGACGATCGACGATGCCCTCGCTCAACGAAAACCCGAGCGCGAAATCCTGCAGGTCCTCCGGCGTGGCCATCATCACCGCGAACGGCACCCCGTTGTAATTGAAGGCGACCGGCATTTCGGCCGCCACCATGTCCTGCACCGTGGCGCTGCAGCCGCCGCGATGGCGACGCACCGTGCGCACTACACTGCCGGGACGCACGGAGCGGGAAGACGGACTGGTCATCTCATCTCAATGAAACAGCACGAAGGCTTTTTGCAGCGTGACCCAGATACCGAACAGCATCGGGATGCCGACCGCCAACCAGGCAAACGCGACCAGTGCAGGATTGCCGCCATGCCCGCTACGCGCCAGTTGCTCGGGTGGCAACACGCCATGCCCGCTACGGCCCACTTTCTCGTGCGCTAGCTGCTTTTCGCGCGCCAGTTCGTCAGGCCTCATGAAGTGGCGCGCGGCCACCGGGCGCACCAACAGATTGCAGATCAGACCGAGCACTAACATGCCGGCGAGGATGTACATGGTGGTGTTGTAGACCTGTGACGGCGGGCTGCCGTGGGCAAGCTGGTACTCACGCATGTACCCCACCACCACCGGGCCGAGGATGCCGGCGGTGGCCCAGGCGGTCAGCAGGCGGCCGTGGATGGCGCCGACCATCTGGGTGCCGAACAAATCGGCCAGATACGCCGGAATGGTGGCGAAGCCGCCGCCATACATCGACAGGATGATGCAAAAGATGCCCGCAAACAGCGCGATGCCGCCCACGTCGCCGGCCGATGGCGCGGCGGCGTACAGGCAGATGCCGAGCAGAAAAAACACCGTGTAGGTGTTCTTGCGACCGAGCTTGTCGGACATGCTGGCCCAGAAGAACCGGCCACCGATATTGAACAAGCTCAACAGGCCGGTAAACCCCGCTGCAATGGCCGCGATGCTGGCCAGCTGGGTCGGATCCAGGCGGCCGAAGCCGACATCCACGCCAATCAGACGGCCGCCGAACACTTCCTGCAACATCGGCGAAGACATGCCGATCACGCCGATGCCGGCCGAGACATTCAGGCACAACACGCCCCACAACAACCAGAACTGCGGGATGCCCCAGACCTTGCTCACGTGCACGTGGTTGGCGGTGATCATGGCGTTGTTGCGGGCCACCGGTGCGCTCCAGCCAGCGGGCGTCCAGCCGCTCGGCGGCACGCGGTAGCCGAACGCGCCGGCCATCATGAAGACCAAGTACAGCGCCGCCATCACCAGGAAGGTTTCCATCACGCCCACCGAGGTCGGCGTGGCGAAGTGGCGCATCAATGCATCGGCCAGTGGGCTGCCGATCATCGCGCCGCCACCAAAGCCCATGATCGCCATACCGGTCGCCGTGCCGCGGCGGTCGGGGAACCACTTGATCAAGGTCGACACCGGCGAGATGTAACCCAGGCCCAGACCAATACCGCCGATCATGCCCGAGCCCAGCCACAGCATCCAGATCTGATGGAAGTGGATGCCTGCGGCCGAAATCACCAGGCCACCGCACCAGCACAGCGCCGAGACCACACCGGCCTTGCGCGGGCCCGCACGTTCCAGCCAACCGCCCCAGATCGCTGCCGAGCACCCCAGCAACACGAAGAACAGCGTGTACATCCACTGCAGCTCGCTGATTTTCCAGTCGCAGCTGGTGGCGACCATGCGTGCGAACAGGCCCATGTCGGCCGGGCAGGCAATCGCTTCGGTAATGCCCAGCGCCTTGGACAACGGCAGCCAGAACACGCTGAAGCCGTAGGCCATGCCGATACACAGATGGATCGCCAATGCTGCCGGCGGAACCAACCAACGATTGAAACCCGGACGCGCAATGATGCGCTCCTTGGACAGAAGACCGGCGTCTGCGCTGGCTGTCGCACCGGTGGACCCTTGTGTCATTTCCGTTCCCCCAAAAAATACGATGAGTGCGATGTAGAGCAACCGATAAAACGACTACACGAAAGGTGGGTCAGCGGCTGAGGTTTCCCCACGTTTTCCCGAGATAGATCAGCTGGTTGCACCCGGATCGTGTAGAAACAAGTGCGCGCATGGCG
>NZ_MDEJ01000188.1 GCF_002940065.1 Xanthomonas populi
ATCCACAAAACGCTTACGCTATCTCACACCTGCTGAGGTCTTTTGCAATGACGACGCCCTTGCACTTCGCGAGTGAATCCACCCCTGGTGCGACTTCAGCCGCAGTCGTACGCCGTCATCCGCGCGATGGTGTGTGCTGGCGCGGCGCCTGGACCAACTCCTTCTTCAAACCCCAAGCGGATGGGCGTCGATGCTCGCGTACATGGTCTCGTGGCTGACGCGTTGGGTAGGATCATCCGGATGCATGCGCGAGAGCTTGGCAGCCATCTGCTGGGGCGACCAGCGCCACAGCACCAGATGATCACGCAGCACCTGAAACAGCTCCGTCTCCGGGGTCAGCCGCCGCCGGATGCGGTGCTGACGCCGTGCCCGGTAACGTCTCCCCGCACTACGCGCGCAAGAGGCCGTGCTGTGCTGCCTGGCCAACGCCCGACGCACTGTCGACGGGCTTCTCCCCAACAGCCTGGCGATCGCGCGCAAGCCTTGACCTCGCCGCGCCTCAATCTGGAGCATCGCGCGCGCTTCTGCGCTTAGGGGACAATAGCGTTTTGACAGTACATACCCTACTGGCTGAAAGGGTGTTGCACTTGGAACTTGAGGCGACCGTGTGATAAGTGGCTCCTCATTGACGCCGGATGCCCGCAGACAGAGACGCGCGCAGACAGGTAAACTTTCGCGTCAGCTGGCCGGTCCGACATGCCCCGCATATCGCAACCCAGCACGCCGGGCCTATAGCTCAACGGTTAGAGCAGAGGACTCATAATCCTTTGGTTCCAGGTTCGAATCCTGGTGGGCCCACCAGTAAAATCAATGATTTGCTGACGCGTCTCATCTTAAGAGAGAGGCCAAAGGTACATTTTCGGTACAGTCCGGGAAGTAGAGACCTATGGCAACACTCGTAAAAACCCCCGCAGGCTCTTGGAAGGCCGTCATCCGTAAGACTGGATGGCCTCCTGCGATCAAGACATTCCGCACCAAGCGTGATGCCGAGGACTGGGCTCGGCGCACCGAGGATGAGATGGTGCGCGGTGTGTACATCCGCCGCGCCGGCTCCGAGCGCACTACCGTTGAAGCTGCGATGCGGCGATACCTGGCCGAAGTCACGCCAGGCAAGCGGCCTGTCACGCAGATCAGTGAAGTGCGCCGTGCCGAAGTTCTGATCAAACATCTTGGCCGTTATTCATTGGCGGCGGTGACCGCAGAGATCGTTGCTCGCTTCCGCGACGAGCGCTTGGCCGGAGACCTGGATGCGCAGGGTCAACGCCGGCCGCGCAGTGACAACACCGTGCGACTAGAACTTGCTTTGCTTGGGCACATGTTTACGATGGCATTAAAGGAATGGGGCCTAGGGCTCGTCCACAGCCCGGTGCTGGGCATTCGGCGCCCGCCGCCTGGCCCTGGACGAGATCGCTGCTTGACTCCGCACGAAGAGCAGCGCCTGCTTCGCGCAGTAGATGGCCACTCAAATCCGATGCTCGGTTGGATCGTACGCTTAGCCTTGGAAACGGGAATGCGCGCTTCCGAACTGGTGGGCCTGCGCCGCAGCCAGGTTGACTTGGTGCGCCGCGTGGCCCGTCTTCAGCAGACAAAGAATGGAAGTTCGCGGACTGTCCCCTTGACCCAGGAGGCTGTGCGAGTGTTGCGAGTTGCGTTGGCCAACCCTGTACGTCCTATCGACACCGATCTGCTGTTCTATGGCGAGCCTGGGCGAGACGGTAAACGTCGCTCTTACCAATTCAATCCAGCTTGGATGAAGCTCAAGCGAGACGCCGGAATGGCGGATCTAAATTTTCATGATCTACGGCATGAGGCAATCAGTCGACTTGTTGAAGCAGGCCTTTCAGACCAGGAAGTTGCTGCGATCAGTGGTCACAAATCCATGCAAATGTTGCGGCGATACACGCATCTACGGGCGGAGGATCTTGTATCAAAGTTGGACCGACTCGGAAGAGGGGTTGCCTAGGGAAGGTCTGAACAACTCGCAGCGTTGCGAGCGAACTTGGGATTCCGGTCGATTGCGCTGGTCGCCCATTCTGAAAAATCAAACACTTGTGCGTGATAGAGCCTGCCTCAGATGTTGTTGGGGTTCAGTCGACATACGTATAAAAATAACTCGCAGAATCCGATTTCTTTTGTGAAAACATGAAGTTGCCGGATAAAACGGCGCTTCCATCGGCTCATCCACTACCTCGTCCCTTTCGAAGTTCGGCACGCTGCAACTGTCTTTCGGCGAGTGTGCGCGGCCGGTCGGTCACCGGGTGTGTAAAGGAACGCCGCCGCCCCATGTCCCGAGGTCTTGACCATGCGTGTCATCCCAGCAGGCGATCGGCTCGTGCTCGCTCTCGTGAAGCCGGGGGCATCCGACTATTACCCACCCTGCGGATTCTGTGAGTTATTTTTACACGTATGTCGGCTGAACCCCAGGAACGTACGACGGTCCACGGCGGTTCTCCATCGCATGGCGCGCGGCGATGCGATGCCGGACACAGGGCGGCCGTGGAACGTCGCGCCGCAGTGCGGGCAGCGGCAGCGCCCGCATCGATCCAGATACCTATGTCCCGTTTGCACACTTCTGCGTTGCGGCACATCGAAACGTCAACCGCCGTAGCAGAACCGAGCACGACCACTGGCGAGCGGAAACCGGTTCCCGCAGGCTGCGCGACTCGCGGCTCGTGCCACGCCGGGTCAAAGGCGGCACGCAGCCACTTTCATGCAGTACACCAGGGACATCCGATGAACCTCTCTCTTCGCACCATCGTGGCGATCGCCGTTGCCGCCTGCGTGCCGCCGTGCACGGCCGTGGCCGCCGACTGGTACATCGCGCCCACCGGCAACGACGGCAATCCCGGCACTCGCGCCGCCCCATTTGCCAGCGTGATGGCTGCGCAGGCCGCCGCGTCCAGTGGCGATACCGTCTACCTGCGCGGCGGCACCTATCGCCTGACCAGCGCCAACATCAGCGTGGTGCGGCAGCCCTACGCCGTGGTCAACGAGATCACCAAGCCCGGCATCGCCTATGTCAACGTCGCAAACGAGCGGCCGGTGTTCGACTTCTCTGCGGTGACGCCCACCGGCCTGCGCGTGGCCGCATTCCGGGTGGCCAGCAACAACTGCGTCTTTCGCGGATTCGAGGTGGTGGGGGTGCGGATCACCATTGCAGACCGCCTGACCCAGTCCGAAGCATTCCGCGTTGACCGCGGCAACGGCAACCTGTTCGAGAATCTGGCGATCCACGACGGCCAGGCGATCGGCTGGTACCTGGTTTCCGGCAGCGACAACCGGGTACACAACGTCGATGCCTATAACAACCGCGGACTAAATGCCTTCTCCGATGGAAATATCGACGGTTTCGGCGTGCACCCGACGCTTGCGGGAAGCAGCGGAAACCTCATCGAAGGCAGCCGCGCATGGTTCAACAGCGACGATGGCTTCGACCTGATCAATGCCGCTGCTGCAGTCACCCTGCAACGCAACTGGTCGTTCTACAACGGGTACGACAGCGCATTCACCCCGCTGGGCAATGGCGCAGGCTTCAAGGCAGGCGGCTACGGCCGCAACGGAAGCGATTATCCCAAGCCGGTGCCGCGCCATATCGTGCGGTTCAATCTGGCAGTGGGCAATCGATCCAACGGCCTCTACGCCAATCACCACATCGGTGGGCAGGAGTGGATCAGCAATACATCGATCAAGAACGGCCGCGCCAACTACGACATGCAGTCCACCTTGAGCAACAACCTCACTGACGTGCCGGGATACGACCACCATCTGGCCAATAACCTGGGATTCGGAACGCGCATCGAAATGATCAACCTGGGGTCTGCGAGCGAGAACGATATCGGCCGCAATTCGTTCAATCTTCGCCTTGTCGTCAGTGCGGGCGATTTCGTCAGCCTGGACGAGCGCCAGCTCATGCGCCCGCGCCAGGCCAACGGCGACCTACCCATCATCACCTTCGCCACCCTAGCACCGGGCAGCGCGTTGATCGACGCCGGCGCCGATACCGGTGAGGCCTTCAACGGGCTTGCACCGGACCTGGGGGCATTCGAGGCGCGTTGATCCGGACGATGGCGCCAGCCGCCTGGCCGACGGTCAGCGCCATCGTGCCCGGCAGGATTGAGGGTCGGCAGGGGTTCGTGTAAAAGACCTTTAATGACAGCGAGTTAGCTTAATTTTGGCTGTTTTTTACACGAATCCCTGCCGACCCCCTGGATGAATCGGTCGGTGTTTTCTGTGAGAAGAAACGATCCTTCCAGCAACTCACGCGCATCTTCATAGAAATTGATGGCAGTGAGGCAGTCTCCGCCGGCCTGCGGAATCAGATGGCATTCGTGCTCAAGATCCCTCATCTCATCGGGTACTGGATCTGCCGGCATGGGATTCCGACGTCCCCCCGCCCTGAGTAGCGGCCGAGTTTAGAGTACGGGGCTGATGATATCGGTGTTTGCCAACTGTTGGGCATAAGCGGCCGGCGTCATGCCGCCGATTGCTTTCTTGGGTCGGTCCTCGTTGTATTCGCGTCGCCAGCGTTCGATCTCGGTGCGCGCATGCAGCAGTGTTGGGAACCAGTGCTCGTTGAGGCATTCGTCGCGTAGTCGGCCGTTGAACGATTCAACATAGGCGTTTTGATTTGGCTTGCCGGGTTGGATTAGCCGTAGTTGCACACCACGGGCATGTGCCCAGGCGACCATTGCCTTGACGCAAAACTCCTTGCCGTTATCGGTTCGGATCACCTGCGGCAAACCGCGACTGTTCGCCAGCCGATCCAGCACGCGCGTCACACCGTGGCCCGAGATTGCGCGTTCCACGTCGATGGCGACCGCTTCGTGTGTCGCGTCGTCCACGATCACCAGACAGGTGATCACCCGACCTTCGGCAGTGCGGTCGAGCACGAAGTCCATCGACAACACCTGGTTGGCCTGCGCTGGCCGCAGCAGCAGTTGACGCTCGCCCACCGGTACTTTTTTGCGCTTGCGGCGCCGGACCTGCAGCTGCTGCTCGCGATACAACCGCTCCACGCGCTTGTAGTTCACGATGCGTCCTTCCTGGCGAAGTTTGAGATAGATCATCCCCACGCCATAGCGGCGATGGCGATGCGCCAGCGCAAGAATGCGCTCGCGTAATTCGACATTGCGGTCTTCGCGTGGGCAATAACGCAGCGCACTGGCGCTCATGCCGATCGCTGCCAAGGCGCGGCGCTCGCTGGCACCACACCCAATCCACTCGCGCACCAGCGCACGACGCGCCGGTGCGCTCACCACTTTTTTTCGCAGCCCATCCTTGATCAGGTCGTTCTCGAATAGCTGCTCGGCCAGCAACTTCTTCAGCCGGCTGTTCTCGGCTTCCAGATCCTTGAGCCGTTTGGCATCGGGCACGCTCATCCCGCCGAACTTGCTGCGCCACAGGTAGTACGAGGCCTCACTGAAGCCATGGCGCCGGCACAGGTCCTTGATCGCCACGCCCACTTCGGCTTCGCGCAGAAAGCCGATGACCTGCTCGTCGGTAAAACGTGATGCGCCCAGGGTTCCGTAGACACTCAAGACCCTCGTTGCGGGTAGCGCCGTTCAAACTCTACAGGGGACAGCTCGTCAGTTGAACCGTGGCGGCGGTTGGGGTTGTAGAACATCTCGATGTAGTCGAATACCTCGGCGCGAGCGGCGTCCTTGGTGGGAGAGATCCGCCGCCTG
>NZ_MDEJ01000189.1 GCF_002940065.1 Xanthomonas populi
TGATCATGTCTGTCGTTCTCCGCTGGCAGGGCGTCAAGTCAATGATGGCAGATTGCTGGGGTTTTTAGAGGCTCCTTTTACATCGACGTCCCAATCTCTCAGAAGGCTTTTCAGGAAATGGAAATTATACTTGGCCCAAAAATTTCAGCCGCAGACAAAGATTCTGTGTGCGAAGCATTAAATTTCTTTGCCCCAGCCGCGCATGTAAAAGAGAGTGCGCTAAAAATTCGATGACGCAAGTTATGGTGCAAACAAGTCGTCACTGATTCAGGAATTAACTGCCAGGGAATCCTCAAATAACTTGCAGTCACCCACTTGCCAATGCGACCCCTAGTCCAAGCTAAACCGACTGGCCTTGCTTGTGGGTCCCCATCATCTTAATGGCCTTGCGCGCGTCGCCGATTTCCTTCAATTTCTGGAAGGCTGGTAGCCGCCCACATCCATGCTGTGTTGGGCGTTGTTGCGATCATTGCGGCGGCCTTTCTGATGATATGCATACGCCTAATCGTTGCTCCGAATTCCAAATTGCATCACGCAACGACGTCGTTGAGACGATTTGCCGGGTTTGCGAGGCGTTGGTCTTCAACGATGAACACACCAGCGGCGTGGCCAGCTGGGTGGCGTAGGTGTGGTGCTTCCCACACACACGCATAGCGTCATCGAACGCAATCGACCATCTGCCGCTTGGCGTTATGCACAGGTGCCGTTGCGACTATCCATTCAAGGCGCAAGCGGCCGCCGCGCGAGCAGCCGCTGCCGAAACCTTGCATCACCCACCAAGGAATGATCGAAATGAAACGTAAAACCAGCTATCGCGGTGCGCTTGCGGCGTGCGGCCTCTCACTCATGATCGGCGCGTTCTGCATGGAAGCGGCCGTTGCCGCGCCCGTCGCCAAAACGGAAAGAGTCACGCTGACGCAGGTCTTTGCCACGCTGCAGACCGGTCAGCAGGATCAGAAGCCCGAAGACATCGCGGCGTGTCGCAAGCAGGTGTCGGCACCAACGTCAAAGTATCTGGGAGTGGTGGTCATCACCAAGTATTCCATCGACGTGCAGTCCAAGATCATGTCTGCCTCCTCGTCGCTGGCCTCGCCTGTGGCCACACAGCCGCTGATGCTGACGATACCGCTGGCGCCGTTGGGCGTGGCTGGGGAGTATGCCTTCGGCGCGTTTCGACCGACCGCGCTGCCCAACACCTATGTGCTGTTCTCGGTCGGGCTGGATTTCAAGGGGCCGCAGTCGTCCGTGCTGGTTCTCAACAGCGACAAACCCTACAACTGCCTGGTGACCAGCAATCCAGCGCCGTTCAAAGGAGCACTGAGTACGAAGCTGGGACAAGACCAGGGGCGCTGATGTCTGCGACCGCCAGGTAGTCGACGAACGAGCTGAAGACATATTCGGCTCGTTCGGTTGCTGCTGCTTTCAACACAATGCTTTAGAAATCGGTGCAGAAAGGACGGTTTATCAAGGCAAGCTCCATATCAACTCCACGGATTAATGACGTCCAACGCCATCGCCTCGAAGGGTGCCGTGTCGCGAGTGGCAACGGCCAATCCTTGCGCGGCTGCCGTTGCGGCGATGTAGGCATCGGCACGCCCGAGTGTGAGTCCTGCGGTTCTGGCTTTCGATGCAAGCGCCGCAAATGCGTGTGATGCATCCAGATCGAATGCGAGCAGGCGCCCGTCGAACAGTGGCAATACCTCGCTTTCCAACCGACCATGCAACGTGGATCGCTTGCGGCCCTTGGGCATCACGGCAATGCCGAAACGCAATTCGGCCACCGTTACGACCGACAGGAACAGTGTCTCGACGGCCTGCGCATCGATCCAGGCGACGACCTGCGGGTTGGGCTGAGGCCGCCAAAGCTCGGAGATGACATTGGTATCGAGCAGGATCACTTCAGACCGATCGGCTTGATCGCGGCCTTGTCGCGCAGCTTGTCGAAGGCGTCGGCCTGTTTTGCCGTCAGGCCGGCGTCGCGGCCGATGTCCACCAGCAGGGAGCCGAGTTTGACCCGGTCTGCGGGTTTGGCCGCCGATTCAAGGATTGCGCGGATCTCCGCCTCGGTGCTGCGGCCGTGGCGTGCAGCCCGCGCGCGGATCGCGCGATGCACGTCGTCTGGGATATTGCGGACGGTGAAAGAAGGCATATGGCCCTCCCGGTGACATCAGGTTGCTTGCACTTTAGAGAAGTGCAAGCACTCAGGCAACGTCAACACGACCGGTATCGATGCAGTCATTCCGGCATTAGCAGCTAAGTGGAATCCGGGCCCGACCTAGCCCCACCACTCACCGATACGGCCCAGGCCCGCGCCACACCGGATCGCCTTGCTTGTAGACCTCCATCATGTTAATGACCTCGCGGGCATCGCCGATGTCTTTCAGCTCCGGCGAGTCCGGCGGCAGCAGGCGGCAGCTGCTGGAGCCGCGTTTGAGGGCGACTTCCAGCGGGCAGACCATGCGGTACTGGGTGCCGGGCAGGATGATGGCCACTTCCTTCATGCCCTGGTCGCGCCAGTTGCGCAGCTGGGTTTCGCTGCGCACTTCGTAATAGACCTGGTAGCCGCCCACATCCATGCTGGGTTGGGCGTTGTTGCGGTCGCGGCGGCGGCCTTCGCTGATGGTGGGCGTGTTGGACATGCCGTCTTCGGCGGCGTCGGCTTCTTCCTCCAGCATGCCCGGTGGGCGACCGGTCCAGGTCTGGGGGCGGCGCTGCGGCGGCGATGAGGGTTCTGCCGGCGGTTGCGGCGGGGTGGGGCGCTGCACCGGTTGCGTCTGGCGTTGCTCGACCAGGCCACCGCGGCGGGTGTTGCCTGCGGGCGGGACCGGGTTCTTGGCGGTCTTGACCAGGGTGGACTGCACCGGCGAGGCGGCCGGCGGCGGCTGCACCGGCGCGGGCGTTGGCGAGGGCGGGGTGGGCGACGGGGACGGAACCGGCTGGTCGGGCTGGTCGGTGTCGCCGACGAAATCCACCTTGGTGCGGCCACCGCTGGCCGATCCTTGCGGCGGGGTCATGGTGGGGGTGGAGGCCGACAGCAGGATCAGCAGCATCAGCACATGCAGCAGGGCGCTGATCAGCGCGGCGATCCACGGTTCGATGCGTTCGATCAGCGGCTCGGTGCGCGGCATCCAGTCCTGGGCGTCGAGCCGGACGTGCAGCAGCTGCAGCGCGTCGTCGCGCACGCGGTAGACCAGCACGTAGGGCGTTTGCTTGACCACCCATTCGCGGGTGCCGGCGATGCGGCCGGCGCGGCCGCGGCCCGGTTGCTCGGCTAGCGTGCGGGTGGCTTCCAGCACCTGCCGCGCCATCGCGGCGGCGGCGGTCGGGTTGAGCGCGTGGTAGTGATCCTGGGCGTATGCAAGCTGCTTGGCGGCCGGGACGGTCCAGTCACGCCGCAACATCAACGCCCCATCTGGCGAACAGTGCCGTCACCTGCGCCGGCGCGGTAAAGGCGCCCCGATCCGCTGCGGCAATGCCGTCCAGCACCGCGGCCTCGAAGCTCGCGGTATCCACGACGCGGACCACGTCGTCCCATCCTGCCGTTTCGGGCAGCGTATCGATCAGCGTGTGGGCTTCTTGCTTGATGGCGGACATGGCACTGCGGTGGGGGAACTCTGCCGGCAAGTCTACCCGTGCGGCTCTGGTTCGCGTGTGGCAATGGCTGGCGCGTGGTTTGGGCGTTCACCGGCAGTGGCGGGGAGCGCTGCCCTGCGCGGAGGTCAGTGGTCTGTCGCGATCGCCGCGCGCGGTGGCCACCGGTCAGGCAACCAGCCTGCCACTGCAGAAAGTGACACTTGCCACCTTGTTCGCGCCGAGGGCTGCTTTCATTCTGCGCTGGTCACTTCAACCGCAAAGGAATCGCCATGCCTGCTTACGCCATCGCACCGCTGACGCCGTATCTGTCGATAGCGGCCATCGCTTTCATCTACTACCGGCGCATCCGGCGCAGCTTCGGTCGCCAGCAGTGGAAGCCGGTCAGCAGCGGAGTGCGGACGCTTGTGTTGCTGGTAGCAACTGCGGCGCTGGCGTATGCCGTCTACGGGTTGCCGCACGTGGCGCCGCTTGTCGCAGCGGGGACGCTGGTCGGTGCCTGCCTAGGCGCGTTGTCGCTGCGCTACACGCATGCCGAATGGGTGGACGGGCATGGCTGGTACACGCCCAATCCGTGGATCGGCAGCGGCTTGACGCTCGTGCTGCTCGGGCGGCTGGCCTGGCGCTGGGCCGATGGCGCCTTCAGCGCGGGCGCGGCGGTAGCCGGTTTACAGGCCAGCGCGTTGACGCTGGGCATTGCCGCCGCGCTGGTGCTGTACTCGCTGGTGCATGTCGGTGGGCTGTGGTGGCGGTTGCGCCGATTGCGGTTGCAGGCTGCGCCGATGGGTACGGCGCCGACACGGTCCTGACGGGGGCCACGCGCCGATGCCTGTTGTTGGCTCGGCATCAGCATCAGCGCCCGCCAGCGCTCCAGCGTGTACAGCTCGGCCCGTTGCAGATCGCGCTCGAACACCTCGGTCGTCTGTGCGGCTAATTCGCGGTCGTAGACATTCAGGCTGGCCTCGTCGTTGAGGCGCAACGAGCGGATATCGAAGTTGGTGGAGCCTACCGAGACCAGCAGGCTGTCGATGATCAGCAGCTTGGTATGCAGCATGGTGGGCAGGTATTGGTGGATGGCGATGCCGGCCTGCAGCATCGGCTCACAACTGGCCTTGGAAGCCAGCCGCACCGAGACCGCATCGATATGTTTGCCGGGCAGCAGCACGCGGATGCGCACGCCGCGCGCACGCGCTTCGAGCAGCGAGCGGGTGATCAGTGCGTCGGGTACGAAATACGCGGTAGCCAAGTCGATGGACGTGCGCGCCGCGGCGATGGCGATCAGATACATAAGGTGCATGCTCTCGCTGCCGCCCGATGGCGAGACCACGAATAGCTGCGCGTCGCTATCGCCGGCCGGCGCCAACTCGGGGTAATACTCCGCGCCATTGAGCACGCGGCCGGTGCTCTTGATCCAGTTGTCGTTGAAGGCGGCCTGCACCTGCGCCACCACCAGGCCTGCGATGCGGTAATGCGAGTCGCGCCAGTGCTCCGGGTCCTGTGCATCGCCCATCCACTGGTCGGCCACACCCATGCCGCCGGTAAAGCCGATGCGGCCATCGATCACCAGCAGCTTGCGATGGGTTCGGTTGTTGACGCGGTGCAGGTTGTACCAGGTCAGCGGACGGTAGGGATTTAGCCGTCCCTGAAAAATCCCATTCAAGCACCAAGCCCTGCCGGCGACAGCCGCACCGGGTGTGAGGATCGCTACGTGATCGCCTGCATCCAGGCACGCCAAAAGGCGATCCAGCGCAGCAGCCAGCGCAGGGTGTAGTCGGCGGCGCAGCCAAGCACGTGCAACGCATCGCCTTGTGCGCCTGACAGCCGGCAGCGACGTCGCCGGCAGTCGTCTTTCAGGTGTCCGATCACCGGCTCCACCGCCTGCCGTCGCTTGATCCAGTGCCAGTGCCGCAGCAACCCGCGTGTCTGCTCCAAGTGCTCGGTCAACGTATCGCCGTCGTACGGGTTGCCGGGAAGCTGCGCGCACCCACGATCAATCCCTTGCAGGCACTCACCGCAATGCCGACCTTGACGCCGAATTCGTAGGGCTGACGCGCTTTGCCATTGCCGATGCA
>NZ_MDEJ01000190.1 GCF_002940065.1 Xanthomonas populi
CGCCATGCGCGCACTTGTTTCTACACGATCCGGGTGCAACCAGCTGATCTATCTCGGGAAAACGTGGGGAAACCTCAGAATCCGCCTCGATCATCGCGCCGATTCCGCTCTTCTCCAACGGCGACAATATCCTGGTGTCGTCGCAGAGTGACTACAACCCGTTCGGCGTGAACTTCGGCACCGATCGCAGCACCGGCACCTCCTACAACGACCTCAACACACGTGCAACCGTGCTGGGCAATCGCAGCTATCAATACAACACCTACAACTTCCAGATCAGCCCTGGCTTGCGTGGCCGCTTCGGCGACAGCTCCTGGCAATGGGATGCCAACTTCAATTACGGCAAGGTCAAGCAGAAGTCGATCAACAACGGCTTTCTCGACTACGCCACGTTCAATCAGGCCATCGGCCCGTCGTTTCTGGATAGCGACGGCGCGGTCAAGTGCGGCAGTGCGGGCGCTGCGATTGCCGGCTGCACACCGCTGAATTTCTTCAACCTCAACGACAGCAGCAACCTGCCCACACTGCGGGGCATGGTGGTCAATCCGATCGTGACCAGCGTCTACACCGTCAAGCAGTTCGAGGCCAATGCCAACGGTTCGTTGTTCGATTTACCGGCCGGCACTGTCAGCCTGGCAAGCGGCATTTCCTATCGCAAGGAGCGCTCCACCACCGCCTCCGATGCGCTGGGGACCGGCGATGAAGACGGCCTGTGCGGCGTGATCGAATTCTGCGCATCCACCTTGAGCGGCAGTTTCGACGTCAAGGAAGCCTATGCCGAAGCCTTGTTCCCGCTGCTCAAGGACTTGCCCGGCATCAACGCATTGAACATCACGCTGGGCACGCGCTTCTCCGACTTCAGCTCTGTCGGCAGCAAGACCAACAGCAAGGTGTCGCTGGAATACCGCCCGATCGAAAATCTGTTGCTGCGCGGCACCGTGTCGCAGGTGTTCCGCGCGCCCAACATCAACGAGTTGTATGCCGGCGTGGCCGGCGATGCCGCCACCGTGAACGACCCGTGCAACGGTTACACCGGTGGCAACAGCGTGGCCTGCGCAAACGTGCCTACCAACGGCAGCTATCAGCAATCCGATGGTCAGGTCGCCGGCAAGGTGTCCGGCGCGGTGGTGGCGGGTTATCAACTCAAGCCGGAAACCGGCAAGTCGTACGATGTGGGGCTGGTCTACGACCCGCAGTGGGTCGATGGCCTGTCGCTGAGCGCAGACTGGTGGCGCATCGATCTGCAAGACACCATCACCACGGTGTCGGCGCAGACCGTGCTCAATCAATGTTTCGCCAACTCGGCCAGCTCTTTCTGCGCGCTGATTCATCGCAACGGCAACGGCACCATCAATTACATCGCCGAACCCACCGTCAACCTGGGCAAGCTGTGGGCCAAGGGCATCGATTTCAATCTGACCTACCGCCTGCCATCCACGTCGTGGGGTAATTTAACGGCAGGGCTCAACGGCACCTATCTCACCCGTTACGACGTGCTGCCCGACGCCACCGATCCCAGCTCGGTCACCATCCATAACGTGGGCCGCTACACCCAGGCTTATGGCAATTTCCCGCGCTGGCGTGCACTGGGCACAGTGAACTGGGCGTTGGACGATTGGAGCGCCACCTGGCGTATCCGTTATGTGGGCAATACCGCCATCGGCAATGCGGATCCGGACCAGAGCCTGTCGGCCGATTCCAGCGAGCCGACGGTGGTGCGCAAGATCGGCGCCTACGTCTACAACAACGTGCAGCTTGGCTACAACGTGGCGCCATGGCACACGCGTTTTGAAGTAGGTGTGGACAATATTGCCGACAAGCAGCCACCGCTGTATTACTCCAATAATGTTGGCAACGCCAATACCGATGTGGCCACCTACGATCTGCTAGGCCGGTTCTATTGGGCGCGTGCGACGCTGAAGTTTTGATCGCTGCGGTTTCGTCGCTGTGATGTGTGGCCAGAGGTAGTCGGTCGCGTGCAAGCCAGGCCTGTGCAGTCGCGACTTATCGCAGCTGCACAGGCGTTTGTTGCAATGGCGCGCGCAGTCTGTGCGTGCCGACAGGAGCTAAGCTGAGCCCATGACAGAGACGCATGCGAGCGAGTTGCCCCACGACCACACGCTGAGCGTGTCGCGGCGGCGTTTTCTGGCCTGGAGCAGCCTGGCGGTTGCCGCAGGCTTCCTGCGGTTTCCAGCGCAAGCCAGCGCCGCGCAACCCGGTAGCGTGCGCGCGGTGCCACTGGCGCAGGTTCGGCTCACACCGTCGTTGTTTCTGGATGCGCTGCAGACCAACCGGCGTTACCTGATGCGGCTGGAGCCGGACAGGCTGCTGCACAAATTCGTGCTGTATGCAGTTCTCGAACCCAAGGCGCCGGCCTACGGCGGCTGGGAAGCGGACACCATCGCCGGGCACACGCTCGGCCACTATCTCAGCGCGTTGGCGTTGATGCACGCGCAGACCGGCGATGCGCAATGCCGCACGCGTGCGCATTATCTGGTCGCAGAACTCGCCCGCTGCCAGGCGCATGCAGGCGATGGCTATGTGGCTGGATTCACGCGCAAGAACGCGGCAGGGCAGATCGAAAGTGGCCGCGCCGTGTTCGATGAACTCAAGCGCGGCAAGATCGACCCGGCGCCGTTCTATCTCAATGGCAGTTGGGCGCCGCTATACACCTGGCACAAGCTGTTTGCCGGCTTGCTCGATGTGCATGCGCACTGCGACAACGCGCAGGCGCTGCAGGTGGCGGTCGGTCTGGCCGGCTATCTGCAAGGCATCTTCGCCGCACTCGACGACACGCAACTGCAGAAGGTGTTGTCGTGCGAATTCGGTGGTCTCAACGAATCCTTCGTCGAGCTGCATGTGCGCACCGGCGATGCGCACTGGGTGGCGCTGGCGCAACGCCTGCACCACCATGCCGTGCTCGACCCACTTGTCGCCCAGCGCGACGAGTTGGTGCACCAGCATTCCAACACCAACATCCCCAAGCTGATCGGCCTGGCGCGCGAGTACGAAGTCACCGGCGATGCCGCCTCGGGCGCGGCGGCGCGCTTCTTCTGGCACACCGTCACCGATCACCATAGCTACGTGATCGGCGGCAACGGCGACCGCGAATATTTCCAGCAGCCGGACAGCACTTCGAAGTTTCTCACCGAGCAGACCTGCGAGCACTGCGCCAGCTACAACATGCTCAAGCTGACACGGCATCTGTACCAGTGGGGGCCGCAGGCGGAGTTCTTCGATTACTACGAACGCACGCTGCTCAACCACGTGATGGCGCAGCAGCACCCGCGCACCGGCATGTTCACCTACATGACACCGATGCTGGCCGGCGAAGCGCGCGGCTGGTCGTCGCCATTCGATGATTTCTGGTGCTGCGTGGGCAGCGGCATGGAAGCGCACGCCCAGTTCGGCGATTCGATCTATTGGCAGCACGGGCAGGGCGTCTACATCAATCTGTATGTGCCCTCCAGCGTGCGTGATGCCGCCGGGCTGGACATGACCCTGCACAGCACGATGCCGGAGCAGGGCAGCGCATCGCTCCGTATCGACGCCGCCCCGGCCGAGCAACGCACGCTCGCGCTGCGCGTGCCGGGCTGGGCGCAGTCGCCTGTGTTGCAGCTCAATGGGCAGCCGGTTGATGCGGCCGTCACTGAAGGCTACTTGCGCATCACCCGCGTGTGGCGCACTGGCGACACGCTCAAGCTGTCGTTCGAGATGCCGCTGCGCCTGGAAGCCACAGCGGACGACCCGGCCTGTGTCTCGGTGCTGCGTGGGCCGCTGGTTCTGGCTGCCGACCTGGGCGATGCGGCCAAGCCCTGGTCCGGCAAGACCCCGGCATTGATCGGCGGCGATGACATCCTGCAGCGCCTGCAACCCGTGACAGGCCAGACCGCGTTCACCTACACCGACGGCGCCGAGCACTGGCGGTTCTCCCCGTTCTACGCCCAATTCGACCGCCGCAGTGCGCTCTACCTGGAGCACCGCGATGCCGCTGCCTGGCAGCAGCACCAAGCCGAGCAGGCCGAAGCAGAAGCGAAACAACACGCGCTCGACACGCGCGCCCTGGATCGCATCGCCCTGGGCGATGAAGCATCCGAAAAAGCCCACGCCCTGCAGAGCGAAAGCTCCTATCCACTGAGCTACCGTCGCCGTGCCGGCCGCGACGCCCGCACTGGCGGCTTCATCGCCTTCACCCTGCGCAACACCACGCAGGCCCGCATCCTTCGCCTGCGCTACTGGGGCGACGAAACCCGCCGCCGCTTTCGCATCCTCGCCGACGGCGAACTCATCGCCAACGAACGCCTGGACGGCAACCGCGACCTGGACTTCGTCGATGTGGATTACGCCTTGCCAGCAGCAGTGGCGGGCCGCGCCACCCTGCAGATCCGAATCGAACCGGAGACTGGTTACTCTGCAGGGCCCGCGTTCGGGTGTTGGGTGTTGGAGTCGGCTTGAATGCGTACCGTAGCGAGCGCGCTGTCGATCTTCTTGCAGCAATGTGCCTGGTATCGGTGTCGACTCCCCACAATTCAGTGCCAGCCAAAATTAGAGGTCTGTGGTTGATATTTATCACGTAACTCGGTGGGCGTTAGCCCGCCCAGGCTGTCGTGCGGTATCTGTTGGTTGTAGTCGGCCAGCCAGTGCTCGGTTTGATCGCGGACCTCGCTCAGCGTGCGAAAAATGTGCTCACGGCACACATCTTTGACTTGGCGACTACCCTCGACCTGCTTCAGCGTGGCGACAATCTGACTTTTGGTGAACTTGCTCTTGCGCACCTTTGGTCTAGTGTTCCCGGGGACCTATAACTATGACTGGATCAATTTTACGGGAGGCTGACAGCTATTCACCCAGCCCCTTACCGGACGCCACGGCCTTCTTAACTTGCTGCAGCTTTGCGCGCAACTCAGCTATAGGGGGCAATCCCATGGATTCACGCCGCTTGTCTACGTTGCTTTCGTCTTCAATTGGATATAACTCAAAAGATTCATTTGCTTGGGTGCCAAAACGTTGAGGCTTTCCATCGTAGACCAGCTGGCGATCAATGAATGTCGCGAAGGCGTCCTTGGGAAATTCACCCTTCTCAACCAGCTCTTGCATCTGTTGGGCCATGTCCGCTTGTAGTGTGCGGTTGCCAGAGTGTTGGAGAATTAGAAATTGCGCGGACACCGCACCGTCACCAACTTCGCTCAGGCCAAGTAGCCTCCCGGAGGTGATGTCAATCCAGGCTGCCTCTCGGCGCCGGTCTGCCTCTGCAAGTCGCGCTTCATCGAATCCAGGGCTCATGGCTTTCTTGCGATCACGCTGATCTTCTTCGCCGAGAGCAATCAATTGCTGTGCGATCTCAGCTGATGACGGTTTGGTCGGATGGCCTGCGACCTCACGATACTCACTCGCTAAGTTCGATGCAGTCACAGTCGCTGCTCCTAAGCCCATAGCAATAAGAACTAGAGATGCCGCTCGTGGTTTCATGAATGTTCCACCCACTGATCATTTCGTTGTCTAGTCGAGAATTTTTGATGCGCCCAGGGTTCCGTAGACACTCAAGACCCTCGTTGCGCGTAGCGCCGTTCAAACTCTACAGGGGACAAGTCGCCAGTTGAACCGTGGCGGAGG
>NZ_MDEJ01000191.1 GCF_002940065.1 Xanthomonas populi
TTGGGCGCAGTCACGTCGAACTGCCGATCCAGCAGGTTGGTCGCCGCTGCGCACTCGGACCCGCCATGGACGCGTGGTTTACGACCATCGCCCACCTGAGTACGCAGCCCTTGCGTGCGCATCAACCGATGCACGCGATGGCCACTGCCGTGCTCCACCAGATCCCGCAGATCCTTGGTGATCTTGCGATGCCCATCGACACTGCCGCTGGCCAGCCATTGGTGCGTGATCAGCCCCAGCGGACGTTCGTCATCCTTGGCGCGATCACGCTTGGGCGAGCGCAGCCAGGCGTAGTAACCGGCTCGGTTCACCCGCAACACCCGGCACATCGCACACAGCCGGAACTCCTCACGATGCGCTTGCATGAAGGCGTACTTGCAGTCGCTCGGCCACCTCTGCCACCTCGAACCCGCGATCGGTCGCTTGCCGGACCGCCTCCGCCTTGACCTCATCCGCCTACCGCTTGTTGCTCATGGACACTTCCGAATTCGCCATTTTCCCTGGCCGTCAGATGTCCAGGGAACCCGTGCGATTCAGTTTCAGGTGACAGCAGTATCAACCCGGAGCGGCGCAGATCCTGCGACTGCTGGCTGAAGGTTAGGGTTAATCAGGAGAGTTGGAGCCTCCCGAAATCCCGGAGAGGTTCACTTTTACGGGACGCAGATAACTTTGTCATCGCAATCAGCAACACAACTGCGGTGGACAAAAGACAGGCAAGATCGCAAAGCGTTATAACTATGAATTCATCCTTCTCAATTACGACGATAGATGCGTAAGTCAATTCACAACTCAATTGCGCCATCGGTCCGCAACGAAGCGGTAATCAATACTGCTGAAGAGGTTAAACAGGAAGTTGCATCAACCAGTGTCAGCCAACTGGGTCCTGTAGAAATTCATGGTTTGCCGAAGCGTAACAAGCAAGCTAAATCCCATCCTGCTGATTCACAAGGCGTCCTAGCAATTCGGTCAGACACGGCGCCACATTTGCAAGTGATCCAGAAATTCAGAAAAACACTGAATCTCCCGCCACAACCCACATCAGATCCAGTTCTAGCTTACGACAGAAGCCCAAGAGCATCTGATAATTTTCGCTCATCGGATGAGTTTGACCTGCCCGAAAGCTGCAATCGGACTGGTTGGAAAGACCTGCATGTCTCAGGTAGCGGCAGTATCGCATCCATCAGCCAGATTGAAAGGTTGAAGCCGTCTAGAGAGCATCCAGTGATCGTTCTGAATGCGCGCGAAGAATCCCATGCCATTGTCGGCGGTTATCCAAGTACTTGGCGTACCCCCAATAACTGGGGCAACGTTGGTAAATCACGTGGCGAAGCCCTGGCAGATGAGCACCAGAGGATTCAGGAACTTAAATCGCAGGAATCAGTGAGTATTTTTCATCGCAAAGACGTCAAGAGCGAAGCGCCCAACCAACGCGAAGTGATTTTAAGCAAACCGCAGATTTTTAGCGAAGAAGAGCTTGTAAAAGCTGCGGGTGCAAAATATCTACGTTTGACAGTGACGGATCATCTTTCGCCATGTGCGGAGGACATCAATGCATTTATTGCAATGGAGCGGGAGTTGGCCCCTCATGAGAGGCTGCACGTGCACTGTGGCATGGGTCTAGGTCGCACAACAATTTTCATTGTCATGCATGACATATTAAAAAATGCCAGAATGATCTCGTTCGAGGATATTATTAATCGGCATCGTGCGTTTAATCCAGGACGCAGCTTGGATGGCCACAAAGACGTCTCCCACAAGGGGCGTTCAGAGTTTCGTGATGAACGGTCAGAGTTTCTTTCTCTATTTTACGAGTACGCCAAGGAAAATCCAAAGGGCCAGCCATTGTTATGGTCCGAATGGCTCGACCACAATGCGTAGATCCACAAGTGCCGCGCAGATACAATTTAGAGGTTTATTGTCAGCCTCCCCTTAAGTGACATATCAATTGAGACAACAGCAAGGAGACCCGAAATATTTTTAATCCAAAATCTGCAGCAATTCGCAGTTCTACGAACGCAGGAATATGCGACTCATCACCAGAAGATAAGCAAAAATTGGACAATCAAGCCGAGTGCTCAGACCATAGGACGGAATCCTTTCAGGAAAATAAATTCCCACTATCCCGTGCCCCAAGGCCTGCTCGCAGCTCCGAAATTCCTTATAGTGCAGCGACTATTGCTGGGGAAATTTATCATCCCGGCAATCAAACCGATTCAAGTATCGTTCAATTTCTATCACAATCCTTGTCGAACAATGCTTATTATTCTGAACACCATCTTCGCGAACGGGCTCAATCATACGTATCCAACATAGAGGCTGAAAAGGTTCTGATTGCTAACGCAACCTGCGCAATGAAAGATATAACGTCTTTTTCTCATAAGCAGGCAGAATGGCTTTGCCATATTGAGAGAGGCTTATGGAAATACGAACCTGCGTTGGAATGCCGCGACCGTAATAAATTAGGTGACGAGGTCCTTGGGCTTGAAAAGCCTGGTGAGGACTCTCCTTATGCCAAATCCCGTCCTTGGAAGCTTTCAGACCAAGCAGCTTCCGCTTTTACCATGATACTGAAAGGTCAATCAGGCCCGTTCACGGAAGAGCAAGTAAAAACAGGCTTCGAACTATCACAAGAGGGGCAATTGTTGGCTGGCCGCCTAAATATTCAACCACGGAAATCATATCGAAAGAAGAATCGCCATGACGCTAATCGTTTAGGGACACACTCGACCAAAACCCTATCGGGAATGGATCTGTCTATGGATGTCGGCACCAGCATTCGGGATGCTTTGCAAGTCCCTGTCATGTCGGGAACATCAGGAACCTCTTCAGATGTTGTGATAGCTGCCCGTTATGCAGCGATGCAACTGGGAGTTCGGTGGTCGGCACCAGAACTGACAATGGATCAAGCCAAGAACGCATTGATCGATTTGTCGTTAGAATTTTTTAGGCAACAAGGGCCTGCCGTGGTGATGGCAGTGCGGATGAATGCGATACGAGAAAAACAGGGGCTTCCCTACAAGGATGTTGAGAAGAGTCAGGTATTTACACATAGTTATGCAGAAATTCATAGCGGAATTTTACTGACCCTTGATGGAATAGACCCGACTGAGACAGATAAAGTTAAGAGCGCTTTGTATGGTTATACCATCGATGCAAAGAAGCGTTTGTCGGAAATTACCCTCCCCTCCCTCGCGGAGACAGAGCGGTAATTAATAAGCACCTTTGATTTATATCCTTTCGAAAATATTAAAGATTAATATTTATTTTGCCATGAAGACTAATTCCTCAACAGCTAAAATTTATGTTCGCCCATGCGAAGAAGAGAACGATACTCAGCATGATAGTCCTACGACATCTGGGCTGGTTATGCCATCTGTTGACGCAAAAAACCTCAAGAATGCACCAAGGAAAAAATATTTAAATAAAAATATAGCTGCTTTGCAGACCCCAGAGCTAGAGCGGGTTCATCAAAAAAAGGTTGCTCTTCAGAATCTGGCGCAATTTCAGATCAAATTGGCTAATACAAAATGTAAGAATGAACTGGAACAGTTGATCGATGATCCGTCTGTGAAAGAAGGTTTACTGAAAGTAGACTCGGGGATTTCCGAAGAATACGGCCAGGGAAAGCCGTTAATGATTCGATCTTTAAGATTTTCAAATCCTCAAGAGATGACCGTGGGTTTTGGTGCAAAAGGAAAAACGCCAGCCAAAAGAGAAATTGACACTGTCTGCAATAAGTCGACGCAATATGACATAGTCATGACTCCTGCCTCCCTTATCAGTAAAGATGTGCGGATGAACCTGATATCCCAACTTACCAGGCCGAAGGATAAGCAGAAATATAATGGTCTTCCTTCAGTCATATACGGCGAGTGCAGTAGTCGCAATATTGTTGGCAGCCTCGCTTCACGCAATGGCTTTGGGGACGTGCATTCTTTTAAATCTAATAATGGATTTAATTCGGATTATGAAAAGATTGCTGAATTTTCTAGCCACGCTGAAAAGCTGGGTGCGATTGAAAGAAATCTTATACCCTATATGAGGCTTGATTCAGATAGGAGCTCATGCCACTTTGTTCACTCTGTTGACGAATTGGCTAAGGCTCAGTCGATATTACAATCGAAGAGACCTTTGAGTAGTCTACGGCACAATGAGTTTTGTACAAAACTTGAGTTGTGGGATGCAAAAGCTATAGCAGTCGGTGAGTCCCGTCCCTTGGCGGTGTCTACATTAATAGAATTTAATTTGGAAATGTTGTCCATCGCGAGGGAGATTAGCAATGAGTGGCATGAGAATAAAATGATCTCAGAGTTCATTGAGCGCCAACTATCATGGCTTGGCCAGCAAGCCGCACTCGATAAAAAAGCGACCCTTAAAATGGTCTCCGCGCTGACGATAGAGCAAAGGGAATCTATTGCTAATGATATTTGCCTATTATTGCGTCGAGGTGTTTCGCTTTGCACTTATGAAAAGAATATTACAGGAAGTCATATCTGCGAGATAAGCTTGCTGGACTTTAGTGTTGAAGAAATCGTGGAAGGCATAAATATTTTCCTTTCCTCTAAGTTTCCTGATTAGCCCTGCCACTCAGCCGCCAGTGCCACCCATCCCCCACGGCGACGGGCAGCGCTGACGCGCTGGCCGTGGATCACGCGTAGACGGCCGCGTTGCCATCAAAAGCGGGTCGCCAGGGAGTAGGGACAAAGGCGAGGACTGGAACCTGCCGGAATAGACCACACGGTCGAAACGCGCGCCTATCAGCAAAAGCCGCCGGAGATCCCGGCGGATTTTTTGTGCCGCAATGCCGCAGATCCACGCCAGCATCGGGCGGCGGCAGCATGTTCTTGCCGGTGCGCTTGCAGGGTTTGTACGTCACCCACTCAGAGACGCCAGGCCACCCGTCTACCCTGCCGCACATTGGGCATCCGTCGTCGGGAGCTTCCTGTTCTTGCATGTGTGTCGCCTTCTTCAGTGATGGGGCAAAGTTTTGCACGCGTGCACACGTGGCGGCGCTGCCGGCGACGGCCAACCGCAAAAGCGGGTTTGCAGGGTGATGTGGGCGGCTCGGTCATGCATGCCGGCCTTGGAACATGATCGAACTTCGGGCTATGGTCTGGGTAGAGCGTGCCGGGGAGCAAGCACAGCGATCGACCAGGTGCACCAACCCCCGGAGCGATGACGAACGCAGGATGTTGGGTTAGACCCAACAGTCCTTTCACCAGCCGCCATTTCGGATCACGGCAGATCGAGCCGGGTGTTCATGTCGAGGTCGAATCGTCCATACGGGTTAACGTGCTCCCAAATCAGCAGCGTTAGGGCAGCATAGTCGCGTGGCGTCAACTTGCCCTGCCAGTGCGGTTGCGCCAACACCTTCTGAATCATCAGCGTGTTGATATAGACCATGCAGTTCTGGATCAGGTGCAGCGACAGCATGCTGACCCTGAGGTTTCCCCACGTTTTCCCGAGATAGATCAGCTGGTTGCACCCGGATCGTGTAGAAACAAGTGCGCGCAT
>NZ_MDEJ01000192.1 GCF_002940065.1 Xanthomonas populi
GATTACGCACACTGCCCGAACACGTCTACAACCAGATGGTCATGGGCTGAAAAACGTGGGGATACCTCAGATCCGGCACCACGACGGCGAGCGCCCGGTAAACGGCCTGGTGACCGCAGTGCGGCAGTTGGGAGCCGATGGGGGTTTCTCCAGTTGCCGCTTGCGCATCCAGCCCGCGCTGGCGCTGCTTGCCTACCGTCGCACCTGTCGCATCTTCCAGGACGTGAGCGTGCCTGACATCGTGTCGCAGATCGTGCAGGAACACAGCGCGAGCAATCCACCGATCGCCGCCAGCTTCCGGCTCAGGGAGCAACTGCGCCAAACCTACGCCCCGCGTTCGTATTGCACGCAGTTCGACGAGGACGACCTCAGTTTCATCCAGCGTCTGCTCGCGGAGGAAGGCATCAACTACACGTTTGCGTTCGAGGACGACCAGGACGCACCGATACATACTCTGGTGCTGTTCGACGACGCCAACGACTTGGCCCAGGCGCGTCCGGCCCGCATCGGTTATCGCCGTGCCGAAGACGCGACGCAGGCCGACAGTCTGCTGGCCTGGCAAGGCGAGCGGCAGGTCATGACGTCGGCGACCGCGCTGGTGAGCTATGACTACAAGCCGGCGACGCCAAGCAATGCGGACGATACGTCTGTCATCGATCAGGGGCAAGAAGGGCGTGCGGTCGGTGCGACCTTGAAGGACTACAGCGCGTTGTCGCCGTGCTACGCCAGCGATAGCGCCGAATATGCGCGTTACGCGCAAGTGCGGCAGAAGTGGCACGACCAACGCGCCAAGACCTGGTATGGCGGCGCGGTCACGCCAGGGCTGGAAGTCGGCAAGTACGTGGAGGTCGCAGACCATCCGTCGCTGGAAGGAGACGGCGGCGAGCAGCGCCAGTTCGTGGTGACCGAGCAGTTCCTGGACATCACCAACAACCTGCCGACAGACCTCACGCGCCAGCTGCCCAGCAGGTTGCTGGGGCTGGCCTCGGCCGACGTCGGTCCGCCACCGTCGCTGGCTGCGGTGCCGCCGCCACCGGACGGTGGCGCGCAGTCCCTGCGTTTTGCCGGCGTACGTCGCGGTGTTGCGTTGGTGCCGGCCTATATCGAACACCTGCGGCGACCCACCGCGCCTGGACCGCAGACCGCGACCGTGGTCGGCAAGGCAGGCGAAGTGGTCGATACCGATGAGCTGGGCCGCATCCTGGTCCAGATGCATTGGCCGCGGGGACAGGAGCACGCCAAGGGCGGCGCTGACTATGACGAGCGCTCCAGCACGCGCGTGCGCTATGCCTCGCCTTCGGCAAGCGATGGGTTCGGCCATCAATTCATCCCCCGTATTGGGGATGAGGTGCTGATCGAGTTTCTACACGGCGATATCGATCGGCCGATAGCCGTGGCGGTCATCCACAATGGCCGCCGCCCCACCGCAGCGTTCAGCGGTGCCAGGGGGCTGCCGGGCAATCGCACGCTCTCCGGCATCCTGACGCGCGAGCACAACGGCAGCGGCGCCAACGAACTGATGTTCGACGACACCACCGGTCAGCCGCGTGCGCGCCTGGCCACCACCCAGCACGCCAGCGAACTGAATCTCGGTTACCTGACCCATCCACGCGCCGACGGCCAGGCCGACCCGCGTGGCCAGGGTGCCGAGCTCCGCACCGACGCCGCAGCGGCCTTGCGCGCTGCGCAGGGCATGTTGCTGACCACCTATGCGCGCAGTCAGGCCGGCGGCCACCAACTCGACCGCGCCGAACTCGACACGCTGTTGGCGCAATGCGCCGAACTGTTCAAGGGCCTGGGGGACTACGCCGCCCAGCACGGCGGGCAGGCGGTGGAGACCGGCGGGCAAGACGCGCTACGCCAGGCACTGCAGGGCTGGCCCAGCGGCACGGAGGGTAACGCCGCAGGCAAGCCGTTGATGGCCTTTGCCGCCAGCGAGGGCGTGGTCAGCGCCACGCCGCACAGCCACCTCAGTTACGCCGGCCAGAATATCGACAGTGTGGCGCAGCAGCATCTCCAGCTGACCAGTGGGCAGGCGACACGCGTGCATGCCGGGCAGGGGATCGCGCTGTTCGCGCAGGCATCGGGCCTGAGCGCCATTGCCAACCAAGGCACCTTGCGTTTGCAGGCACAGGCTGACGATCTGGTGGCCAACGCGCAGACGAACCTGCAACTGACGGCCAACACGGGCGAGCTCTTGCTGAGCGCGCCACGGATACGGCTGGTGGCCGAGGACGGCAGTTTCATCCGCATTGGGGGCGGGGTCACGCTCGGCACGCAGGGCGGGGTGGAGATCCACGCTGCCAGCCATGCGTTGCTGGGGCCGTCCACCGAGCAGGCCGACCGCCCCAGCTTCGGCAAGGACGGCACCGATCAGAAATTCCAGCTGCACTACCCCAGCCACAGCGCAGACACTCCCCAGCTCGCGGCGAACCAGGCCTACCGCATCACCCTGGACGACGGCCGCGTCGTGCAAGGCGTCTCCGATGCGCAGGGCCTGACCGATCTGCTGCGCGATGAGGTCACGCGCATCGCGCGCATCGAGGTCCACAAGCCTCCGCTGGGCGGCGGCTGACGCCCCTCCCGCATGTGCGGTGCTGCCCGCCACCCTTCCACCGTTCTTCGTTCCACAGGATGCCTGTATGACCGAATCCTCCTATGTTGTCGCCCAAGCCAGTGCGCCGCTGCTGTGCAATCGGATGGGCGATCGTCAGGTACAGGTGCCCGCGGACCGGCCGGGCATCGTGATCTTCATCCACGGCGTCAACGACCCCGGCGCCGGCTATCCCACCGTGGAAAAGGGGCTGTGCCAGGGCCTCAACGAGCGCCTGAGCCGCGTGGATCTGCGCGCCGGGCAGTATGGGGTGCAATACGCCCAGGCGAAGGCGTCCAAGGCTAAACCTGGCGATAGGGATTACCGAACGGTGGCGGCGGTCAAGTACGACCCGGATACCTACCTGTATCAACGTAGCGAAGACACCACCAGCAAGTTGCCGACCCACAGCATGTTCATCCCGTTCTACTGGGGCTACCGCGCCAGTGACAATGAGATCGCCAAGGACAAGAGCGGCAATCCGACGCGCTTGCGCAGCCAGTATCAGGACGCCGCCGGCAACCGGTTGGATGCCCATTTCGCCAAGGCCGGTGGGTACTTCGCCAACGCCACCAGCAACTTGCCGGACATGTATGGCAAGGGCTTCGACACCAGCCTGATGACCGCGACCGTCCAGCCGGTGGCCTCTGACTACACCTATTTCGGCAAGGCGCCGCCACGGCGGTATTTTGTGCTGGCGGCCGAACGGCTGGCCATGTTGGTGAGCGAGATCCGCCGCTTGGCTCCGGACGACACTATCACCATCATGGGCCACAGCCAGGGCACGCTGATTACCCTGCTGGCGCAGGCCATGCTGGCCGGACCGTAGCCAGCGTTGCGCGGACTGCCTGATCCTGGTGGACAGCCCCTACAGCCTGCTCGAACCCAAGGGCGAGGAGCAGACCACGCAGGCCAAGCTGCAGACGCTCATCAATATCGTCAACGCAGTGACCACCAAGCCGTACGTCCGCCCACCATTGAGCGAGCTGCAAGTGTGTCAGCCAGGATATGGTGGCCGCACCGGACATGGATGGACCCCCAGCCAGGGCACCCGTCTGGATGCGGAAGGCAAGCAGATCGTGTTCGCCGAGCGCGACAACCGCGGCAAGGTGTACCTGTACTTCTGCCCACAGGACACAACCGTGGCGCTGGATCAGGTGCAGGGCATCGGCACCTATGGCGTGCCGGACACGGTGCAGGTGGCGTGGAAGCGGAAGTTCTACAGCACCGAGCGCACGGCCACGTTGCCGGCGATGGACGCGCTCAAGGGCCTGCGCTTCCATCAGCGTATGTGGACCAAGGTGCTGCGTGGCGGCAAGCCGGTGCTGGTGGGCCGGCCGCCACAGCACATCCCACTGCGCGTGGAGGGGGAGGCGCGCTACCCTGGTGGAGGTGTAGGCGCCGCGACCACGGCCAGCCAGACGCCATTGCCGCAGGAGGGGCGCTACATCAATGGCGAGGCGTTGCAACCGCCACACGCCCCCCAGATGGAAGAGGGCGAGGCCGATCCGCGCCAGTACAAGAGCAGCACGCCGCTGCGCGGCACGCCGACCCGTGCCGGCAAGGATGCGCCGGACGATGTGTCGGTGGATGTGGCGCTGGGCAATCCGGCGGCGCGGTTACGCTAGTACATGATCTTGATCAGCATCGAGCAAGAGGAGGTGCCCGAGTCCAAATTGGCGGAGATGACCCGCGAGTTCAACGCGCAGCATCCAGACATCAACGACCAGACACCCGGTTACACGTGCGATGTGACCGATATGGGCTGCACGGTGTGGCGGCATGCCACACCCAACGAAGTACGTGCGCAGATGGCGCGCAACCCGGCCGCGCTGAGTGACAATTCCTACCATTCGGCGATGCTGCGCAGCACGGAGAACCACCGCTGGGTCACGGCCATGGACGTGGCGATCGGGCAGGCGCAGACATTGGATGATCCGGAGTGGCGCAAGTTGCTGATCGCCTTCGCCAACTGGCGCACGCCGTTCGCGCCTCCTAAATATCGAACAGCATCTTCCGTCTACATCAGCGAGCTTGCGAATTTCGAAAAGCTGAGTCCTGGAGCGCAAATGCTGGCCAAGCAGACGGCTGACTACTACACAACAGGAAAATTTCCGGATGTCGTGTCTAAGGAGCCGCCAGACAAATACGTGGTAAGCAGGACCCGAGCGCAACGTGCGGAGAGCAACGAATGAGCGCGGCGCAACGGCCTGGCATCACGCGCTATGCGCTGGTATGGCTCGGAATGCTGCTGGTGTGGGTGGCGCTGATCCTTTTCATCTACTATCGCCAATGGCAGTCAACAGGCGTGGAGGATTCCGGCTTGGGCAACGATATTCGTAATGGTGTATTGGCGATCACCGCCCTCGTGGGCCTGGCCTTTGGGGGTCATTGGCTGTGGAAGGTGCGCAGCGCGGTGGCCAAGGAACCAGTTGCCATGGCAAGCAGCCCGGCCACGACGGCGACAGCCGCGACTCCGCACGGGCGCATGCTTGCCGGCCAAGGGGAGCGCTATGTGCTGGAGGTGCGCGGGCTGGGCTTGGCGGTAGGCGACTACTACCAGACGGTCTGGCAGGCTATACGTGAAGACGACGACGCGTTCAAGTCTGTGCTTCCGCATGATCCGAAGTATTACGACCCCAATACGCGGATCGGCCATGGAGAACTGGCAGCCAGAACATCCTTTGGTGATGCTGCTAAGAGCCCGTTCAAAGTCTTCCCGAATTATCCGATCATATGGAGATGAGAGCACGCTATCCCAGTGACGTCAGCCG
>NZ_MDEJ01000193.1 GCF_002940065.1 Xanthomonas populi
AAGGTATGGTCATCATCCAGTGCGTGTCACCACGGCTACGACTTGGTTGTTCGAGGTGCCCTTAAGTGAACAGCATTACGCCGCAAGGCGGGCTTTTCTGCATGTGCGCCCGTATCTGTTCTTTCCATCACCAAGAACGCTGCTGTGCTGTCACCGCCATTGCATTGCCAGGGGCTGTGCACCAGTTGCGCCGGAATGTCGGCGTCAGCCGGTTATGGCAAGCAGACTGCAGGCAACCTTGGACCTGTGTCCTGAAGATCGATCCATCGCGCGCAAGGCTTACGGCCTATCTCTAAAACTGCAGCTACAAAGCAGCCGCGCATGCAAGCCACGTCTCTGACCACACGCCGTACCATCAGCCTATGTCTTCTTCGCCATCGACCATTGTTGCTATCGCTAGCGCCGCCGGAACCGGGGGCATCGGCATCGTGCGGATGTCTGGCCCGCAGGCCGCGCAGATCGCCGCCGCGCTGGGCATTGCCAAATTGCAGCCGCGGAAGGCGCGCCATGCGCGTTTTCGCGATGCGCAGGGAGAGGTGATCGACGATGGCATCGCACTGTGGTTTCCGGCGCCGCACAGTTTCACCGGCGAAGAAGTGGTGGAATTGCAAGGCCATGGCAGCCCGGTGTTGCTGCGGCAGTTGGTGGCGCGCTGCATCGCACTGGGAGCGCGTCAGGCACGCGCGGGCGAGTTTAGTGAGCGTGCGTTTCTCAACGGCAAGCTCGATCTTGCCCAAGCGGAAGCGATCGCCGACCTGATCGCTGCTGGCGATCTGCGTGCGGCACGTGCAGCGCGGCGTTCGTTGGATGGCGTGTTCTCGCGCCGCGTCGACGCAGTCAGCGACAGCCTCACGCGTCTGCGCATCCAGGTGGAGGCGGCGATTGATTTTGCCGATGAGCCGCTGGAAACGCTGGAAACGCTGGGCGGGACGCAAGTTCGTGATGGATTGACGCAGGCACGCAGCTTGCTCGCACAGCTACTGCGCGATGCCGAACGCGGACGCAAATTGCGCGACGGCCTGCATGCGGTGTTGATTGGCCCGCCCAATGCCGGCAAGAGTTCCTTGCTCAATGCACTTGCCGGCAGCGATCGTGCGATCGTGACCGATGTCGCCGGCACCACGCGCGACACCTTGCAGGAAGCCATCCAGCTCGATGGCTTCGAACTGACCCTGGTCGACACTGCCGGCCTACGCGAGGGCGGCGATGCGATCGAGCGCGAGGGCATGCGCCGTGCGTGCGCCGAACTACAGCGCGCCGACCTGGCGCTGGTGGTACTGGACGCACGTGACCCGCAAGCCGCGCGCGATGCCATCGGCGATGCCATCGATGCCGTGCCGCGTCAGCTGTGGATCCACAACAAGTGCGATCTGCTGGTCGAACCCGCGCAGCTTGATCGCGATGCGATCGCGGTCTCGGCAGTGACCGGGCAGGGACTGGAGCGGTTGCACATCCGCCTGTGCGAACTCGCACTGGGCGATGGCGTGGAAAGCGTTGACGGCGAATTCTCCGCACGCACCCGGCATGTCGAGGCACTGCGTCGCGCCGAACAGCATGCAGATGCGGCGGATCTGGAACTGGGTTTCGAACAACTCGAACTTGCCGCCGAAGAACTGCGTCTGGCGCACGCAGCACTCGGCGACATCATCGGCAAGCTGAGCGCCGACGACTTGCTTGGCAAGATCTTTTCGAGTTTTTGCATCGGCAAGTAGCGGGGCTTTCGCCGCTATTGACTCCGAGCCAAGACTGCGTTGCGCAGCCGCGTTTTCCACCACGCGTGTTGGTGCTACGCGTCGGCATGCGCGCGCATGCGCTATGACCGGTGGCGTTTGGTGAAATCGATTGTCAGACCGGCGGTCGCAGCAACGCCGCGATACCGCTACATCACACCCGGCAACACCGGCTGCAGCGCTGCCTTTTCGGCATCGCACGTTGACGATGCAGTTGGAGTTGCAGGTTGTTTCACACCCACCTGTGCGATCTCGCGGCGCGCGGCCACCAGGTCTTTCAGAAACTCAGGGTTTTCGTGCAGGGCAGCGACGGTGGCGGCGCCCATCATGCGGCCCTGGATGACGTCGCTCTGCCAGTGCACGTTGCAGACCAGGCGGCTGTCGCCGAAGGCGCGGCCACGGGCGAGCAGGGCGTCGCGTTGCGCGGGCGCCAGTTCGGCCAGGATCAGGCCCCAGCTCCAGCCGATGGCGGTGTGGCCGGAGGGGTAAGAGCCGTTCTGGCGCAGCGCCGCGTCGTCGGCGCGCGTGCACATCGGTTGGTCGTTGCGCATGAACGGGCGCGGGCGCTGGTAGCGTGCCTTGGCCGCGCTGGTACTGCTGCTAGCGTCGCGCATGCTGCGTTCGAGCAGGCGCAGCAGGTGCGGGGTGTGGGCTTGGTCGATCTGGATGCCGAGCGCGCAGCTGAAATGGGTGGCCGCTGCGGGGAAGCTCAGGGCCGCGTCCTGTGTGGCCAACTTCCAACGCGGTGTGTCGCGCAGGGCCAGCATGGACGTGGCGACGGCCTGATCGTTGGCGAACGCGGCGTTGCCGTCCTGCGGCGGTGGCGGCACCAGGCGCAGGCTGTCGGGCAACTGTTCTTTTTCCAGATACCCGCGCGCATCGGTCGCGATCACCGAGCCCGTCGATGCCGCCTTTTCTCGCGCGCTTACCACGCCGCTACCGACCACCAGCGCGGCGATGGCGATGCCGGTCAGCGTCCGAGGATAAGAGCGAGCAATGCGATGAGACATGGACCAACCCTCAGATAAAGCGCAAGCAAGAGCTGGCAGATTACGACGTGCAGATGCATGTGCATGCCAGCGCAACGCAGCGCTGGCGAGGGATGCGCAGCCGCTGTCGCAGCACCGTCATGTCCCGGTCGCATCGGCGCAAGACAGCTGTCGGACGCTTGCCGTCATCTTTTAACTCGTCCCCGCGCCGCTCATGCCCAAGACCCATCTCTTAAGTGCCGCCGTCCTCGCCGCGCTTGTGCTGTCGCCGGCCGCCTATGCCGCCGATCCCGAGGTGACTGCCGATACTGGCACGACCGTGCAGCAACTCGATGCGGTCTCGGTGATCGGCCAGGGCGAAACGCGTCAGGTGCAGCGCATCACCCAGCAGGACATTCCGGTGTTGCCGCCGGGCACCAGCATCCAGAAGCTGCTCAACCGCATGCCGGGCGTGAACGTGCAATCCAACGATGCCTTCGGTGCCAACGAAGAATCGCACACGATCAGCCTGCGCGGCTTCAACGGCACGCGTCTGGGCTATACGCTCGATGGCATGCCGCTGGGCGACAACGCGTATGGCAACTACAACGGCCTCAATATCAGCCGCGCCTTGATTGCGGAAAACTTCGGTGTGGAGCTGGCATCGGGCATCGGTGCACTGGGCACCGCCTCCACCAGAAATCTTGGCGGCACCATCCAGTACTACTCGGCTGACCCGTCAAGCGCGTTCGGCGGGCAGGTGTCGCAGACGGTGGGGGCGGATGCAAACCGCCGCACCTTTCTGCGTGCGGATGCCGGCGATTACAACGGTTTTTCGGCGTATCTGTCGGGGATCACTGCATAAGCCGGCATGTAGCCGCGCCCGGATTCGCCGACCACCACGCGTCAGTTCAATGTCAAGGGTGTGTATCAGTTCGACACCGGCAAGCTGACCGCGTTCGCCGATACCTCGCGCACTCCGCAGGCCGACTACGCGTATCTGTCCAAGAGCGGCATGGCGCGTGGCCTGGGTTGGAACTGGAATCTGTACGCGCCGGACTGGAACCGTGCATTGGCCGCGGCGTACTGCGCACCGGCTACGCGTAACGCGGCGCGCTGCGGTTTCAGTGGCGGCGTGGACAATGTCGACGATGCCTATTACCAGAGCCGCGCATTGCGCGATGACGATCTGTTCTATGTGGCCGGCGACTTCCAGCCCAACGATGCGATCAGCCTGCACACCCAGGTCTATCACCACGAAAACAAGGGTCAGGGCCACTGGTGGTCGCCAGGCCAGGCCTCGAATCCGGGCATGCCGCAGGCATTACCGATCTCGATCCGCAGTACCAATTACTGGATCAACCGCACCGGCGGCATCGCCTCGCTCGGTTGGGATCTGGGCCCGCATCACCTCGAAGCCGGGCTGTGGTACGAGCGTAACCATCACGATGTGGAGCGCAATTTCTACTGGATCGATGGCACGGTCAGCGACGACAAGTTCCTGCAGGATCCGGATCGCCGCTTGTTCTCGCAGAACTACGTCATCACCACCCGGCAGTTCTACGTGCAGGGCAACGTCAAGTTTCTCGATGAGCGCCTGAGCGTGGATCTGGGCATCAAGAGCCCGAGCACCGAAATGACCGCGCGCGAGACGCCGGGCGTGGCGGTGGAAGCGCCGGTGCCGACCGGCTCGATCAAGGCCAGCGAGTCGGTGCTGCCGCAGGTCGGCCTGGATTATCGCATCGCAGACGGGCAGGAAGTGTTTGCCTCGTACGCGGAAAATATCGCCGCGTTCCAGGGCGGCGGCGCCGGTGGTCCGTTGCTGGTGACGCAGGCCTCGTTCGATGCCAGCGTCGGTGCGCTGGAGCAGGAGAAGTCGCGCACCGTGGAAGCCGGTTATCGCTTTGTGCGCGACCATTTCGAAGCCTCACTGGTCGGTTACGACGTGACCTTCGACAACCGGTTGCTCTCGCTCAATCCCTGCGCCCGCATCCAGCAGTGCACCACACCGGCCTGCACCACGCGCTTGTTCAACGTGGGTTCGGTGAGCAGCCGCGGCGGCGAACTGACCATCATCTGGAAGCCCACCAGCTACCTGCAGTGGTACAACTCGGCCTCGATCAATCGCTCCACCTACGACGACAACTACGTGCAGAACGGGGTGACCATTGCCACCGCCGGCAAGACCACGGTGGATACGCCCAAGCGCATGTTCGCCAGCGAAATCGCGTTCAATTACGCAAACTGGAACGTCAATCTGCGTGGCAAATACACGGGCCAGCGTTACTACACCTACACCAACGATCAGGGCTTTGGCGGCTACACCTCGTTCGATGCCGGTGCGGGCTACGACTTTGGCCAGGCTGGCGTGCTGCAAGGGCTCAAGCTCTCGCTCAAGGTGACCAACATCACCGACAAGCGTTACGCTTCCAACCTTACCGCGTTCGCCAACAGCGATCCGAATGGGCGTCAGTTGGCGTTCCATGCCAGCGCGCCGCGGCAGGTGTTTTTGACGCTGGATGCGAAGTTCTGAGTGAGGGATTGGGGAATCGGGACCTGAGGTTTCCCCACGTTTTCCCGAGATAGATCAGCTGGTTGCACCCGGATCGTGTAGAAACAAGTGCGCGCATGG
>NZ_MDEJ01000194.1 GCF_002940065.1 Xanthomonas populi
CTGATTTTTTGAAGGTATGGTCATCATCCAGTGCGTGTCACCACGGCTACGACTTGGTTGTTCGAGGTGCCCTAAAGAGATAAGAAAAATTTCAATACCCGATGTAGTTTTAAGCCAGGACTTCCTGGAAAATCTCGACCTGCTGGTTAAAAGAAGAAACGCTTACGCGCATCGAAAAGAAGCCGACGACCTAGACCACACTCTCGGACACCGACTCATAACCGAAAGAAAACACCCGCGCACCGTCATGCGCGAAGACGCAGAGCTCGCAATGAAACTCATGTACGAGCTCTTCTACGCAACCTTACGATCTTGCCCTAGCTGATCACCGCAAGTTCAATCCCGCGATTACCCTTTGTCGGCAACGCATCGCCGAACAGATCGTGCTCGTCGCTGTCGGTGATCTCCACATCGACCAGATCGCCGATCTTCAATCCAAGCTCGCCGCCGTTCTGAATATGCACCAGGCCATCGATTTCCGGCGCGTCCGCGCGTGAGCGTGCCACCGCGATATCGTCTTCGATCAGGTCGACCAGGCATTGCTGCACGCTGCCGATCTTGGACTCCAACCGCGCCGCGGAAATGTCCGCCTGCCGTACCATGAAGCGCGCCAGACGCTCCTGCTTGAGTTCTTCCGGCACCGGATCCGGCAGCGCGTTGGCGCTGGCGCCTTCCACAGGGGAATACGCAAACGCGCCGACGCGATCGAGCTGGGCTTGATCCAGGAAGTCGAGCAAGGGTTCGAACTCGGCATCGGTCTCGCCGGGGAAGCCGACGATAAAGGTGGAGCGCACGGTGATCTCCGGGCACATCGCCTTCCAGCGCTGCACGCGCTCGAGCGTCTTCTCCACTGCGCCTGGCCGCTTCATCAGCTTGAGGATGCGCGGGCTAGCGTGCTGGAACGGGATGTCCAGATACGGCAGCAACTTGCCTTCGGCCATCAAAGGAATCACATCGTCCACGTGCGGGTAGGGATACACGTAATGCAGACGCGTCCACACACCCAGCTCCGACAGCCCCTCGCACAGCGCCTTCATGCGGGTCTGATACAGGCGGTCGCGCCACGGCCGCTCGGCATATTTCAGATCAACGCCATAGGCCGAGGTGTCTTGCGAGACCACCAGTAATTCCTTGACGCCGCCGCGCACCAAGCGCTCGGCTTCGCGCAGCACTTCATCCACAGGACGCGAGGCCAGATCGCCGCGCATGGACGGAATGATGCAGAAGCTGCAACGGTGGTTGCAGCCTTCGGAGATCTTCAAATAGGCGTAATGGCGCGGCGTCAGCTTGATGCCGTAGTCGGGCACCAGATCCACGAACGGGTCGTGGCGCGGCGGCAACGCGGCGTGCACCGCCTCCATCACGCTCTGGTAATCCTGTGGGCCGGACACCGCCAGCACCTGCGGGTACGCCGCGCGTATCTGCTCCGGGCGCTTGCCCAGGCAGCCGGTGACGATCACCTTGCCGTTGGCGTTCATCGCCTCGCCGATCGCGTCCAGCGATTCGGTCACCGCCGAATCGATAAAGCCGCAGGTATTGACCACCACCACGTCGGCCGCGTCGTAACTGGGCACGATGTCGTAGCCCTCCACGCGCAGCTGGGTGAGGATGCGTTCGGAATCGACGAGCGCCTTCGGGCAGCCAAGGCTGACGAAGCCGACTTTGGGGTTCAGCTGGGACATGGAAGCAGGAGCCTGGGAACGGAGCGGCCTGGGGCCTGAGTGGAGCGATTATAGCGGCGCGCGGGCAGCGCTCTGAACCGCGCGCCTGATCAGCAAGGTCATCTTGGCGGGACCCTCACCTGCAACGTCGCCGATCCGGTCGATAATGCGCCACTCCCCTACTGCATCAGGAGTTCCCATGGGTCACTGGACCACGCTCGACACCCCCGACGGCCAGGTCGCCGCTTGGCACGCAACGCCCGTTTCCAGCCCGCGCGGCGGCCTGGTGGTGATTCAGGAAATATTCGGCGTCAACGAACATATCCGCGCGGTGGCCGACGACTACGCCGCACGCGGCTACGAAGTGCTGGCACCGGCCTTTTTCGATCTGGAAGAAAAGGACGTGCAGCTACCTTATGACCAGGAAAGCGTCCAACGCGGCCTGGCGCTGGCCAATGCGGTGGGCCTGGAAGGTGCGGTGCACGTGGTCAAATCCGCAGCGACTCTGCTGAGCCGCGCCGGCAAGGTCGGTACCGTGGGTTATTGCTGGGGCGGTTCGGTGGCGCTGCTATCGGCGATCCGCCTGGCTTTGCCCTCGGTGAGCTACTACGGCGGCCGCAACACCCAGTTGCTGGACGAAATCCCGCAGGCGCCGGTGATGTTCCACTTCGGCGAGCAGGACGCCAGCATTCCGCCGGAGGCGATCCAGGCCCACCGCGAGAAGCTGCCGCAGATGGAAACCTTCGTGTATCCAACCGGCCACGCCTTCAACCGCAGCATCGACCCCAACCACTACGATGCCGACAGTGCCCAGCGCGCGTTGGAGCGCAGCCTGGGCTTCTTCGACGCGCATCTGGGATGATTAAGCCCGCACCGAGCCAGCCTGCACCCATCATGTCCGCAGCGAACCGTTTCCAGCTCGATGCGCGCCTTGCGGCCGACAGCGTGTTCGTCGCCGACGGGCCGCTGTCGCAGGTGCGGCTGATGGACGACAGCCGCTTCCCGTGGCTGGTGCTGGTGCCGCGGGTGGCCGATGTCAGCGAATGGATCGATCTGGATGGCAGCCAGCAACGCCTGTTGCTGGCCGAGATCAACCAGCTCTCGCAATTGCTGCGTGTGGAGCCCGAAGTGACCAAGCTCAATATCGGCGCGCTGGGCAACATCGTGCGGCAGCTGCACGTGCATCTGGTGGGCCGTCATCCGGGCGATGCGGCCTGGCCCGGCCCGGTGTGGGGCAGTGGCAGCGTGCAGCGTTTCGCGCCCGATACGTTGCAACACCGTGTCGCTGCGTGGGCGCAACGGCTACGATAGGCGCCCGTCTTTCAACCACCCTTCCGCATGAAATCCAATGTCGTCGCCGCGCTGATCCTGATCCTCGTCGGCCTGCTGTTTCTGGCCAATAACCTGGGCTGGACCAATGTCAGCCTGGGTCGGCTGATTGCTACCTGGTGGCCTGCGGCGTTGGCATGTTGTTTGGGCGGGGGAAGTAAGGCGGGAATGGGGGATCGGATGGGTTTGCTGGCACGACGTTTGTCATCCGCAATTGTTGACTTCCGGCACCTGATCGGCAGGCGCATTGCGCGCAGCATGGCCCCACACCCACCGAGGACATCGCCCTGCGCTATCGCTTGATCCCTGCCCTGTTTCTGGGCACGTTGGGCACGTTGTTCCTGCTGGACAACCTCGGGCTGGCCCGTTTCGATCTTGGCAACCTGGTTTCGATCTGGTGGCCGGCGTTGCTGATCGCCGCTGGCGTGCGCCAACTGCTGCGCGACCGCGAGCGCACGACCGCGACCTGCTAAGGCAAGGTCACGGCCGCATACCGCATCAGGTGCGCGGCAAGGTCACGCCGGTCTGGCCCTGGTACTTGCCGCCGCGGTCCTTGTACGAGGTCTCGCAGACTTCGTCGGACTGAAAAAACAGCATCTGCGCCACGCCTTCGTTGGCGTAGATGCGCGCAGGCAACGGCGTGGTGTTGCTGAACTCCAGGGTCACGTGGCCTTCCCACTCCGGCTCCAGCGGGGTCACGTTGACGATGATGCCGCAGCGCGCGTAGGTACTCTTGCCCAGGCACACCACCAGGGTGTCGCGCGGGATGCGGAAATATTCCACCGTGCGCGCCAGCGCGAAGCTGTTCGGCGGGATGATGCAGACATCCGACTCGATATCGACAAAGCTACCAGGATCGAAATGCTTCGGGTCGACAATGGTCGAGTTGATGTTGGTGAAGATCTTGAACTCGCGCGAGCAGCGCACGTCGTAGCCGTAGCTGGACGTGCCAAAGCTGACGATGCGCTGGCCGGCGGCGTCGTGCTTGATCTGGCCGGGTTCGAACGGCTCGATCATCGCCCGCTGCTCGGCCATGCGCCTGATCCAGCGGTCGCTCTTGATGCTCATGTGATGTTCCTTGAAGACGAAAAGCGACAGACCCAACGGCCCGCGCGAAGACGGCGAATTCTAGCAGCGGCCGGCGCCAGCAGCCGGCCAGCGCGCTACAGCAACGCGGCCGAAATCGGGATGCTGGCGCGCGGGCGCTTGCCCAGTTCCTCGGACAGGCGCAAAGCGGCGGCCAGATAGGCCTGCGCCGCTGGCGATTCGGGCGCGGCGGCCACGATCGGCTGACCGGCGTCACCCTGCTCGCGGATCGCAATCTCCAGCGGCAACGACCCCAGCAACGGCACGCCGTATTGGGCCGCCATGCGCTCGCCCCCACCTTCGCCGAACAGATGCGCGCGGTGGCCGCAGTTGGAGCAGGTGTGCACCGCCATGTTCTCGACGATGCCGAGCACCGGCACCTCCACCTTTTCGAACATCTTCAAGGCCTTGCGCGCATCCAGCGTGGCGATGTCCTGAGGCGTGGTGACGATCACCGCGCCGGCAACCGGGATCTTTTGCGACAGGGTCAGCTGGATGTCGCCGGTGCCTGGCGGCAGATCGATCAGCAGATAGTCCAGGTCGTCCCATAGCGTGTCGTTGAACAGTTGCGTCAACGCCGAGGTTGCCATCGGGCCGCGCCAGATCATCGGCGTGTCCTGATCGACCAGCAAGCCGATCGACATCGCCTCGATGCCGAACGCGCGCAGCGGCTCGATCGACTTGTTGTCCGGGCTATCCGGCCGCCCGCTCAGGCCCAGCATCGCCGGCACGCTCGGCCCGTAGATGTCCGCATCCAGCAGCCCCACGCGCGCGCCCTGCTGGCGCAAGGCCAAGGCCAGATTCACCGCCGTGGTCGACTTGCCTACTCCGCCCTTGCCCGAGCCGACCGCAATCACATTGCGGATCCGCGGATGCGGCGCCAGCGCGCCCTGGACCGCATGCGCGGGGGTTCTGCGCTCGCCCGTCATGCGCGTGCGCTCTGAGGGAGGTCGATCGCCTTGCTTGAAGCACGTTGCAACATCGTCGTCATTGCCTACCTGATTCGTCGTGTGCTGCTGCGGCAGCGATGGCGACATCGCCAGCCGCAGCGCTAAGAGAGGTCGCCAGTCTACCGACTCGGCCACACGTCATTGCGTCCCACGCCCCACCAGAAATTCGCGCTACACGGCATACGAATGTAAACAGCAACAAATTTCACAAATATGTACAAATTATTAGGGCCTGTTAACACATACGAAGCCCTTCAACGATCAGGACGAAGCTCAGGAATCCGAGGAACATGACGTCGAGC
>NZ_MDEJ01000195.1 GCF_002940065.1 Xanthomonas populi
CGATCTCCACTTGGCGTTGCTCTGGCTTGCATGCTCCATCATCTGCTTACGGCTTCTTCCTGGGTTTTGTTAGCCGCTCTAAAACGATTTGACGGCGATGCGTACGTTAACTGCGGCAACGTGCTGCTTCAGCCTCGCGCTACGTGCGCGGATCGGTCAACGCATCCATCAGTTGAAGCAAGGCACCATCAGCGTGCAACCTTGCCGGTGCGCACGCTGACCTTGCCCTGCCGTACTTCGAAGGTGAACGCGAACGACAGCGTCACCGGTACGGGGTCCTGACGCTCGGCGCCGGTGCAATCGTCTAACGCTGCCGGTTGCGCCACACCGGACGCAAACGTGCACATTGCGGCAGGCACGAACTGCCATTGCTGCACTGTGGTGCGCACCGACTGCACCAGATCGGCATTATCCGGCTGCAGACCGGCCGCGCATTCGTCGCGATCGGACATGGGGTCGACACGCTGTACCGCGCCTTCAGCGCTCAAGATCACATGCGCGCACACGGTGGTCGGTGGCAAGGTCTGCCGTGGCGCATCGGACGGCAGCGCCTGCGCATCGCTGCGCAGCGCGCGCGGCATACGGAAGCGCTGTGTCGGCGCCAGCGTGTAAGGCTCGATGGAAGAATCGCCGCCACCTCCTGACTGCGAGCTCAGCATGCGCTGGTCCACCGAATCTTCGCGCTGGCTACGCTGCTGTTCCTGTACGCCTTGCGTAGCACATGCGCCAAGCGACAGCGCCAGGACTGCTGCAGCGCACATCGGAGCAAATTTCATCACAGCGTCTCCTGCATCGCGCAGCCTGGTAAAGCGCAATCGGCAAGACGGTTGGACGGTGGCGCATCCGATCGCGCGCTGCTAGCGCTGTAGCCGGCATTGGCATCGGCAGCCTTGGACGGTTGCTCAGGCGTATCCAGTTCGAACTTCACCGGCACGCGCACTGTGGAAGCAATCGCTTTACCGTGTGCATATGCAGGTTTCAGTCGCCATTGGCGCGCTGCATCCAGCACCGCCTGATCAAACACACCGGCCGGCTTACTCTGTACGACGGCGATGTGCTGCGGTACGCCGCTCGGGTCGACATCGAAATGCAGTTCGACAAAGCCTTCAATGCCGGCATCGAATGCAGCTACCGGATATTTCGGCGGTCGCATCGTGGTGAAGTCTATATATTTCGGCGATCGCATCGCAGCGAAATCTACCGCGTTGCCGGCAGCCAGCGCCGGTTGTGCTGGTATCGCGATGCGCGCCGGCTGCAGGGTCCAGGCGGCGGTGCTGATCGTCGCCGCGAGCAGCAGTACCACCGCAAAACTCCAGCGCGAACGCCTGGCGTCTTTCACTGGACCGCGCAGCGCCGCGATACGTTGCGTCAACGGATGCGGTGCAGCCCAATGACAGGCGAGCGGTGTGCAACCGGCGCCAAACTGGGTCTTGAGCATGGCGTTGGCGTAGCTGCGGCGCTTGCCTGGATGTTGTGCAAGTACGGCCGCATCGCAGGCAAGCTCCTGATCCAGCCGGAACGCGCGCCAGGCCAGATGCATCAGCGGGTTGAACCAACCGATGCAGAGCATCAGTGCAGCAAGCAGATTGGCGTGCATATCGCCGCGGCGCAGATGCAGCTGTTCGTGCGCCAGCACCAACGCACGTTCGGCAGCGCAATAGCGCGTATTGAAATCCGACGGCACCACGATACGTGGCCGCCAGAGTCCCAATGATGCCGGCAGCCCTGCGTCATGCGTTGCCGACCACACTGCATTGTCCAGCGTGTGCAAAGGACCCATGCTGCGCACGAAACGATACTGCCGCAACCACAGCACGACTGCCAGCAGCGCTGCGCCACTCAGCCACACCGCCAAGATCGATGCCGCCAACGCCGAAGCACCGTCATGCGCGCTTGAGAGAGCAGGCATGGCGACCAGCAACGGAATCTTCAACATCGCTGCATCTGCTTGCGGGCTAGGCAGCACGGCAGCCAACAACGCGAGCGGAACGCATGCCCAGACCGCATACGCCGCCGTTGCACCAAGCCAGCTACGCAATGGATGGCGCAGGAGCAAACAGATAGATAGCGCCGCTGCGGTGTAGAGCATTGCGCGTAGCAGTGGCGGAACCAGCGCGTCAGGGCTCATCGTCTAATTCCTTGATCAGCTTTTTCAATTCCGCGATGTCGGACGCGCTGAGCTTTCCGCGCTCGCTGAAATGCGCCACCAGTGGCGCTACACGTCCACCGAACAACCGTTGCAGCAATCCTTCGCTCTGCTGCTGCACCCACTGCTCGCGTTGCAACAGCGGTGTATAGAGATATTTGCGCCCGTCTTTTTGCGCAGCAATGGCGCCTTTGTTGAGCAGGCGATTGAGCAAGGTCTTGATGGTTGGATCGGCCCAATCGGTCTGCGACAGCGCAGCAACGACATCTTCTGCCGTGCGCGGAGCGCCGTCCCAGAGTACTTGCATCACCACTGCCTCTGCGTCGCTGATCGGCATCCGATTACACCCGTGATTTTTATTTATTACACGCGTAAAAATTAAGTCTGTCAAGCCTGTTTCTTTGGGAATTTAGAGCAGCGATCGAAGCAATCAACAGTTTATGCCGGCTGCCGCGGCAACCGGCTCGCCATCGGCTCGGATACTCTGCACGGATGACCGAACATCTCACTGACCTGCCCTCTGCCGTGGAGCGGATTCTGCAACGGATCGATGGCCCATTACGCGTCGCAGCGCCGTTGGGCATCGGCAAGCCGCATCGGCTGCTGAATGCGTTGTATGTACAGCTCAAGGCCACGCCGTCACGCCCGCTGGCGCTGTACACCGCACTGTCGCTCAATCCGCCCACGCCAGGTGCGGGACTTGAGGCGCGCTTTGCCGCACCGTTCGCTGCACGCCATTTCGGTGACGACTTTCCGCGCCTGGCGTATGTCGATGACATGCTGCGCGATGCGCTGCCCGCGCATGTGCAAGTAGAAGAGTTCTACATGCAGTCCGGCGGCTTGCTGCATTCCACGCAGGCGCAGGCCGACTACACGAGTCTGAACTACACGCACGCGGCTGCGGCGGTGGCGCAAAGCGCGCCCAACGTGATCGTGCAAAAAGTGGCGCGCGACCCGGACGGTACGCGGTTGTCGCTGTCGTGCAACAACGACATCACCCAGGACACGCTCGATGCGGTGCAGGCACTCGGGCTGCCACGTCCGCTGTTGGTGGCGGAGGTCGACCCGCAATTACCGTGGATCGGTGGCACTGCAGCCGTGGACGAAGCATTCTTCCATCTGGTCATCGACCTGCCCGGCACGTCGCCACGGCTGTTCGGCTTACCGCGGCAACCGGTGAACACCGTCGACTACGCCATCGGTTTGTATGCGAGCACGCTGGTGCGCGATGGCGGCACCTTGCAGATCGGCATCGGCACCCTGGCCGATGCGCTGAGCCATGCGCTGGTGCTGCGACATACCGACAACGCGGCCTATCGGCGGGGGCTGCATGCGCTGGATCCGGAGCTGGAACAGCATCCTGCTGTGCTTGCAAGCGGTGGCCTGGAGCCGTTCGAGATCGGCTTATATGGCTGCAGCGAAATGCTCAATGAAGGTTTCAGGCAACTTGTGGACAGCGGCGTGATCCGTCGGAAGGTGCATGACGATCTGCCGCTGATGCAGCGCATGGCCGACGGCAGCGCCGACGCTGCCGATCACGCGCGGCTGGCACGCGAAGGCGAGTTACTGCATGGCGCGTTCTATCTCGGATCGCCGGATTTTTACCAGTGGCTACGCGATCTGGATGCGGGGAAGCGCGGGGCGATCGGCATGCGCCGCATCAGCCAGATCAATCAACTGTATGGCGGCAACGAAGCATTGGAGCGTTTGCAACGCCACCAGGCGCGCTTCTTCAAATCCTGCATGATGGCCACCGCGCTCGGCGCGGCGGTGTCCGATGGGCTGGAAGACGGCCGTGTGGTCTCCGGCGTCGGTGGCCAGTACAACTTCGTGGCCATGGCGCATGCCTTGCCGCAAGCGCGTAGCGCGTTGATGCTGCGCGCAACGCGCAATTGCGGCAAACATGCAGCCAGCAATGTGCGCTGGAGTTATGGTCACACCACGATCCCGCGCCATCTGCGTGATGTGTACATTACCGAGTACGGCATCGCCGATCTCCGTCACCAGACCGATCAGGACTGTGTGCTGGCAATGGTGGGCATCTGCGATTCCCGTTTTCAGGACACCTTGCTTGCAACGGCACAGGCATCGCGCAAGCTGCGCGGCGACCCTGCACCGCCTGCCCATGCACAACGCAACACACCCCAGGCGCTGGAACAGGCATTGGCGCCGTTTCGCCGCGATGGCAGCCTGCCCGACTATCCACTCGGCAGCGACTTTACTGAAATCGAGCAACGTCTGCTGCGCGCACTGACCTGGCTCAAACGCGCAACTGGCAGCAACAGCGCCAAGCTGGCCACGTTGGCACAGGCACTGTTGTCACGCGATACCGGGGATGCGAACGATGCTGCGTGCATGCAGCGCATGGCATTGAACACGCAACGCAGCATCGGCGAGCGCCTGCAGGCCAGGCTGCTGGCGTATGCCTTGCACAGGACATCTGCACACTAGGTGTTTGATCCCAGGTGTTGATGGTGCACTCTTTTCCCTCGAATGGAAGCAAGCACGATGGGCCAGGTTCTACATGGGAGCGCCACCACGACAGAGGCGATCCGTCGAGCGATACAACAGAGTCAAGAGAGCCTGAGAGCGCTGTCCAAGCGCTACGGCATCAACCAAAAGACAGTGGCGAAGTGGAAGACGCGGACCTCGGTTGCCGATGTGCCAACCGGGCCGACGCCGCCGCGTTCCACCGTGTTGTCCGTTGCGGATGAGGCGGCGATCGTCGCTTTCCGCAAGCACACGTTGCTGCCGCTGGACGACTGTCTCTACGCACCGCAGCCGAGCATCCCGCGTCTGACGTGCTCATCGCTGCACCGCTGCCTGCAGCGCCATAGCATTTCGCGGCTACCCGACATCAAAGGCGACAAAGCCGCAAAGAAGCGGTTCAAAAACGATCCGATTGGCGACTTCCACATCGACATTGCACAGGTGCAGACGGCCGAGGGCAAGCGCGCTCTGTTCGTGGCCATCGACAGGACGTCCACGTTTGCGCTCATCGAACTCCATGCCTCGGCCAACAAGATGGTTGCAGCGCAATTCCTGCGCACTGTGATCCAGGCGGTGCCCTATGCTCTGCAGACGGTTCTGACGGATAACGGTATCCAGTTCACCAACCGCAGTGCCGACCGCTATGCCTGTGCGCATCTCTTCACTCGTGTCTGCGAGGAGCACGGCATCGA